>DAHWKP010000012.1:0-10443 GCA_027343585.1 Acidobacteriaceae bacterium
CTGCAAGCGGGCGGCTACAGCGGCGATGGCGGCCCAGCCACCAGTGCGGAGTTGAACGGGCCAACGGGTTTGGCGCAGGATGACCTGGGCAATCTCTACATCGCCGACACGCTGAATGCGCGCGTGCGGGAGATCGTCGCATCCACAAACGACATCACCACTGTGGCTGGCAATAGTACGGTGGGCCTGGCCGGAGATGGCGCGTTGGCCTCACAGGCCGCGCTGAACGGCGTGACGGGCCTGGCCGTGGATGATGAAGGCCGCATTGATGCCGCCGACACAACCAACAACGCTGTGCGGCAAATCTCCTTGGGCCGCCGCTTTCCGGCAGCGACGCTGGCTTTGGCCAACCCGGTCACGCGCTACTTGTATGTGCAGTTCAACTCCGCAGCCACGCTGAACAGCCTCAGCGTCAGCGCAGGCGCGTATCAACAGCAAGAGTTTTCGTTAACCACGGTGAGTGCGCCGCCGGCCTATCCGATTGGCACGCTCCCCGGCTGCGGGAACAGTACGCCGTATGCGGCCAACGCGGTCTGCGTGGTGGCACTGCGCTTTGCTCCGGCGGACCCGGGCGTGAGCCGCGCCGCGCTCAGCGTGGCGACCAGTGCGGGTACGGTGGACTTTGGCTTGCATGGCCCGGCGCTGGGGCCGGAGGTGGTGCTGACGCCCGGCGTGATTACCAGTATTCTGCCGCTGCTGACCACGATGCCCAATCAACCCACCTACGAGCAGGCCGCCATCGATCCGCAGGGCGATGTATTTGTGGCGGACAAGACGGGCAATCAAATTTCTCTGTGGTGCGCCGCGGCCAACGCCAGCCTGGGCTGCACCGGCAACAATGCGAGTGTGGTCTACATCGCCAGCAGCGGTGCGACCATCACTGCCACGTTGAACGCGCCGACGGCGGTGAGTTTGGACGCAGCGGGCAATCTTTACATCGCCAACAGCGGCACCAACCAGATCTTGCGCGTGGATGCGGCCACACACGCGATCACCAGCGCAGCGGGCGATGGCGTGCAGGGCTATACCGGCGACGGCAGTGCGGCCACGGCTGCGGAGTTGAACGCTCCCGGTGGAGTTGTGGCGGATGCGGCGGGCAATCTCTACATCGCCGACAGCGGCAACAACGTGGTGCGCCGGGTGGACGCGCTCACGGGCAACATTGCGACCATCGCGGGCACAGGCGTGCAGGGCTTTCTTGGCGATGGCGGGCAGGCGACACAGGCCGAGTTGAACAATCCCTTTGCCGTTACATTGGAGGATGCAGGCAATCTCTACATCGCCGATACCGGCAACAGCGCCCTTCGCAAGGTGAATCTGGCGACAGGGCTGATCTCGACCGTGGCGGGTACGGGCGGCGCGGCGGGTTTTGCAGGCGATGGCGGCAACGCGACGAATGCGCAATTATCCTCGCCTCTGGGCATTACGACCGACGCGGCGGGCAATCTCTACATCACCGACAGCGGCAATGCGCGCCTGCGCCGCGTGGATGCAGCCAGTGGCATCATCGAAACCATTGCTGGTTCCGGACAGGCGGGCTTTTCCGGCGATGGCGGCTCGGCCACGCAGGCCACGTTGGAGGAGCCAAGCGGCGTGGCCGTGGATGCGCTGGGTCGCGTGGTGATTGCCGACCAGACCTCCGGCGCTGTGCGCGCCATTGCGCCCCAGCCGCCCGCGCCGCTCAGCTTTGGCAATTCTTCCGTGGGTTGTGGTGCTACGGCGGCGCAGACGATCGAATTGGCTAACACGGGCAATGCGCCGCTGAACCTCACCGCGCTGGCCGCGCCCGTGGACTTTCCCTTCGCCAATAATGGCGGCAACACCTGTGTGGCCAATGGAGCGCAGATTGCGGGCAGCGTTTGTAGCATGAGCTTTGTCTTTGCGCCCACGGCACCCGGCTCGCTGCAAGAGAGCGCGAGCGTTACCGACAACACACTCAGCATTCCGGGATCGGTGCAAGGTGTGCAGATGAGCGGCGTCGGCGAGCCGCTGAATGTCATCGCCACCACAACCACGGTTGCCATCGCGCCCACGACGCTGGCCTATGGCGCTCCGCTGACGTTGACGGCGACCGTGACCAGCGCGCAGGGGCCGGTGACGGCGGGCTATGTAATGTTCTCCGTGAATGGCGTTGAGGTGGGCAGCGCTCCGTTGAATGGTGCGGGCGTGGCCACGCTGACCCTGTCTGCTGCGCCGACCGGCAGCGGACTGACCGTGCTGGCCAGTCATCCGCAGCAGTGCAACTTTGGCCCCAGCGATGCCGAGACCAGCCTGACGGTCGTTGCGGCAGCCACGACAACCACGCTGACCGCATCTACGAATCAGGCGCAGTATGGCCAGCCAGTCACGCTGGAGGCCTTGGTGGTGTCCGCGACCAGTGGCGTGCCAACGGGCGTGGTGGAATTTATGGACGGTGGGGCGCAGATTGCCCAGGCCACGCTGGACGGCACCGGCCACGCCAGCGTGGTGCTGAACCAACAGGCGCTGCCGCTGGGCGTCAACACCGTAACGGCCCAGTATCTGGGGGATCCGAACTTCCTGCAGTCCACATCGAATGCCGTCACCATCAACATCTACGATGGCTCACTGCAGATGACCATCCACCCCACGCAGGTGCAACTGGCCGCCGGAGCCAGCACGCAGGTGCAGGTAACGCTGACGCCGGTCAACGGTTTCAACCAAACGATTATGCTTTCTTGCGCGGGCCTGGTTGCGGGAGCAACCTGCACCTTCGCTCCAGCGACGATTCCCTTCAACACGCAGACCACCACGCAACTGGTGACGCTGACGCTGCAATCCAACCTGCTGGCTACCGCTGGCGTTACACGCATCTTTGGCGATTGGACGGAATGGGTGTGGCTGCTGTTTGTGCTGACACTTCTGGCTGACGGCCTGCTGTATCGCGCGCGCAGGCACGCTCCCAATCTGCGCCTCACGCTCCTCTTGCTCTGCGCTGCCGCGCTTTGCCTGCCCGCTTTGTCGGGTTGCAATGGGGCCTCACCGCAGCCGGCCATCACCACCACGGTGCAGGTGCAGGCCTCGACGCCCGCGCAGGGCATGCTGGTGGAGGCTCCGCTGCAACTGAGTCTGGCGCAGTAACGGCTTGCATTTTGTGGCCGATGAAGGCACTGTGCCATGGGAGATACCGGCGCGGGCCAGCCATCCCCAAGGCACGGAATCCGTGGGTTCGATCTTCGGATTCGCAGGGATGCGGTGTAGTATCGGCGCAGGAGCAGGAATGGATCGTCGCGAGTTTTTGAGAGCTACCGCCACCAGCTTCGTTGGCATGGGCCTGCGTGGCGGGTTGCTGACGACAGCGGCTTGTACTGGGGATGCAGCTTATGCAATTGCGCACAATGCGGCTGCCGCTACGGTCTTTTGCAACCAGATTGGATATTTGCCGCTGCACGCCAAGCAGGCGACCGTAACCACGCGCGCGCGCAGCTTTACGGTACAACGGCTGGCGGATTCCTCTGTGGTCTTTCGCGGATCCCTAAGCGCTCCCCGTCCCGACCCTGCATCGGGAGATGGGATCCAGATCGCCGACTTTTCCTCGCTAAAAGATCCGGGGCAGTACCGTCTTCTCTGTGATACCGGCGATCCGAGTCTGCCATTCCCCATTGGGGCCACGGTGTATCAGGATGCGTTGCGCGCAACTATGCGCGCATTTTATGGCCAGCGTTGTGGCTGCGCGGTGGATCTGGGAGGAGGCTATGCGCATCCAGTCTGCCACTTGGATGCGGCCTACCATCCCTCCTCGGGAAAAAAAGGCCCCATCAAAAATCATGGGGGCTGGCATGATGCCGGCGATTACGGACGCTATGTGGTCAACAGTGGCCTCTCGACGGGCACCTTGCTTTGGGCGTGGGAGCTCTATGCGCCCGCGCTCCGCTCGCTTTCGCTGCAGATTCCAGAATCGGGCGGGCCAGTCCCGGAGTATCTGGCCGAGGTGCGCTGGAACCTGGCGTGGATGCAAACACTCCAAGACAAAGATGGCGGCCTCTGGCACAAGCAGACCAGCGAGAAGTTTTGCGGCTTCGTGATGCCGCAGAACGACCCTGCCATCAGCTACGTGATTGGCACGGGCAGCCGCCCCTATAAGAGCACCTGCGCAACGGCGGATTTTGCTGCGGTGATGGCCATTGCGGCCCGCTGCTATGGCCCCTATGCTCCCGATTTTGCCCGGCAATGTCTCTTGGCTGCCCGCAAGGCCTGGGCCTGGTGCCAGCGTCATCCGGATGTGACCTTCCAGAATCCTCCGGGGATTAGCACCGGTGCATATGGCGATAAGGATTGCACCAATGCAATGCAGTGGGCGGCTGCCGAGCTATGGCGGACTACTGGCGAGTCGGCCTTCCAGCAAGCCTTTTTGCAGCTCACCGGCCTGGCAGGCCAACGCTTGCCCTCGGTCAGCCTGCAACCGCCCAGTTGGAACAATGTCTACTCCATGGCGTGTTGGAGCTATGCCTTGGCCATGGAGCACGCTCCTGATGCCGCGACGGAAGCCATTCGCTCCGCCACGGCGCAGGCGGCCTCTGGCCTGTTGCAACAGGCTGCGCAGAATGGCTATGGCAACTCGCTGGCCATTGAGGATTACATTTGGGGGTCCAATGGCGTGGCCTGCAATCACTCCATGCTTCTGCTCGTGGCCCATCATTTCCAGCCCAGTACCACTCTGGTGGATGCGGCCTTGGCCAACCTGCACTACCTGCTGGGGCGCAATTGCCTCGGAATTTCGTGGGTGACGCAACTCGGGGTTACCCCGTACCAGCATCCGCATCATCGGCCCAGCATCGCCGATGCTATCGCTGCGCCCTGGCCGGGACTGCTCTCTGGCGGGCCGAATGCCAGGCCTGCGGACAAGGTGGCCATCCTGCTCCCGCGCAAACCGCCCATGCGCATGTATATCGATAACGATCAGGCGTACTCGATGAATGAGGTTGCCATCAACTGGAATGCGCCGCTGGTCTTCCTGTTGGCCGCAGCCTGTTCTTAAAGTGGCCGCGAGGGTTTACCGCTGCCACGGCCAGAAGTGTTCCAGCGGGCCGTGTCCTTGGCCGATAGGTCGGGCTGCGCGGATGGCCTCGGTCCCATAGGCCTTGGCTGCGCGAACAGCCTCGGCATCGCCATCGCCCAGCGCCAGCCGCGCGGCCAATGCACTGGAAAAGGTGCAACCCGTGCCATGCGTGGATCGCGTCTCGACCCGCTCGCCCGCGAACCACTCTCCGCCGGTGCCCGTCCACAGCAGATCGTCGGGTCGCTCGGCGTGGCCGCCGGTCACCACGATGCGCAGGCCGGGATTGCCCAAAGCCACCGCCTGTTGCAGCAAAGCCTGCGCACTGGCTTCGACCTCCGCGCGGCTGGTAGCCACGGGACGTCCTGTCCACACGGCCAACTCCGGCAGATTCGGGGTGACCCATCCCACAACGGCCAACAGGCGCTCCTGTAGAATTTGCCGCCCGGCGGCATCCAACAGCTCCGCGCCAGAGCTGGAGCGCACAATCGGATCCAGCACTACGGGAATTCGGTCTCCCACCGGCGTGGGAGTCCGTTGCTTTGAGCCGAGGAGACCATCGAGAAAATCGGCCACCACCGCCGCCACCGCGCCCGTTGCCAGCATTCCAATCTTGATCGCGGCAAAGGAGACATCCTCCGCCAAAGTCTGCAACGTGGCCTGCACGGTTGCGGCAGCGACCGGCTCGACGGCCCGCACACCCTGCGTATTCTGTACGGTCAGCGCCGTAATGCAAGCCATTCCATACAAGCCATGTGCGTGGAAGGTCTTTATATCCGCTAAGATACCGGCTCCACCGGCTGGGTCAAACCCGGCGATAGTCAGCAGTACCTTTGGCAAGGAAGGCCCGCGTTGGGCAGGGGATAGGGCGGAATCAAGGGCCGGAAACGGCTGCGGGACGGATGGCAAGGCAGAGGTCCTGTTCGGGCGGAGCGGAATGCTGGGTTCCAATTTGGGCCGACTGCGGCTGCGCTGGCAGAAATACCCAAGAGAAGCGTAGCAAAAGATGTACCATATTTATGGGGAAATAGCAAGATAAAAATAAAAATAACTATTTTGAATTCTTGCACTTATGGTGTCCGGCTTTGTTAAAATAATGGAGAGGGCAACCCATGAATATCCTTGCCGAAAACTCGATCCTGAACGAACGCGCCATCTCCACGGCTCGACGCGTGGTCTCGATTGCTGTTGGGGCCACCGTGGGCATTAGCCTTGGCTTAACCAACGTGCAGGCCAGCCAGCCCGGTCGCGCCTTGCTTGCCAGTTCCAACCAATTGGGAAGATTGGAGTTAACATCAAAAACTCCCGTCGTTGTTCTGCCCAAAGACGCTACCGTAGCGCTGCCCCTGCCCACCAAGATGAGTTCTTGGCGGCAGATCGGCCTGGCCTCCTGGTATGGCCAACAGTTTCAAGGCCGCACCACCGCCAACGGGGAGCGCTTTGATATGAACGAGTTATCCTGCGCACACCGCACCCTGCCCCTGGGCACATGGGTGCGCGTCACGAATCTGCGCAACCATAAATGGGTGGTGCTGCGCGTCAATGACCGCGGCCCGGTTCCGGAGACTCGCATCGTCGATCTCTCCTCGGCTGCCGCCCACTTGCTGGGTATGCACCAGCAGGGCATCGCGCGCGTCCGCTTGGATGTGATTGATCCCAAGCAGGCCGCCAACGCCATCTGGCTGGAGCATCTGCACGCCTTGCGCGCGACGCAAGCCGCCCAGGCCCAGGCTCAAGTTGAAGCCGCCAGTGCCGCCGTCGGACTGGCCGCGCCCGCCCCGGCTACCGTCGTCGCCGTTCCCCCGGCCAATACCCCCGCGCGGTAGAAATACTCTTGGGCCGTTGCTGATTCCATCTACCGTCGGCGACGGCCTACAGATTCAGTTGGTCGCGGACTAACCTCACAAATTGGTCACATCTGCACCTTTCCAACCCCTGCAACACCCCCTGAATATCCCGGGGAGGATTCAGGTCCGCCCCTTGTTCATGCAGCGCATGAACGGCTTGTTGTGGGGCCAAAGAGTAAATATCCAGCAGGTACTCATCGGGTGTTTTGACGCAGATGTTGAAGGGACCAACACTTTCTTCAGGAAAATGCCTGACGTTATAGGTCAGAATCACTTCGGCTTTGCAGAAAACGGCAGCGGCTATCACATGCCGGTCTTTCTCGTCATTCTTCATAGCCGGGATCAATTCTTTATACCCCGGCCCAACGCAGGCATCCGGAAAATGGGTGCGAAGTTGCTCCAGTAGACGAGCCGCCTTGTCCGCAGACAGCCCCCTTTTGCCAACCAGGGTACGGCAAACCTCTTCAAGAATTTCTTCTGACCATCGGCAAAGAAAAAGCCGCTGCTCGGACAATCGCAGCAGCGTATCCCGAACAGCGGCCTGTATCAGCACATTGGCATCGAGCACTACGGGGAAGTCCGAGTGCATCTACTCACCGTCCATGGAGATGAACTCATCGTAGATTCCCAATTCTTGGGATTGCCGCGCAAGATTTTGAATAGCTGCTTTGCGACCCTGCCTGCGCTGCTTGTCATACTCCATTAAATCTTGGAAGTACACTCGCCTGTGCTTGCCCACGGTGTGGTAGGGTACTTTTTTTGCCTCCAATTCCCCTACAAAAAATTGCCGGGAGACGCCAAGATAATCTGCGGCGGCCTTCGTGCTCATTGGCTCGTTGACATGCATCAACTGAACAGGCTTCCCCTCCTGCATGTTTTGCAAAATTTCAACAAGCAGGTCGTACACCGCCGGGGGAATCGAAAGTTGGGCCCCATCCGGCCCAACCAAGGCCGCTGTTTTCCTGTCTCGGAGTGCCTCATACAACTCTCGAATTTCCTGGGCATCTTCATGACTGACAACGTTGCCTGGATCGATACGCAAAGAATTGGATGCCATATTTACCCCCTCCCAATTCACCAAAAACGATACATTCGCTATATTCGCAACATTCGCTACAAATATAATATCGTGTTTTCATCATCCCTACGTCAATTGCAAATTGTTACCGCAAGAAATTATGCACCCTAATTTTTGTATCAATTCTCGTTCAAATAAAACAATCCAATAGTTTTAATCTGAATTTCGCTTTCACGTTCTCTGTCCGGGATTTCTGTCTAAAAACGATATGTTCTCCTAGTGCGAAGTGGGGGCGGCTTTTCAGGGCATCCTCTCCGTTACAATCAATCCGATGCCTAACGCCTCCTCACCTGTGCTCTCGGCGGAAGATCGCCTCGTTCTGGCTCTCGACTTTCCCTCGGCGGAACCGGCCTTGGTGCTGGCCCGGCAGGTGCAGGGCATCTGTGGCTGGGTCAAGGTTGGGTTGGAGCTTTACCTGGCCGAGGGCAACTCCATCGTCGCGCAACTGCGCGCGCTCGGCTTCTCTGTCTTTTTGGATTTGAAGCTGCACGACATTCCCAACACCGTTGCCGGAGCTGTGCGCTCTGCCGCGCAGGCTGGGGCCAGCCTGCTGACGGTACACGCCGCCGGAGGCCCCGCCATGCTGCGCGCCGCCGTGGCCGCCACTGACGACCTGCGCCGCAGCGGAGATGTGCCGCCGCGCCTGCTGGCCGTCACCGTGCTCACCAGCATGGATGCCGCCGAACTGGCCGCCATCGGCATCGCGCAGCCGCCCGCCGAGCAAGTGCTGCGCCTGGGCCGCATGGCCACAGACTGCGGCGTGGATGGTCTGGTCTGTTCTCCGCAAGAGGTGGCCCTGCTGCGCAAGGAATTGGGAGTGGCTCCGCTCCTGGTCACGCCCGGCATTCGCCCGGCAGGCAGCGATGCGCAGGATCAAAAGCGGCTGGCCACGCCCGAGGCAGCCATCGCCGCCGGAGCGAACCTGCTTGTCGTGGGCCGCCCCATCACGCAAGCCACGGCACCGGCACAAGCCGCCCAACAGGTGCGCAATGCCATTGCGGATGCGCTGCGTGGGCCGCGCCCGTAGAAGCACCGCTAGCCCAGCGGCAGCAGCCGTTTCGGCTTCGTCACGACCAGCAGCAGGCGCAGCCCGGGGGAATCATAAAATTCCAGTGCGGCGCACCAGAGCGGATAGGCCCAGCTGTTTGCGCAGATCCTGCGCTGCCTGGGCGGCATCGTCCATGGAGCTATAGCTGCCGGAGCGCACCACGTACCAGGTTCGGGCGGCATCGTCTTCAAAGGGAGAGGTCGTGGCAACAACGCCGGACTTTTTCAGTTGTTTCACGAGCGCGTCTGCATTCTTTTTCACGAGAAACGATCCGAACTGAATGCAGAAGGTGGGAGCCGCAGCAGGCAGGGCCGCTGCTGGAGCCGATGGGGAGCCAGCCGCTCCGTTCCCAGCCGGTGTGGAGTGAGAGGTGTCGACCGCAGATGGCTGTGTGGGTGCAGGAGCCAACGATTGTGGGGCCGCAGTGACGGGTTGGGCGGCTGTGGTGCTGATGCCGATGAGAAATCCAGCGGTCAAAAGTAGAATCGAGGCCAGCACGCAGCAGCCAATGACCAGTAGTCCTGTTTTCTTGTCGAGAGAAAACTCATAATTCATGCGATGGATTCCAATGCGGTGCCAAGGTGCGCCCGAAGTGAATTAGGGAACAGAGACGGTAGCCTGGCCTGCATAGGAGATCTGAATCACTCCGCCCCAGGTACACATGAGTTTGGATTGGTCATCGAGGGCAGGCATATTGCCAATCATCACGGTCGGTGCGCCCGGTGCCCACGGTGCAGGGGTGACAGGCACGCAAGGCATGGGCGTCAACACGCCCAAGGCCGCAGCGGTGGCCGCCGCCACGGTGGGATTGGAAGGGGAGTTGCACATCCCAAAAGGCGGGATGTTGACGATCGGCTTGCCATCCATGATGGTGGCCGCCGGAGGGCCACCGGCAAGAACCTGATTGGCAGGCAAGACCAGCAGGCTGCTGGGTGCAGCGCCAAAGCTGCACTGCATTGCGGCACCTGCGCAGACGAGGTTAGCCATTGGATACCGCCTTGGATAGGGATAGCGCGATCCCCGGCACTCGAATCCGGCAGCGCGCGTGTCCAGTATACTCGTCCGTGCCGCTGTCGCCGGGCAGCCGTGGACCGAAGCGCAGCAGACAAGAGAGCCATCGGCTCAACTACAATCGCAGCATGAAACTGCATGAGCTGGCGCGGCTGTTGGGCGCGCGATTGGAAGGCGATCCGGAGTTGGAAATCACGGGCGTGGCGGGCATTGAAGAGGCCGGACGCGGCCAGGTGACCTTTGTTGCCAACCCCAAATATGCACCGTTGGCGCACAGTACGCAGGCCACAGCGGTGCTGGTGGAAGAGAAATTTCCGGCCATCGCTGCGGCGACGCTGCGCATTCAGAATCCGTATTTGGCTTTTGCGCGGGCGATTGCGCTGCTGCACCCCATGCCGCAATATCCGCCGGGAATCCACGCGACGGCGGTGATTGACGCGACGGC
>DAHWKP010000027.1:0-1395 GCA_027343585.1 Acidobacteriaceae bacterium
CTGCAACTGACCTTCTCACGCAGTATAGACCCCGTTGTATCTGCGGAGTTTGCTATTACGCGCTGTGCGGTCACAAATGAAAAAGACGTGGATAAGGAGCGCACCATCGGTCGCAAGTTCAACGTACCCTATGGCCTCTACCGCTGCCACGGCTTCATCAACGCGAAACTTGCGGAGAAGACCGGCTTTACCGAAGACGATCTTGCGCTTCTAAAACAGGCCCTGAACCAGATGTTTGAGACCGACCGCTCCGCCGCCCGTGGCCTGCTGGCCCCGGTGCGCTGCATCGCGTTCCGTCACAAAGATCCATGCGGTAATGCGCGTGCGGACCAATTATTTTCGCAGGTATCGGCAAAGTTGCTGCCGGAGGTCAAGGAGCAAGGCCGTCCACCACGTTCACGCACGGACTATGCAATCGAGCGCAGCGGGGAACTACCTGAGGGTGTAACTCAGGAAGAGTGGGTTATGCCTTTCTAACTTTTTACGACTGGAGTAGTCTTGTCCGCCTCTACCTCCGAAGCCGATGACGACGCGCTGCCGATCAGCGGGCTGCAGCACTTGGCCTTCTGTCCGCGACAATGGGCGCTGATCCATCTGGAACAGCTATGGGTGGAGAACGGTCGTACCGCTGAAGGACGGCTGCTACACGAGCGCGCCGATCTGCCCGGAGAGAGTCGTCGTGCCAGCGTGCGCACGGTGCGCGGCATGTGGCTGCGGTCGGAGAGGCTGCACCTGACCGGGCGCGCCGATATTGTGGAATTTCGGCCTGCGCCGTATCCAGTCGAGTACAAGCGCGGGAAGAGCAAGCCCAACGACTGCGATACTGTACAACTCTGCGCGCAGGCACTCTGTCTGGAAGAAATGCTAGAGACAGCCATTCCGCAAGGAGCAATCTTTTACGGCAGCCCGCGACGTCGGTTGGAGATCGACTTCACCCCGGCACTACGCTCGCGAACCGAAGAGCTAGCTGCCACGATGCACCGCTTGTACCAAAGTCGCGTGACGCCAGCGGCGATTCCAGGGCCATATTGCCGCAACTGCTCGCTAATCGATGTATGTCTTCCAGAGGCCACCGCTCACGACGATGCCTCACGTTGGGTGACGCTGCAACTACGTTCTCTACAGCAGGAGGTCTAACTCCGCCGCCATGCGAAAGCTACTCAACACGCTGCACGTGATGACGCAAGGCGCGTACCTGCACCGCGACGGCGAGACGGTCGCGATCAAGGTCGGCGACGAGTTGAAACTGCGCGTCCCCGTACATACGCTGGAGGGATTGGTTTGTTGGGGAAGAGTTTCGTGCAGCCCGCCAGTTCTTGGGCTGTGTTGCGAGAACGGCGTAGGCATCTCGTTTCTTTCCGAGCAAGGACGATTTATCGCTCGCGTGAATGGGCC
>DAHWKP010000034.1:0-2750 GCA_027343585.1 Acidobacteriaceae bacterium
CGGTGCGGTGTGGAACCGCCGTGGAGACATTCACTGCCAGACCCCCTCGTCTCCCACGCCAAGCTGCCGATGAGCGCAATGGGGAAGAAAATGCCTCCGTCGGCCCGAGCCGGGGAGAGCAGGAATCCAAAATGTTGAGAAGAAAGAAATTACCTTTCCTGTAGGTTTAAGGTTGGCCTGTGAAGTGCGCAGATTGCATCTTCTGCGCATCTTCAGCGTCTAATGTGCAGAATGGTTGATAGGGGAAGACTCAATGCCAAGTGACTTTTTGAGCATCATCCGGCCCGGGGAACGCAAGGCACGGGAGCAGCAGCAGGAGCCAGCGGAGCGGAGCTATCCTGTTCTACCTGTGCGGGATACGGTTCTTTTCCCCCATGCAGTGCTGCCACTGACTGTGGGCCGGGAAAGCTCTATCCAATTGATCCAATCTCTCGGCGAAGACAAGATGATTGTGGTCGTCGCGCAGCGGGATGCGCACCAGGATGCGCCCCAGCCCGCAGATCTGCATTCGGTGGGCACGCTGGCCACCATCCACAAAGTCGTCAAAATGCCGAATCAGAGCCTCTTTGTCTTCACCGAAGGCAATGAGCGCGTGCATTTGGACGCCTATGGCCAGATCACGCCATTTATGACGGCGACGGTGAGCACGATTGCGGATCAGGAGGCTTCCAAGTCGCCCGAATTGGAGGCATTGCAGCGCAATGTGCTCTCGCAGTTTCAGTCGATCGTGGCCGCCTCACCGACACTCTCCGATGAGCTGCAAACGATTGCGCTCAACATTGACGAGCCGGGGAGGTTGGTGGATTTTATCTCCTCCTCGCTGCCGATTTTGAGCATGAATGACAAGCAGGAATTGTTGGAGACGCCGAGCGTCATGGCGCGCATGCAGCGCTTGAACCGCCACCTGGCCAAGGAATTGGAGGTGCAGCAGCTTCGCAACAAGATTCAGTCGGAGGTGCAGGACCAGGTGCAGCAGTCGCAGCGCGACTACTACTTGCGCGAGCAGATGAAGGCCATCCAAAAAGAGCTGGGCGAGCTGGATGAAGGCCAGAAGGACATTGAAGAGCTGCGCGAGCGCATCGAAAGCTGCGGCATGCCGGAGGATGTAAAAAAGGATGCAATGCGCGAGCTGAACCGGCTGTCGCGCATGTCGCCGATGGCTGCTGACTACGGCTTGACGCGCAACTACATCGAGTGGCTGGTCGCCCTGCCGTGGGTCAAATCCTCGGGCACCGAGGTGGACATTGCCAAGGCCAGAGAGGTGCTGGATGAGGACCATTACGATCTGAAAAAAGTGAAAGACCGCATCTTGGATTATCTGGCCGTGCGGCGCTTGAAGCCGGATATGAAAGGCCCGATTCTTTGCTTTGTTGGCCCTCCCGGCGTGGGCAAAACCTCCCTGGGGCGCAGCATTGCGCGCGCGCTGGGCCGCAAGTTCCAACGCGCCTCGCTGGGCGGCATGCATGATGAGGCCGAGATTCGCGGCCACCGGCGCACCTACATTGGCGCGATGCCGGGGCAGATCATGCAAGGGCTGCGCCGCGCGGAGACGAATGACCCTGTTTTCATGCTGGATGAGGTGGACAAGCTGGGCCGAGACTTCCGCGGGGATCCGGCTTCGGCGCTGCTGGAGACGCTGGACCCGGAGCAAAACTCCACCTTCCGCGACAACTATCTCGACGTGCCGTTTGATTTGTCGAAGGTGCTCTTCATCTGCACGGCCAACATGCTGGATCCGATTCCGGCGCCGCTGCTGGATCGCATGGAGATCATCGAGCTGCAGGGCTACACCGAAGACGAGAAGGTACACATTGCCTATCGCTATCTGGTGCCACGGCAGATCAAGGAAAATGGCCTGACCGCGGAGCAGATCGAATTTCCCGAGGCCAGCGTGCGGTATGTGGTGCTCCACTACACGCGCGAGGCCGGCGTGCGCAAGCTGGAGCAGCAGATTGGAACCATCTGCCGCAAGCAGGCGCGGCGCATCGCCGAGGGCAGCACGGACAAGCTGATCGTATCGCCGGAGACGGTGCAGGAATTTCTGGGCGGCATCAAGGTACGCGTGGAAACGGAACTGGCCGAGCGCACGCAGCAGCCGGGCGTGGCCGTGGGCCTGGCCTGGACGCCGACGGGCGGCGACGTGCTCTTTGTCGAAGCCAATCGCATGAAGGGCAAGGGCAGCTTCACCATGACCGGACAGATTGGCCAGGTGATGCAAGAGTCCATGCAGGCCGCGTTGACCTGGGTGCGTTCCAATGCGCGCTCGCTGCATTTGAAGGAAGAGTTCTCCAGCGAACTCGACCTGCACATGCATGTGCCTGCCGGAGGCATTCCCAAGGATGGCCCCTCGGCTGGCGTGGCGCTGGTTACAGTGCTGGTCTCGCTGATGACAGATACGCCCGTGCGCCCGCTGACGGCCATGACGGGCGAGATCACGCTGAGCGGCCACGTGCTGCCAGTGGGCGGCATCAAGGAGAAGTTTCTCGCCGCCAAACGCGCCGGAGTCAAGGACGTGATTCTGCCGGAGGAGAACCGCCAGAACGTGGAGGAGGATCTGCTGCCGGAGCAGGTGGCCGGGGTGAACATCCACTACGTGAGCCGGATTGAAGAGGCGCTGGCCATTTCGCTGCCCGAGTCGCTGAATCCGCAGAAGCCGCTGATGATGGCCCGCGAAGGCGCAGAGCCTGGCCCGGAGAGCACGCAACTGCGCACGCAGGAAGCGCTTTCCGCCACGGGCGCGTAACGCCATG
>DAHWKP010000038.1:0-1833 GCA_027343585.1 Acidobacteriaceae bacterium
ATGGCGCGCAGCGCGAACTGACGCAGTTAGCGCTGCATGAAGTCTTCGTGGTGCGTGGCAAACTCCGGGTACGCGCCGGAGCCAAGCTCGAAGAGGTCGATGCCATGGCGTTCGCCCTCGGCTGGCACGCGCTGTGGCAACAGGCGATGCAGCAGCCAATTTACGCCCAGCGACAAGGGCAGCATCAGACAGAGCAGCACCGCGACGGCGACCAGCTGCGCCGCCATTTGGCCGTGCTCGACGGCAGGTGCATCGAGAGGATGTGCTACGAGGCCTGCGGCCAGCAGTCCGCACAGGCCGCCGACGCCATGTACGGAGATGGCCGCCGCCGGGTCGTCCACGCGCAGTTGGCTTTCAATGAAGCCAATGGAGACCAGCACCAACGCGCCCACCACGGCTCCCAGCAGCAGTGCCGTGGCCGGATGCAGGTAGAGCGCGACCGCGCTGCTGGCTGCCAAGCCGCCGATGCAGCCGTTGGCACCCAGCGAAGCATCGGGGCGGCCAAAGCGCAGGCGGGTGATCGCCAGTACCGCCAGCATTCCGGCTGCGGCGCAGAGGGCCGTGTTCATCACCACCGTCACCAGTTGGTCTAGATTTGCGCCGGCAAAGAGAATGGCTCCCGCACAGTTCAATCCCATCCATCCGGGCAAAGCGAGCAGGCAGCCCAGCAGCACTGCAGGCGCGTCGTGGCCCGGCGTGGCGTTGGGCGTGCCGTCGGGGTCGAATTTATTCAGGCGCGGGCCGAGCGTCCAAGCAATCGAGAGCGCAAACAGGCCGGCCATGGCTTGGATGCAGCCAGAGCCGGAGGCGTCCAGCACGCCCGCACCCAAGGAAGAATTTGCGCCGAGTTGCGCCAGCCATCCGCCGCCCCACACCCAATGGCTGAAGAGAGGAAAGAGCAGGCCGGCAAAGATTGTCGTCGAGAGGGCCATGGGGGCCAGCCGCCAGCGTTCTGCGCCGGCTGCCGTGGCTGGAATCGCGGCTAGCGCCACGGCGAAGAGCAGAAACAGCACCGTGAGCGATGCGGATGCGGAAGCGAACGGGAAGCCGTGTAGCAGCAGCGGCCCAGCGCCAGCAATACTCCAGACTTTGCCCGCAATGTGCAGCCCGTGACCAGCGCCGCCGGATGCACCTTGTATGGATGATCCAACCAAAACATAGGCCAGCATGGCCACCAGAGCTGCATAGGACGCAGCCAGCGCGGCATGTGTGGCTCCGCGGGCGCGGTTCAATCCTGTTTGCAGCATGGCCAGCCCCGCCCACGCAAAGGGAATCAGCAGAATGCAGACCAGGCAAAGAGCCATTTGGGAATCCGGCATGGAAGATGTGTGCTCCAACAAGGAAATTTCCTCTTCTAAGTGCCAAGTTGTGCTGCGGATTTTTTTATAGACGCTATCAGAATAGTTCATAGCCAAAGCGAAAGAAGTGATTGCGGGCTGGAATTCGCTATGAAAAGTTTTGATTGCGGCTATTGGAAATTTGAATAGCTGACGTGTGCTCAAAATGGGAACCGGCTGAAAAAGCAGAAAACTAGAAGATTTCCCGTTGTTTTAGCGGCAGAGATTCCATTTTTCATTTGTAAGTCTGCATCCAGATTGCCGCCATAAAAATTATTGATTGGCGCTGCGGAGCGACTCATCATACGCTGGGCTTACTTCGTCGCATCGTGCAATGCACAAGCAAAACCAACGCAACCGGAAAACAACCTGAAGACTTGGAATCAGGAAATTTGGAGGAACCATTGCATACACAATTGATTCAGCGCTCGATTTTGCTCGCGTCCTTACTCGCTGCCCCGGCCTTGCTGGCGCAGACAGCCGCCGCGCCAGCCCC
>DAHWKP010000041.1:0-6218 GCA_027343585.1 Acidobacteriaceae bacterium
TCGCCCAGGTCAATCATGCGCATCTTGCCGTACTGGAAAACCACGCCCACGGAGCGCGCATTCTCCGTCGCATCCGACGGATGCGGCGGGTTGTTGGAGCAATACGGGTTTGCTTCGCCCGCGCCGGGTAGCGGCGATTGCAACAGGTTGCCATCCGCGCTGACCACGGTTGCCGTCAGGCCATAGAGCGGCAGCTTCATGCCCGGCTGGGCCACGACGCGCTTGTCATTAGCCTGCGCCAGCACCATTTGATAGGCGTTGTAGGCGGCGACGGTCGCCTTGTCGTCGGTCTCGCGCAGCGGCCCGTGGTCGATGAACTCCGCCACCGGGATGCGCTCCAGCAACTGCGGCACGCCGCCCGCGTGGTCGGGGTGGTAATGGGTAAGGAGCACAAAGTCGATGTGGTCCAGGTCCGCCAGCTTCGCCACGGCGGCAATGCGCTTGGCGTCGCGGCCATCGTGATCCGGCCAGCCGGTGTCGATCAGCATCGTCTGCCCCTCTGGAGTGATGAGCAGCGTGGCCTGGCCTCCTTCAACGTCGATCAGATACGCGGTCAGCGGCAGGGCAATATCCATCTTGTGGCGACGCAGGTGGGAGTGAGCCGCTTGCGCACGCACAGCAGCGGCTCCGGTCAGTGCCCACGCCGCAGCCAAGGTACAAGCGGCAAATCGGAAGGAAGTCTTGATGCACATGAGCGCGTCTGCCTTTCAAGAAAATCGCTGCGGCCTTGCCGGTCGCTGCGGAGATGATACCCGCCAGGCGCAGGTGTCGTCACGCCTGCGGGGAGGGCTGGCATCGACGTTTGCGCAATGCGAAGACTGTTGCGCCAATGACGGCGAATCCGGCGGCCAGCAGCATCTGTCGCAGCGATCCGTGCCGCGCGACCAAAACAAACAGGCTGCCGCCGATGGCAATCCAAACCGGCAGCGGGTACAGGCGCATGCGGAAGCTGGTGAACAACTCCGGCCTGCGGCGGCGCAGGGAGAGCAGCCCCACTTGCTGCAACAGAAATTGCAGCAGCAGCCGCAGCACCACCAGCGCGGCGATGACGTCCACCAATCGGAAGAGGCAGGCGATCGAGGCCAGCGCGGCCAGCCACAGCAGCGCGCGGTGGGGAATGTGGTGCCGCGCGTGCAAGTCGCCGAAGCGCGCGAAGAAATTGCCGTCCTTGGCCGCGGCATACAACACGCGCGAGTAGCCCAGCAGCAGTGAGAAGATGGAGGCGAAGGCCGTCCACACGATCAGCACGGCCATCCAGCGACCCGCCGCCACGCCGTACAATCGCGCCATCAAAACCGCAATCACCGAGCTGCCCAGGCTGGCACGGCGCGCGTCCACAATCTGTTGCCACGGCAGCACGCCCAACACGCTCAGATTCATCGCCAGATACAACACGGCCACCAGCACGATGGAGAGCAACACGGCGCGTGGAATCGTGCGTTGCGGCGTGCGCACTTCTCCGCCAAGAAAACAGACCGCGTAGTAGCCCCAATAATCGTAGGTAGCCAGCAACGTGGCCGCGCCCAGTCCCAGAAAAAATTGGCGAGAGAGATGGAATGCGTTCGGTGGAAAGGAAAACGCCAGCGCGGGATGGAAGTGCGTGGCTCCGGCAACCAGCACCCAGCCCAGCGCGGCCAACACGCCCACAGCCAGCAGCAGCGCGATGCGGCCCGCGCCGCGAATGCCACGATAGAGCAGCGCCACAGCCAGCCAACAGGCGGCCACGGCCAACAGCACGCTGTGGTCGCGCACCACCGGCATCCACAGGGGCAGGTGCGCCAGCGGCCCGAAGGGTTGCCGCAGCGCGGGCATCAGATAACTCGCGTAGGCGGCCAATCCAATGCAGCCGGAGGCGATCGACAACGGCGCGCTCAGCGCCAGTTGCCAAACGTAGAGGAATGAGAAAAATCTTCCGTCAAACGAAAAAAATCTTCCATCGCGCGTGCCGTAGATTTCACGCAGATACACATACGAGCCGCCCGCCTGCGGCAACGCCGCGCCCAACTCCGCCCAGACCATGCCATCGCACAGCGCCAGCAGCGCACCCAGCAGCCAGCCGAGCATCGCTTGCGGCCCGCCCATGGCGGCGACCACCAACGGCAGCGTGATGAACGGTCCCACGCCGATCATCTCCAACAGGTTCAGCGCCACAGCCTGCGGCAAGCCAATGCCGCGCACCAGCCCATCGCCCTGCGACGCGGGGGTTTCGCTGTTGGAGGAGTTCGATGGCATGCGCACGCTTGGATTGTATCGGCTGGCACACATCGCGGCGCATTGCAGCGCTCTGCGACAATCAAAGCTGCATGTCCGCACACGCTGCAACCGCCGTCTGGCTCGTAAGCCTTACCGTGATCGCGCTCATCCTGCTGCGCCCGCGCCGCATTCCCGAGTATGTTTGGGCCACGCTGGGCGCGTGCGTGTTGATCGCTGCGCGTTGGGTGCCGTTGCGACAGGCGCTTGGCTCCGTCCGCGAGGGCGAGAATGTCTACTTGTTTTTGAGCGGCATGATGCTACTGGCCGAAGTGGCCCGGCTGCATGGCGTCTTTGACTGGCTGGCGGCACAGGCCATGCAGCACGCGCGCGGATCGCGGCTGCGGCTCTTCGCACTGGTGTATGGGGTGGGCGTGTTGGTGACGGCGCTGCTGTCCAACGACACCACCGCCGTGGTGCTGACGCCTGCGGTGTTGGCCGTGGTGCGGCGTGGAAAGATTCCGCCACTGCCCTATCTCTTCGCCTGCGCCTTCGTCGCCAATGCGGCCAGCTTTGTGCTGCCCATTTCCAATCCGGCAAATCTTGTGGTCTTTGACAATCATCTGCCGCCGCTGGCGCTCTGGCTGCACCGATTTTTGCTGCCGTCGGCGCTCAGCATCGGCGCAACGTTGCTGCTGCTCTACGTACATAGTCGCGCGCAGTTACGCGAAGCGATTGCAACGGGAGACGTGCCCGTTGTGCTCAGCGCATCGGGCCGACGCGCGGCGGTGGGCATCGTGGTGGCGGCGGCGCTGTTGTTGTTCATCTCCGCCGCAGGCCGTCCGCTGGGTCCGCCGACCTGTGCCGTGGCACTGCTGGTTTTATTGCTGAGCGGTGCGCCCGGTTTTCGTGGAACTTTGACTGCGGTGCGCGATGTCTCCTGGGGCGTGTTGCCCCTGGTGGCCAGCTTGTTTGTTTTGGTGGGAGCGTTGAATCACGCAGGAGCGTTGCCGCTGGCCGTCTTCGCACTGCACCGCGTGGCCGCATGGTCACGCCCCTTGGGAGCATTGGCCGCAGCCTTTGGCGTGGGCCTGGCGGCGAACCTGCTCAACAATCTGCCGGTAGGGTTGATTGGCGCAGCAGCCACGCAGGCTGCGGGAGCTTCGCCGCTGCTGCATGGTGCCGTACTGCTGGGAATCGATCTGGGGCCGAACCTGTCGGTGACCGGTTCGCTGGCAACAATTTTGTGGCTGATCGCCCTGCGCCGCGAGGGCATTGAGGTAAGCGCGGGCCGCTTTCTGCGCGCCGGATTGCTGGTGATGCCACCCGTGCTGCTGCTCGCCGTGCTGGCACTGGGCTGGCGCTAAGGAACCTATCCCGGAGGCCAACGCAGCGTGCGCCCCGCCAATAAATGCAGATGGAGATGATCCACCGTCTGCCCGCCGTCTGAGCCGCTATTGAACACTGCGCGAAATCCATTGCGCCACTGCAACCGCTCCGCCAACTGCGCCGCAACCTGCAAGAGATGGCCCAGCACCGCAGTGTCCTGTGGCGTTGCCTGTGCCAGGGAAGGAATGTGTTGGCGCGGAACCAGCAGCAAATGGGTGGGAGCTTGCGGATTCAGATCCGGAAAAGCAACACAAAGTGAATCCTCATACTCCAAGCGCGCTGGGATTTCCTTGTTGGCAATTTTGCAAAAAATACAATCGGGGCCAGTGCTCATGCTTGCGATTTTCTCATGGAATCCGCGATCGCACTGCGCAAGAAAAACGGCGCGGGGGTTGCCGCGCCGTTCCGATTGCTGCGAGCTAGGAATCCGCGTTACGGGATCGCCTGCCCACCGGCCAGCATATTGTCGAGCTGCTGCTTGTCGAAGGCCTGTACGCTCTCTGGCAGCGGCGCGTAGTTCAACGTGCCAGCCACTGCTTGTCCGTTGGAGATGATGTACTGAATGAACTTTTTCAACTCCGCACGCTTGGCCTTGTCGGTACCATCCTTCGGCACCAGCAGGAAGGTCAACCCAGAAATCGGGTAGGCATCCGGCGCGGTGGCTGGGGAGTTGACGATGGGCGTGCGCGGATCCGCCGCGATGACCGCCTTGTCGCCGTCGATCGCCGCCGAGGTGCTGGCGATGCTGGGCTGCACAAAGTTGCCTGCCAGGTTCTGTACCGCTGCCACGGGCAGGTTGTTCTGCACCGCGTAGGCCAGCTCCACGTAACCGATGGCACCCACCGCGTTGTTCACCTGTCCGGTGACGCCTTCATTGCCCTTGCCACCCAAGCCCACCGGCCAGTTCACGGATGTGCCAAAGCCAATCTTGCTCTTCCACTCCGGGCTAATCGCGCTCAGATATTCGGTGTAGATGCCCGTGGTACCGCTGCCATCGGCGCGATGCACAACCACGATCGGCAGCTTTGGCAGCTTGACGCCCGGGTTGGCCTTGGTGATCTCCGCATCCTGCCACGACTTGATCGTGCCCAGATAGATGCCGGCAATGGCGGCGGCCGTCAGGTGCAGCGGCTGCTTCACATCCGGCAAATTGTAGGTGATGCAGACCGGGCCAGCCGTCTCAGGAATCTGCAACAGCGCGGGCATGGTCTTCAACTGCTCATCGGTCAGGGCCACGTCGCTGGCGCCAAAGTCCACTGTGCCCACGCGCACCTGCTGAATGCCGCCGCCAGAGCCGATCGACTGATAGTTGATGCGCGTGTTGGGATTGGCCTGCTGATACTCGGCGATCCAATGCGTCATGGCTGGATACACAAAGGTGCTGCCCGCGCCAGAGAGCGCGATCGTCTGCGTCTTGGGGCCATTGTCGTTGGACTTGCAGGCGGTGAGCAGCAGCGGGAGCAGGAAGCTTGCGGATGCAACAAGCAGAGATTTGCGAAGCACAGTTCCTCCAGACGGCAGGCCGCCGTCGCGATCAGGTTTGGTTGCCCGGGCGGACTGCACACGATCTGCGCTTCCGCCCTCCCTCCGGTGTAGCACCGGCATGTGAACAACAGGTAAATTCCCTGCGCCTACTTGCGGAAAACAGGAGAATTTACAGCGCTGTAACGGAATGCTTTTCCTTGACGTCGGCATCATAGGCCCGCACCCACTCCAAAATGCTGCGCAGGGCAATGCCGGACGGCCCGGCGGCGATCCACGGCTTTTGCTCCTCAATCCACGCCGTTCCAGCTATATCCAAGTGCAGCCACGGCGTCTCGCCGACAAATTCCTTCAGAAACATGGCCGCCGTCACCGCGCCGCCCCAGCGTCCGCCGGTGTTTTTAATGTCGGCGATCTGGGAAACGATCAATTCGCGGTATTCGTCATCCAGCGGCAACCGCCAGAAGCGCTCGTCGGAGACCGCCAGCGCGCGCTGAAAGTGCGCATAGGCATCTTCATCGTTGGCAAAGACGCCGGCATTGACGTAGCCCAGCGCCACCACGCAGGCCCCGGTCAGCGTAGCCGCGTCGATCAGATGCGTCGCGCCCAACTGCTTGGCGTAAGCCAGTCCGTCGGCCAGCACCAGGCGGCCTTCGGCATCGGTGTTGATGATCTCAATGGTCTTGCCGGTCATGGCTCGCTGCACGTCGCCAGGCTTTTGCGCCTTGCCGCCGGGCATATTCTCTGCCGCGCAGACAATGCCAATCACCTTCACACTGGGCTGCAACTGTGCAATCGCCTGCATGGCGCCGATCATGGCTGCGCCGCCCGACATGTCGTATTTCATCTTCTCCATGTTGTCAGCAGGCTTAATGGAGATGCCGCCCGTATCAAACGTGATGCCCTTGCCCACCAGCCCCAGGATGGGAGCATCCGAGTAAAAATTCTCTGGCTCATAGGTCATCACGATCAGCGCGGGTGGCTCTGCGGAGCCTTGGGAGACACTCCAAAACGCGCCCATCTGCAACTCTTGAATCTTTTCTGTGCTGTGGACCTCGCAGAGCAACCCGTGCTTCTTGCACATCTCCTTTGCTCGACGCCCCATTTCGGTTGGCGTCAGCTTATTGCCCGGCTCGTTCACCAGAGAGCGCGTCAGC
>DAHWKP010000049.1:0-2175 GCA_027343585.1 Acidobacteriaceae bacterium
TGATGAAGCCGGAGCTGCCGGATTGAAGCGCGCCATCCTGGAACGTGCTGGCTACGATGTCACCGTCTGTACGGCTGCACCAGAGGCCATTGCGTTACTGCTGACCGATACCTTTGATGCCGTGGTCACCGATTGGAAGCTAGGTGAAGATAGCGGGCGCGAGATTCTCGTGGCCGCGCGCACGCAGAGCCATGTTCCCGTCGTTGTGGTTTCCGGGTATTGCGCAGAGGCTTTCACCGCTGTTGAGCCGCAGGCGGATATTTACCTGGAAAAGCCCGTTGATCCTGAAGAGTTGGTGACGATTGTCAGCGCGCTGCTGGCCTCCCCCGGCAAGCCTGTTTGAATGCGTAGAGCCTTTGCGGCAAGAGCGTTTCGTGTTTGGAGCGGCGTCGAGGCCTGCCGGAGATTTCACTCCAGCCCGAAGGCGGCTGGCATAAGGCACCCGAAATTTTAGGAATACTGGCAGAAGGCCAGCGGGAAGGTCGTTGGCGCATCGGGTGTCTGCGGTTCTGTGTCTTCGGCTATGCCGAGGCTACATGCAGCGTCGAGGGTACATCGATGGTTTGCGTCAGGATGCGGTGGTGGATGGTAAAGAGCGCCAACTCCAAGCGGTCTGAAACGCCGGTCTTGTCGTACACGCTGCGCAGATAATTTTTAATCACCTGCTCCGTTGTCCCCAGTTGCAGCGCGATCTGTTTGTTTTTGTAGCCCTGCACGATGAGCGCGACAATCTCCATTTCCTTGGGGGTCAAACGCAGGCGTACGCGCGCTCCCACGGAATCCATTTCCTCGGGCAGGCTGCGTCCGCTGCGTGCCTGCACGTAATGCTGTCCACTCGCTACACGATGCACGCACTCGACCAGCGTTGGCCCGCTGACATCGCGGAAGACCAGGCCGTCGATCTCCTTGCCCGCATAGGTTTGCTGCGACTCGGTGTTTTCGGCAATCACAATCGCGCGGCTGGAGTTGGCGTGCATCAAGCGCACGAGGGGAACGCAATCGGGCAACAGGGAGCTGGTGAAGAGGATGATGGCCCCATGTGCCGCCTGGGCAGCTTGCTGCAAATGCGGCACGTCTGTGCATTGCGCAATGATGCGCATGTCCTCTTGTGCGGCGAGAACCTTGGCGATGCCGGCGCGAAAGATCGACTGATTGTCCGCAAGAACGATTTTTTTCATAGCGCGATGTTTGGGCCGACTGCCTGCGCCGCTGTCCTTGCCTGTTGAGGCTTGGACGAATGTGCAGGACTCCGCCTGTGTATCTGTATCGGCGGTTCGGGAAAAAACTTCGCGGGATTTTTCAGGGAGTGCGGATTGCGGGGAACGCTGCGGGTTCTGGGAAAGGATTGCCATCTGAGTACAGCTCCGCTGGGCGACTCCGATAGGCTACCGCTTTTTTTTGTAGTTGCCAATGCCGACTGGTTGCGGCTAGGTCTGTGCGGACATGGATTGCGGATGGCCCAGCCGTTTGCCGCAGAGCCATAAGTAATGAAAACCAGAGATCCAGGTGAGCCACAGCGTGGCTTGGAGCGATGCAGCGCGCAGCCAGAGCAGCCAGCCGGGGGCATAGGATTTGGCGAGTACCACGGCCGTTACCGCCAGAATCTGCGCCAGCGTATTGGCCTTGCCAAAGATGCTGGGGCTAAAGTCGCGCATGTTTACCGTGTTGTAGAGCAGCGCAGCCACAATCAAAATTCCCAAGTCGCGGCTGAAGACCATCAGCGTGATGTGCAGCGGCACCAGTCCCATGTGCGTCAGCACCAGAAACAGTGTGCTCAGCAGCAGCTTGTCTGCGATGGGGTCCAGGTACGCGCCCAGTTGCGTGCGCAGGGCAAAGCGCCGTGCCAGAAAGCCATCCAGCCCGTCGCTGAGGCCGGCAATGATGAGTAGCACCAGCGCACGGTGGTAGTGCGCGTCCAAAATCGCCAACGCCAAAAAAGGGATGATCGACAGGCGCAGAAGGGTCAACTGGTTGGGCAGCGCGCGCAGTTGCTGGATCACAGGAGCGGGTCTCTTTCTGCATTCATCCTAGCGCACGGCGGCTGCGGCTGTCGCAGAAATTTTCCCTGCCCTGCGCGCATTTGCTCTGCTTTGCGCAGACCGATACAATGAACCTATCGCATGCAGGCGCGTAGCTCAGTTGGTTAGAGCGCTACCTTGACACGGTAGAGGTCAG
>DAHWKP010000052.1:0-11950 GCA_027343585.1 Acidobacteriaceae bacterium
CGCGCCACCAGTGGCGTGGATTCTGACAACGCGCAGAAGATTCCGCCCGTATGCAGCCAGCGCGTTCCCTCCTGGCCAAAGATTTGATCCCAATCAATCTGCCCCGGCTGCAATTGTGCAATGGCCGTGTGGCCGCGGTCCGAACAGCCCAGCGCGGCACGTACGCCAAAACCACGCTCGGTAAAGTTCAGTCCATTGCGCACGGTGCGGCCCACGCCATCATAAGGAGTCCAGATCAGATGCGAAAGATCGACGCCGCCTTGCAGCATCAGGTCTTCCAGCAGCCGACCGATGGGATTGTCGGCCAGCGCGGTCACAATGGCCGTGCGCAGCCCAAAGCAGCGGCGCAGCCCGCGCGCCACGTTGTACTCACCGCCGCCCTCCCAAGCTTGAAAGCTGCGCGTGGTGGCGATGCGTCCCTCGCCCGGGTCCAGGCGCAGCATCACCTCGCCCAGACTCACCAGATCCCAGCGGCATTTTTCTTTGGGCCGCAACACAATTTCTTTAGCTTGTTTCATTGCAAAAACTTCCCCCAAACAGGCTACATCAGATCGCGTTTGCATCACCGCGCAACGACAGCTCCACATGCAACAGGCGTGCAAAGGCAGGGCTGCAAAACTCGCATGCTGGAACCTTGTCGCGGTGGGGACAAATGGTATAGTAAAAATAAGCCGTGGCGCTATCGTCTAGGGGTTAGGACGTGAGATTCTCAATCTTAAAACACGGGTTCGATTCCCGTTAGCGCTACCAACTATTCCTTCAAATACCTCTCCTCAGACATCAAACAATTCAGTCCAAATTTTCCCATTTGGCTTCCGTGCTGTAGGGACAAGGAGGGCGAGCCTCCAGCCAACCTGCAATTGACCTAGGGAAGTCACACGTTCGGGAAAAAATCCATGCAGTACATCCGTTCATTCTTGCAAGCTGCCCCGGGAGCATGGAGAATATGCGCAGGGATTAGGATGGATTTTGAGGAGCGTGATTCTCCCATGCAAAAAAGTTGGCGATCCACGCGCATTCAGTTATTGGTGATGGGATGGCTGCTGCTGGCCGGATGCAATGGCCGTGGGGCTGGGCAGGAAATCTTCCAGGCGAATGGAGATGCCTGGCCGGTGGTTCCCATGTCGCCCGCGCGGGCCGACGATGCCTATGCCATCTACTCTCTTCTGACGCCGCAATTATTTCCCGAAACGGCGCTGCAACATCATCCACTCTGGCTGATTGCCGACACCACGCTGGTTGTGGCCAGCGACCTGGAAGACCCGCGCACCGCCATCACACCTCCGCCACAACAGCGGCAGGCCTTCGCCCCGGTTCTTCAGGATTATGCGCAGCACCGGTACGAGCATGTGCATCTGGACAGAAATTTCCATCTAGACCAGCCCTACCGCTTGTTGGATCCACCCCAGGCCTTGGCACTGCGAGCGGCGATTCTTTCCGCCTTGGCACAGCAATCCGGCACGCTCGCGCCACCGTTCCAAGGCGCGCTGGGATTGGTGGGTTTCAGCAATGTCTATTTCAACTTTGAACACACGCTGGCCATGGTCTATGTGGTGAATTGGTGCGGACCGAAGTGCGGCCAGATGCGCTGGATCGTTCTGCAAAAGGTAAATGATGGCTGGAGTGTGCTGCCTTGGTCCACAACGCCAAGAACCCCATAAGGCGTAGCCTTAGGCAAACGGATGGGCCGGATGGGTGCAGCGTGGGCGTAAAAACCACGCAATGCCGAGGGAGTCGATCAAGAAGTCTTCAGTAAAAAACGTATGAAGGCGCAACTCAACTGAGAATCGAGCCAGCTGCGCGTACAGCCAGCACCGGGCGTAGGGCTTAGTCGCCGGCTTGCTCTACGGCAAGAATGGACACCAAGGATTCTCCGTGTTGCTGAACAGACTCCATGGGTTCATAGTGCCGCTGGTGTGTGGTGGGCAGTTGCATACCCGCACGAACGCTGGCGATGTAACCGGAAAGATCAATCTGGGTGTGACGCTTTAACACCGTAGCCACCAACATGCGGAAGTCGCTGGCGAAGGTGGCGCGCGCCTGATACTCGTGATCCAAACGCTTTTTGATGGGCGAGACGACCTGGACGTGAAAGTCTTCCAAGACGTCGTTGGGCACGTCGCGCAGCATATCTTCTTCATTGGCGAAGGCCAGCGTAGCCGCACCGGTCACTCCGGGCCGGTACTGCATGTCCAGATGTTCATGCTGCGGCAGCTTGGGACGCGGCCCCACCAGACTCATATCTCCACGCAGAACATTCAGAAGCTGCGGAAACTCATCGAGCTTGTATTTGCGCAGAACATTGCCGAGCGGCGTCAAACGGGAATCCCCGGACTTGGTCACGCAAGGGCCTGCACAGGAAAGCTTGTGATTCATCGTGCGGAATTTGTAAATGGTGAATGTGCGGCGATGCAGCCCAACGCGCTGCTGCCGGAAAAGAACAGGGCCGTCTGAGGTCAGCCAAACCAAGACGGCGACCACCAACATGATGGGAGAAAGCAGAATCAAAGCCGGAATGACACAGGCCAGATCAAACGCACGCTTGAGGGGAGACATCGACCACGGGCTAACTTGTAGCGCAGCGGTTGCTTCCTCCGCAGTCTCAGCCGTCATGCGCTCCAACGTCTCGACCACATGCGCATGGGCAGGAGGAAACGGCTTCGTGACAGCCGCGCGCGATGCCCCGGGAAATCCAAGGGCCGTCTCGTGCAAGTCTGAATTTTGGGGACGCACTACCGGATTCGCACTCAAACGCAACCTCCCAAAGACAGCAACGGTGAACTCAACACGCTCGAAGCGCTGCGGAACATTGATGCAATCAAAAGCCAACGGACTTTTTACGCTCTTAGCAATCCGTATACACTCTTAGCAATCCGCGCCAACCACAAATGGCCAGCTGGACACCACTCGCTCACTCTTACAACCTTCCCCCAAACGTGCGCAGGGAAATCTTGAGGTGATTCCATTATCGGTCCAATTTTCCAACTCGTGAGAATTTGGCCGAACCGAAACCAACGCTGTACAACAGCCTCACCAGCATAGACCCTGGTACCACAAAAAGGTTGCTGAGAAAAGCAGAGTATCCAAAGGCTAACTGCTGCCTCTTTACTAGTGGAACATAAAGCTGTTTTCCTGTAAAGGATTAAAAATAAAAGGATGTATAGGCAGTTCAAATATGAAAATTTAAACAATTTTGCGTCGGAGGCCCTAAAAGCCTTCACTCAATCACGCGCACGGCACCCGCACCCACCAATTCTTCCACCCGCTCAATAAACGCCTTGTCGGCGGCGACGGCCAAGCCCGCAGGTTCCAGAACCACTAAATATTCGCCCTTTTGCTCAAAGTCCAGCAGCAACTTTCCCGTCCCCGGCGCGGAGACAAACAATGCGTGCAGTTCCTGCAGCGTACCCTCAGACGCCCGCTCCAACGACACACGAATGCGCAGACTGCCCGGCAGCTTCATCTTCACATCTTCCAGCGCCGTAATGCTGGTAACGGCCAGCTTGGGAGCGCTGTCCTCTTCACCACGCAGCAGGCCGCGCGCCAGCACCGGCACCTCCATCTTCAGCTTTTCCGCCAGCTTCTTGTATGCCTCTGGGAAGCAGATGATGTCCATCTTGCCTGTGCGATCTTCGAGCGACCCCTGCGCGTACAGATCACCTTTGCGCGATTTGGCCACACGCACGCCGGTCAAAATTCCCGCAACGGAAATCTCATTTGCACTCTGATCCTCGCGCCGCCCCATGCTGGAAACTGGCGTCATCTCCAGCGCCGCTTGCGTCTCCACCACGCCGGGCAAGTTGCGCAGCTTCTCGGCATACTTATCCATCGGATGCCCGGAGACATAAAAGCCCAGCACCTCTTTTTCGTTTTGCAGCCGCAGGGGCTCTTCCCAGTCGGGAGTTTGCGGCAGGGCGTCCTGGCTGGCTGCGGCGGTGGGGCCGTCATTGAAGAGTCCAAAGAGTCCGTGCTGGCCGGCGGCATGGTCGCGCTGGGCTTTTTGTGCGCGCTCCATCGCCTTGTCAATGGCTGCAGCCAATGCACTGCGCTGACCAAAGCAATCAAATGCGCCTGACTTGACCAGCGACTCCAGAACCCGCTTGTTCAAAAGGCGCAGGTCAATACGCTCGCAGAAATCATAGAACGAAGTGAAGGGGCGGTTCTCTTGCTGCGCCTTGGCCCGCGCATCCAAAATGGACTCGATCGCATTGCGACCCACGTTTTTAATTGCAGCCAGACCGAAGCGAATTGCTTCCTTGTGCGGAGCAAAGTCCGCATCGCTTGTGAGCACATCCGGCGGCTCCACGCGAATGCCCATCTCGCGGCACTCTTGAATGTACTTGACCACATTGTCCGGCTTGCTGACTTCGCTGGTCAGCAGCGCGGACATAAACTCCATCGGGTAATGCGTCTTCAAATATGCCGTGTGATAGGCCAGCAGCGCATAGGCTGCCGAGTGCGACTTGTTGAAGCCGTAGCCCGCAAACTGCTCCATCAAGTCGAAGATGTGTACCACGGTTTTTTCCGGATAGCCGCGTTCCACCGCGCCCTTCACAAAGCGATCGCGCTGCTTGGCCATCTCTTCTGGATTTTTTTTGCCCATCGCGCGGCGCAGCAGATCGGCTTCGCCCAGCGAATACCCCGCCACGGCGTTGGAAATCTGCATCACCTGTTCCTGATAGACGATGACGCCCAGCGTCTCCTTCAAAATACTTTCCAGCACGGGCAGCTCGTAGCGCACATCTCTGCGGCCCCATTTGCGCTCGATGAAGTCGTCAATCATGCCGCCCTGAATTGGCCCCGGACGGTAGAGCGCATTCAACGCCGTCAAATCTTCCACGCTGTTGGGTTTGTAACGGCGCAACACATCGCGCATGCCACCCGACTCAAACTGGAAGACACCAGAGGTCAGCGCCTTGTGAAAGACATGCTCATACGTAGAGACATCGTCCAGCGGAACCGTTTGCAAATCCAATTGCACGCCGCGGTTTTGCTGAATCAGGCGCAACGCATCCTGGATCACGGTCAACGTCGTCAGGCCGAGGAAGTCCATCTTGAGCAAGCCCAGCTTCTCAATGGCCTTCATGTCATAGGCGGTAACGATTTCCTCATTCTTGCTGCGGCTCAGCGGCACCAGATTCGTCAGTGGCTCCGGCGCAATCACCACTCCAGCCGCATGCACGCCCGCGCCGCGTACCAAGCCTTCGAGCCTGCGCGCCGTGTCCAACAGTTCCCGAACCTGTGTGTCGCTCTCATACAACTGTTGCAGCGGCGCCGATTCCTCCAGCGCCTCTTCCAGCGTGATGCCGATCGTGGCTGGAATCATCTTGGCGATCTTGTCCACCTCGCCATAAGGCATGTCCAGCGCGCGGCCCACGTCCTTCACCGCAGCCTTGGCGGCCATGGTGTTGAAGGTGATGATCTGCGCCACCTGCTCGCGCCCGTATTTGCGCGTCACGTAGTCGATCACTTCGCCGCGCCGGTTCATGCAGAAATCAATATCAATATCCGGCATGGAGACGCGCTCTGGATTCAGAAAGCGTTCAAACAGCAGTTGATTCTGCAGCGGATCAATGTCGGTAATGCCCAGAACAAAAGCCACCAGCGCGCCCGCAGCCGAGCCGCGCCCCGGGCCCACGGGAATGCCTTGCTCCTTGGCATGGCGAATGAAGTCCCACACGATCAGAAAATATCCAGAGAATTGCATCTGCTTGATGCAGGCAATCTCGCGCTCCAGCCGCTGCTCGTACTCCTCCAGCGGACGCCGCAGCTTGCCGTTGTCGCGCAGGTGGCGGATGGTGGTGTCCAGCCGGTGCCGCAGGCCTTCGCGGCAGACCTGCTCAAAGTAGCTGTCGATGGTAAATCCCGGTGGCACCCCAAACTGAGGAAAGGGATTTTTCACCTTGCTCAGTTGAATATTGCAGCGCTCAGCAAACTGCATCGTGCGCGCCACCACTTCCGGTGCGTGGGAGAAGACCTGCTCCATTTCCGCAGCGGACTTTACATAAAACTGGTCGCCATCAAAGCGGAAACGTTTCGGATCATTGCGCGAAGCGCCCGTCTGCACGCACAACAGCACGTCATGCGCATGGTGGTCATCGTGGTTCAGATAGTGGCTGTCATTGGTGGCCACCAGGGGAATGTCCAAATCCTTTTCCAAGCGGAAGAGGTCGGCGTGAATCTTCTTTTCCAGTTCGAGGCCCTGATCCTGAATCTCCAAAAAGAAATTGCCGCGGCCAAAGATGTCCTCATACTGTTTGGCGCTGGCGCGGGCCGCATCATATTTGCCCTGCATCAGATTCTGGCTCAGCTCGCCGGCCAGACAGCCGGAAAAACCGATCAAGCCCTTGGCGTGCTCTGCCAGATATTTTTTGCTGATGCGTGGCTTGCGGTAGAAGCCATGCAACGAAGCCTCGGACGTGATGCGCACTAGATTGCGGTAGCCCTCGTCATTTTCCGCAATCACCAGCAGATGGTTGTACTCATCGCCCTGCGGATCAGCGCGGTGATCCTCTTTTTTGCAGACGTACAGCTCGCAGCCCAGAATCGGTTTGATGTCGTGCTTCTTGGCTGCGTCAAACAAATGCACCGCGCCGTAAATGTTGCCGTGGTCGGTCATGGCCACGGCCTTCTGCCCCAGCCCTTTTACGTGCGCCACCAGCTTTTCAATGTCGCAGGCGCCGTCCAGCAGCGAGTAGTCGGTGTGCAGATGCAGGTGCGTAAATTCGGCCATGTCTCTGGCCTAATTTTATGCCCGCCCGCGCGCCTGCATGTCTGGCCAAGACGCTGCCTGAGGAAATCAGGGACAAAACTCTTTCGCGCGCGATCCACAACAGCCCTGCCGCGCCTGCAGCCAGTGCCTCGTTTGGCTCCAGAATGACGCTGCGACTAACACATATAGAAACGCGCCGTCTAAATGGCTGTGGTTGGGAGTGCGCTGGAACGGACACGAAAGAGAGGCCTCCTATGCACGTGCGGCCGTTTTGGATGGGGTCAGTGGCCCTGGGTTTTTGTTGTTCCCTGGGCATGATGGGATGTGGCGGCGGCACCTTGCCCGCGCCGAGTTGTGGCGGCACCTACACAGGCGGCTATAGCGGTGGCTACATCGGCGGCGGCGGATACATCGGCATCGGATACAGCGGCGGAGGAGGAGGCTACAGCGGAGGCTACGGCGGCGGTTCTGGTTCCGGCGTAGGCTCTGGCTATAGCGGAGGCTACAGCGGCGGTTCTGGTTCTGGATATAGCGGTGGCTACAGTGGCAACGCCTCCGCTTCCGTGCAAGGCATGAACCGCGGAGCCAGTCCATTGCAGGTCCACCCGCAATTGGTGAGCACGGGCTGCCCGGTGGCTCCGCCTTCGCCCATGAGTCCAATGATTACAGCGGCCATGCCATCTTCAGTTCAGGCAGGGAGTCCGGGCTTTACGCTCACGATCGACGGGGTGGACTTCACCCAGGATGACGTTGTGCAGTTGCAGGGCGCAAGCCTGAGCACAACGTACGTTTCCGCAACAGAGTTACAAGCGCAGGTGCCTGCCTCCTCAATCGTCACGCCGGGCCTGCTCTCCGTTGTCGTCAACTCGTCGAATTATGGTCCGTCCTCGCAATACTCGCTCACGGTCACGCCGGGAACCTCGGTGACTGGATCCTTAAATTTTTCTCTGGTCAACATCACGGCCAACGACATGGTGTGGGACACGGCGACCCAGCAGATATATCTCTCCATTCCCAACACCAGTTCCACCAATCCCAATACGATCACCGCGCTGGACCCCACAACGGGGCAGTTGGGCCTGTCGCAATTTGCCGGCAGCAATCCCGATCAAATGTCGCTATCCAGCGATGACTCCTACCTGTACGTGGGCTTGGACGGCTCGGCAACGGTGCAGCGCTTCACCCTGCCGGGACTGGGCACAGACATCAGCATCCCGCTCGGCTCCTCGACCCTGGGGCCGAACATTGCGGTGGGCATCAAGGCCGCTCCCGGGCTTCCGCACACAGTGGCCGTGCTGATTGGCAACCCCAGCAACACAGGCACCCCGTTGACAGATGGGGGCGGCCTGCAAATTTTTGATGATGCCACGGCGCGCCCCACAGCATTGCCCGGCGCGTATCTCGGTGGCTCCAGCATCAGCATCGACTCCATCCAGTGGAACTCCACAGCCACTCAGATCTTCGCCAGCGCGGGCAACGGCTATCAATTCACGGGAGGATCCAACCTCTACGCACTCAACGTCAACTCCAGTGGCGTGCAATTGGGCCAGACCTTCAGCGGCAACTATAAAAACCTGCACTACGATTCCGTTACCGGAGATGTATACAGCGACTCGGGTCAGGCCTTTGATCCAACCACAGGCAGCCAGATCGGCACCTTTGGAGTCCAAGGCATTATGATTCCAGACGGAACCCTGGGCTATGCCTACTTCCTCGACCAGCCGACGACGCAGTCGGGATCCAACACCTATACGCTGTCTGCCTACGATCTGACACACTTCACTCTGGCTGGTTCGGTCAGCATCAACAATGTTGTGGGCACGCCGGTCAAAATCATTCGCTGGGGTACGAATGGTCTGGCCATTCTGACGCAAAACCTCGCCCCCAATCTGTACCCCGGCGCGGCTGTCTACCTACTCAACGGCAGCTTCGTCACCAATCCATAGCCGGAAGTGAGCGCACGCAAATAGGGGGATGAGCACGCTCATCCCCCGGTTCATTTTTTAGAATATGTAGATTTCGTTGCAGCGACCCATACCAAATTCCCTGCCTATTCCGCAGTCTGCATGTCCGGGCAGCAACTGAATTATTTCTTTTTGCCAGCCTGCTTCTTGTCTTTACCCTTGGCTGATTTTGCGGCAGCCTTGGCTGGTTTTGCTGTGGGCTTGGCGGCTTTCTTCTGCGGCTTCGCGGGAGTTTTTATCTGTGGCTTCGCAGCGGGCTTCTTTTTCTCTGCCTTCTTCACAGCCGGAGTCGCAGTTTTCGTTGCAGCCTTTTTCGCAGGCGCAGGCTTGGCCGATTTGGCAGTCTGCACCGCTGCCGCAGGCTTCTTCGCTGTGCCCTTGCTAGCGGCTTTGGCCGCAGGCTTGGCAACGGGCTGGGTCCCCGGCTTGGCGGCAACAGTTTTAACCGGAGCGGTCTTTGCTGGCGTCTTCACTGCAGCTTTCTGCGCCACCGCAGGCTTGACCGTCTTCTCCGGCTTGGCCGCTGGCTTGCCGACAGGTTTTCCCCCAGCCTGTACCACGGCTGCCGGTGCGGTCTCCGATGCGGCAATCGCCGCCAATGTTGCGGGATCGTGCGCCAGGTCTGCCTGTACGGCCTTGGCTGCCTTCCTCTTCGACTTGGGTGCAACAATACGCTTGACCGCGCGCGGCTTGCGCAACGAAACGGGCGGCGGTGGAGCGGGCGGTGAAAACGGCTCCAGAAATTTGCGAATCGTCTCCTCGCTCGTCAACTCCCCATCCATAAATGCAAAGGTCATCTTGTCCAAAATCTCCGCATAGCCTGTCAGCTCTGGCTTGATGCGCATCTCCTGCAAAATGGCGTAGGGAAGTTTTTGCCGTGCCTCATTCCACTTGGTAAAGAAATTGTTATAGCGATGCTGCAACGCCGCGCCTTTGCCGGTAAAGAAGAGCCACAACACCGCCTCCGCATTGGCGCTATGGAAGAGCCGCCACGTCTGCGCAGGCTTGGCATTTTCTTTGGCAAAAAGCTGCTTGGAGAATTCCTTGGCCCCGTGCTCCAACGCCGCTGCATCCTGCACCAGCCCCTTGCGTGGAAACAACCGCTTCAGCGCGCCCAGGTTTGCCGAGGACATCTTCGCCGTTAATTGCGTAAAGGCCGCCGCCGCCGCATCCGGGTGGAGCCCGGCCATCAGCAATTGCACGTGCCGCTCATGCAGCCGGTGCAGCCCCGGGGTATCCACGCTGTGGTGCGTCCAGGCAGGAAAGAGGTGCTTCATCCATCCTTCGGACTCCAAGGCGCGCAACACGGCCAGCGCATCTTCCTCGTAAGCAATCTCTTCCAACTCATACCCGCGTTGGTAGGCCGTGATGGATTCAATCACACCTTCATCCTTGGCGTTGGCATAGCGCGTCTTTGTGCGCTCCTCCAACGACCAGCCGGTGCGCGTCAGCAGGCGCGTGGCGCGCACCAGCCGGATGGGATCATCGAGAAATCCATAATTGTTCGCCAAGCGCAGGTGCTGTGCCTGAATATCCGCCGTGCCATTCAGCGGATCCAGTAGCAATCCATACGAGCCTGCATTCAACGACAACGCCATGGCGTTGGCGGTAAAGTCACGGCGGCGCAGATCGTCCAAAATTCCTGCGGGCTTGTATTCGGGTTTGGCCGGCTTGGGGAAGTATTCCGTGCGCGTGCTGGAAACCTCCAAGCGTGTGTGCCGGTTCCATAAAAAGAAGAGCGTGCGCGACGGTTCATGCTCGCCGGTCAGCGTCAACCCTGCTTTTTCCAAATCCTTACGCAGCTTCAACGCATTGCCCTGCACGGAAATATCCAAATCCCGTACGGAGGAACCGCTAATAATGTCGCGCACCGCGCCGCCGGTCAAATAGACCGTCATGGCCTGCGCGCGCGCTACCCCGATCACCAGATCGAGTGCGTGTCTTTGGCCGGGAGTTAGTCGGGTGGCGAGCAGGTGCGTATAGTCAGGCATTCCCTGTGCGGAGGCGGGTAAGCGGCAAGATGGTTAAGCCGGTAACTCCATTCTTTCCATAGAGATACACGTACATTTTGTCCACAGCTACCTTGCCATCATAGCACGGATTGGCCGCGGGATCCAGTAAAATCCGCGCCACCAGTTTCTGCGCAATTTACCTGGATTTACGTTGCCCAACTCGCTGCACCCCAAGGCGGCTCGTGCGACAATCCAAAATTGGAGCCGTAGCCTGTGCCATGGCTCGCGCAGAAATCCGCAGCACCTAGGGGTCACATGTCCAGCCGCAAAAAAGTGATCGTTCGCAAGTGGAGTCGCGACTGGCTCTCCGGCTACGTCGAGCCACAGGACTTCGCCCGCCAGGGGCAGTTGGAATTGCTCGATCCCAACGGCAAGCTCACCACCGTCGCCCTGCGCGAGATCAAAATGGTCTGCTTCGTGCGTGAGTTTCTGCCCAGCGATCCGGCCAACCCGGAGCGCCTCGTGCGCCGCAACTTCACCGCGCGCCCGCGCTCGGCAGGCCTTTGGCTGCGCCTGGGCTTCCGCGATGGCGACCAGCTCGAAGGACTGGCCAGCAACGACCTCACCCTGCTCGACCCAGAGGGCATCCAGTTTGCCCCACCCGACACGCGCTCCAACACACAATGGATCTTCGTGCCGCGCGCTGCGTTGGAGTCGCTGCAGATCGTCGCCGTCATCGGCAACAACACCCGCCGCGCGTCAGAAAACGCCGCACAAGAACGCCTCTTCGCCAGCTAAGCACGTTTGCAGGTTCCGTATTCAGAAAATCTATGGTTCCGGAATCTAGCTGCGCGCTCTGGAGCAAGATTGGGAGAGAAAAATTCTTGATTCGACCGTAGAGACGCTGCACAACGGCTGCAATGGGCAAACGGAGAACAAGGATTCAATTGATGGGGGATTTTTTGAAGTGGTGCGCCCCGAGAGATTCGAACTCCCGACCTGCTGATTCGTAGTCAGCCGCTCTATCCAACTGAGCTAGGGGCGCATATTTGCTGCGGGGTGTTGCCGATGTTCAGAATATCAGGTGCGCAGTCCTGCGGCAACTCTGCGCGCTGGCCATCAGGCTGCGGAAACGGAGCCTTGCCCTGCGGCTTGTGGAGCGAGTAGAGAGATTTCTTCCACAATATCCAGCCCAGCGCGCCGCAGCATGTGCAACACCAACGGGCGCGTTAACCGCGTGGCATCGTACTCCACGCGCACGGTTTTGGCCGCTGCGTCCAGAGAAAGCTTGCGCACCCCATATACGTCACGCAATGCACCCA
>DAHWKP010000056.1:0-15973 GCA_027343585.1 Acidobacteriaceae bacterium
AGAGAGGCCCCATGGAAATTCGTCAGATGTATTTGCCCGAGTTTGACCAGGAGATGCACCGCACGCGTCTGATGCTGGAGCGTGTACCGGACGGCAAACAAGACTACGTGCCGCATGAAAAGTCCATGCCGCTGGGGAGACTGGCCGCGCACATCGCGCGCTTGCCGGAGTTTGCGCTGTACATTCTGGAGAAGCCAGAGCTGGACATCGCCAAAACCCAACACCGCCCGCTGGTGATGGAGTCGCGCCAGCAATTGCTGGATGAGTTTGCAGCGCTGGTGACCAAGACGCGCGCGGCCATTACCGCTGCCGACGATGCGCATTGGCAGCAACCGTGGAAGTTCAGCTTTCAGGACAAGCTGATCTCCAACGAGCCGCGCTATTCCGTTTACAACGGACTGTTTCTCAATCACATGGTGCATCACCGCGCACAGTTGGGCGTGTATCTGCGGCTGAATGGCATTCCGCTGCCCGCAATTTATGGCCCCTCCGCCGACGACAGGATGGGATTTTAGCCTTTTTCTCTTGGTGCAGGGTCGTTCCAGGAGAGAGCTGTACCCTCCCACCCTAGCCGCAAAAGAACGCGGCTAGGATGGGGCACCCGCGCGTATCGGCAACCCAAGGTCTTCCAAAGATTGAACCGGGAAATGAGTTAGCGATCGGCTTCCACCTGGCCGATCCAAACGCTGAAGGGCGGCAGATGAAGGTGGTGGAGCGCTACACGATCCGCCGCCTTGCCGCTATGCAGCAACGTGCGCGCATGCGTGGCGTGTACACCCTGCGCCGCCAGATCGAAGCGCACGGTTTGTTCCTGCGCCGTCATGTTGAGCGCGACAACGACGGCATGCTTTCCATCTGGCGACCGGCGCAGATAACTGAGCACGTAGGAATCGCTGGGGTTCAGCAGCGTCTCTGCACCCTCGCGCAGGGCGGGATTGCTGCGCCGCAGCGCGATGAGTTGCTTGTACCAAAGATAAAGGGAATCGGGCTGCGCCGATTCCGTCTGCACGTTGACGGTTTTGTAATTGGCGGCGACGGGCAGCCAGGTTTTGGCTGCGCTGCTGAAGCCGGCGTTTTTGCCCGGAGTCCACTGCATGGGCGTGCGCTCTCCGTCGCGGCCTTTTTCCTTGGGCCAGCCAATCTTGCCGATGGGGTCTTGCACCTGCGCGCGCGTTTTGGGCGGCGTGGTGACCATGCCAATCTCCTGCCCGTAGTAGAGCAGCGGCACAGAGCGCGTGGTGAGCTGGATGGCAGCCAGAATGCGGGCGATGGCCACGTTGTGTACGCCGTCGCCGTAACGGTCCCAACTGCGCGGGATGTCGTGGTTGTCAAAGACAAAGAGCGGCAGATGGCCGTGCAACTCGGTTTGCGCTTCCAGCAGCCGCTCGCGGAAGGCCGACGCGTCCATTCGGTTAATCATGCCGAGCTGCATGTCCATGGGCAGTTGCAGCTCATCGTTGTGCGCGCCGTACATTTTCGCCAGCTCTTGCACGTTGGGCAGGTAGGTTTCCCCGATCAGAACTGGATCCCCGGGATACTCCTGCACAACCTTGCGCAGCGCGCGCAGCACATCATGCACCTGCGGCAGATTGTCGGTCCTGGCCTGGGAGAGATTGGGATCGCCATAGGCATTGGTGCCCGGCAAGACCGTCTCATCGCGCAGATCGGGATCTTCAAAGAGCGTGGTGATGGCGTCCAGGCGGAAGCCGTCCACGCCGCGATTGAGCCAGAAGCGCACGGAGTTGAACATGGCCGTTTGCACGTCCGGGTTGTGCCAGTTCAGATCCGGCTGCTGCACGTAAAACTTGTGGTAGTACCACTGCTGCGTTTTGGTGTCATATTGCCAGGCGGAGTGGCCAAAGAGGCTCTGCCAGTTGTTCGGCGGCTGGCCGGGAGCTTTGCCGTCGCGCCAGACATACCAATCGCGCTTGGGATTGTCGCGTGAGCTGCGGCTTTCCAGAAACCAGGGATGCTGGTCGGACGTGTGGTTCATGACCATGTCCAGCAGCACGCGGATGTGGCGCTTTTTCGCTTCGGCGATGAGATGGTCAAAGTCGGCCATCGTGCCATACATCGGATCAATGGCTTCGTAGTCGGAGATGTCGTAGCCGAAATCCACCTGGGGCGATGGATAAAAGGGCGTCAACCAGATCGCGTCCACGCCGAGATCGCGCAGTGCGTCCAAGCGCGCGGTGATGCCGTTCAGATCCCCGATGCCGTCGCCATTGCTGTCTTGAAAGCTGCGCGGATAAATTTCATAAAAGACGGCGTGCGCCCACCATGGGGCGTTTTGAGCTGGCGGATGCGCCATTGGGGAATCCTTGCCTGTTGGGATGGAACTTGCATGCGTGCGAGAAGGCATACCGAGTACGCAGCCGATGGCCATACAAAGACTGACGAGTCGACAGGAAATTAGTTTCCTGTGCGCGAAAACCGTGGAGGCATGGCAAGACTTGTGCGGCGAAAATTTCACTTCGCAAGCAGGCTACCACGCCCGAGCGACAGGTGCTGCCTGAACGGCTGGAAGGCCGTCGCCTGCATGTCGCCCAAGTTTCATCTAGCGCTTGTTGGCACATTTTAGACGGTTTATCTTGGCCCGAATAAAATTGACAATCGTATGCTAAACTGTGGTTGTCTGGGGACGTGCGCCTTGGCATGACCACGATTCGGTCACATTGACCAGCCGCCGCGGCTTTTGACCGCATGGAACGTCCAACTCTCGGACAACAAAAATTTACGCATTGCAATTTGGAATGCGGCGAGGCGCATAGACTTTGGAAGACAAATTCGAAGACGATATTGACACCATCATCGACACCGGCAAGGAAAAGGGCTATCTGACATTCGGCGAGGTCAATGACCTGTTGCCGAGCGATGTCCACTCCCCCGACGACCTCGATGATTTGATGACGACCATTGGCTCGCAGGGCATTGATCTGCTCGACGAAGGGCCGAAGTTTGGACAGGAAAAGTTTGAACCCGAGGCTGGCGAGGAAAGCGAAGACGTCGAACTCGACCTGACGCCCGGCGCGATGGAGAACACCAAGGACCCGGTGCGCATGTACCTGCGCGAAATGGGCACGGTGCCGCTGCTGACGCGCGAAGGGGAAGTGGAAATTGCCCGCCGCATTGAGCGCGGACAGATGCGCGTGATGAAGGCCATCTCCCGCTCCTCGATCGTGATTCGGGAGATCATGGCGCTCGGCGAAGACCTGAAGCGCGGCGTGCGCAACATCAAAGAAGTGGTCGTCTTCGATGAGGAAGAGATCACCGAAGAGGTAGTGCAGGCGCGCGTCAAGCAGACCACTGCACGCATCGACGCACTGGTGAAGCACCAGAAGAAAGCACAGCATCTGGCCGAAAAGCTGGCCACCCTCAATCCCAAGGACAAAGCCAAGGCACGCGAACATCGCAAGACCCGCTGGGCACTGGGGCGCGAATGCGTGCAGGTTTCGCGCATTGTGCGCGAGCTGAAATATACCAACGGCGAACGCAAGCGCCTGCTCGACAAGCTGAACAAGACCGTCGATGCCATGCGCACGCTGGAACGGCAGGTCAAAACCCTCGACCAGAAATATGAGCAGTCCAAAAGCGAGGAGATGCGCAAGGAGTATCGCCGCCAGCAGAAGAATTGCAAGACGGACCTTGAAAAGCTGGAGGCCGATGCCGGCGTTTCTATCGCCGATCTCAAGCGCACGCAGCGCGAGATGATTCAAGGCGACATGGATGCCGAGCAGGCCAAGCGCGAGTTGATTGAAGCCAACCTGCGCCTAGTGGTCTCGATCGCCAAAAAGTACACCAATCGCGGTCTGCAATTCCTCGACCTGATTCAGGAGGGCAACATCGGCCTGATGAAGGCCGTCGATAAGTTCGAGTATCGGCGCGGCTACAAATTTTCCACCTACGCCACCTGGTGGATTCGGCAGGCAATTACGCGCGCCATTGCCGACCAGGCCCGCACCATTCGCATTCCGGTGCATATGATCGAGACGATCAATAAGCTCATCCGCACCTCGCGTCAACTGGTGCAGGAACTGGGCCGCGAAGCCAGCTCCGAAGAGATCGCCAAACGCATGGACATTCCCGTGGCCAAGGTGCGCAAGGTGCTCAAGATTGCGCAGGAGCCGATCTCCCTGGAAACTCCCATTGGCGAAGAGGAAGATTCGCACTTGGGCGACTTCATTGAAGACCAGCAAGCAGTCTCGCCGTCAGAGGCTGTCATCAGCGTCAATCTGAAGGACTACACCTCCCAGGTGCTGCGTACACTGACGCCGCGCGAGGAGCGCGTCATCAAGATGCGCTTCGGCCTGGGCGATGGCTCCGAGCATACTCTCGAAGAGGTTGGCCAGAGCTTTCAAGTTACGCGCGAACGCATTCGCCAAATTGAAGCCAAGGCTCTGCGCAAGCTGCGGCACCCTTCGCGCTCGCGCAAGCTGCGCGCTTTTGTGGAAGGCGTGCAGGGCGAACCGCTGTAGTTCGGCTGCGTCGTAAACCCATAGAAAAACCCGGAGCCATTCCGAACGAAGCAGCAGGATATGCCAGCCTCGTTCCGAACGGCTCCGGGTTTTTTCTTCTTTCTTCCCTGCTTCAAATACGCATCGGCATCAGGATGTAGCGATACTTGAAGTCATCACTACTGTCCTCGGGACGCATCTGACCCGCAGATTGCGCGTCCTTAAACTCCAGGCGCACTTCGGGAACATTGCCAATCGCTTTGAGAAAATCCACAATATAAACCGAATTGAAACCCACCACCAGCGGTTCACTGTTGTACGGCGTCTCAATCGTATCCTCGGATTCGCCAGAGTCCGTCGAGGAGGAAGTAATCTTCAACTCGTTTTGCTCAAAGCGCATGCGAATTGCACCCGAACGCTCATCGTCAATCTGGGCCACGCGCTGGATGCTGCCCATCAGATCGCTGGTCTTCACAATGATGACCTTGCTATTGTCGCGCGGCAAAACAGCTTCGTAATTTGGAAATTGTCCAGTAAGTTTGCGCGAGGTCAGCAAGCAGCCTCCCATGCGGAAGTAGAGCGTCTGATCATCATCGGCAAACTCTACGATTTCTGCATCGCTGGCACCTAACAACGATTGCAGCTCGCTTAATGCTTTGCGTGGGATCAACACTTTTTTCTCGCCGCTCACGGTCAGCGTCTCGCCTGTTTTTTCAATGTGCGCCAAGCGATGACCATCGGTTGCCACCAGCACCATGCCGTTGTCTTTCAGTGAGAGCAGCGCGCCGTTCAAGGTGTAGCGGGATTCTTCCGTGGCGATTGCAAACACCGTCTTGGCAATCATAGAGCGCAATGCTGCCGCAGGCAGGCGAATCGCAGATGCCTCTGGAAATAAGGGCACCTGGGGAAAATTGGCGCGCGCCATGCCCACCATCTTTGTGTTCGAGCGGCCCATGCGAATCTGCACCCAGTGGTTCTCCATCAGCTTGATGCTGATCTCGCCCTCTGGCAGCAGTTTGATGTAGTCGTAAAGTTTACGCGCGGGCACGGTACAGGCACCGGGCTTTTTAATCTTCGCTTCACAAGAAGTGCGAATGCTTTGATCTAAATCCGTTGCTGTGATGGTCAGGCGGCCATCGTGGGCTTCCAATAGAAAATTGGAGAGAATCGGAATCGTGGTTTTGCGCTCCACCACGCCTTGGGTTGCGGTCAACTCGCGCAGCAATTGCTGCCGGGTAACGCTGATTTCCATCTCTGTGCTCTCGACCACTGGCTTCTCCGCTTCCATTGTAAGACTTGGCATAGACAGGCTCACCCCCACACCGTTGTATATCACGCTGCAAAAAAATGGCAACGTACGATCTTACGGCGGTGAATTGGTTCAATTGTAGTGAGATTCTCAAGAAATTGCGCGGCGCGTTTTATGGAAAAGGAGTGGAAATAAAGGAAAACAGGATGCGTCCAGTTTTGTGGATTGTTGGCGAAGAATGCTTTTAAAAACAGATTAAGAATCTATAAAGAATCTAGTCGTAGTAACCGTTGGCTGAGGAAAAGAGGGAAACCGGGGATGCTATTGATTTGCTTGGTTTCCTTTGCGGTAATGTTCTAGAAAAACGGTAGGAATATTTTTGAAAAGCGGGATAAATCCTCCCGAAGGGATCCCAGGGGAATTCAAGGGCACGGTATATCCAAAATCTCCACAGAGAACGCAGCCCCCAACAAAGAAAGCGTGTGCTCGATTTGTGTATATTCTTTCTAAATTATTGATAATCAGTATCTTAATAAGGCTTATATTCCAAAGAAGCCGAGGAAATCTGGGGCATTTTCTCCAACGAGCGCCATCGTAGTGTTGTTCGAGATTTCAATTCACGCCACCGCTGACGCCGAGGGTGGTGTTGAGAGTGAAGGTGGCAGGCGTGGTCCATTGCTGCCAATCGGCTAGGATGGTTGCCGCTGAGTCCGTGGTGATGTTGGGCGTGGTCGCCCAGTGGGTGGGGCCATAGAAGCCCCAGTTGCTTGGGTTCAGCGCGTTGGTGGATTTATACGACCACAGCGTCCAGCTCAAGCCCGCGTCATCATAGGTGTTCACCGAGTATTGCCAGACGCTGGCATCGTTGTACATGTCGTTGAATTCGCCAATATAGCCGGGCACGTTATACGAAGCATGGTTGGCAAAGTCGCTGGCTTGGTTCGCTGCGCCCCACTCCACTTGTGTCTGGCTACCGTTGTATTGATATTCGTGCATTTCGTAGACAACGTTGGTCCAGCCATATTGGGAGGGAGGGGGCAGCATCGACCAGTTCCAGTTGCCCCAGGTGCCTTCTAAGATGATGATGTGGTTCGGGTCCGCGGAGCGGATGGTGTTGTAGAGGCTGTTGTAGGCGGCTAAAACAGCGCTATTGCTGGGTGCATTCATCGGCTCATTCATCACGTCATAGCCAGCAATGGTGGGGTTGCCGTTATAGTGGGCAGCGATTTGTTGCCACATATATGCTGTGCTGGCTTGATCTTGCGCACTGGTCCAGTAGGCGTTGAGATTTTGCTGGCCGGTGTCGCCAGAGGTGCTTTGGCTGCCGACGACTCCGTGCATGTCAATGATGACGTAGATGCCGCGCTGGGCGCAGTTGGAGACGAGCCAATCGAGTTCTGTGAAGGCATCGGAGCGCCAGCCCGCGTTGGAGACGTTATTGAGCGGATAGAACTGGCCCCACCAGACAGGAACGCGCACAACGTTGAACCCTGCGGCTTGAATGTTGTCCAGGTCGGTGGTGGTGATCCAAGCCTGTTGATAGGCGGTGATGAGGCTTTGTTCCTCCGCAACGCCGAAGCGGTTGTCGAGTTCCTGCATGACGCTATAGGTGTCAGGAAGGCTGCCGCTATCAAGCGGCGTCATCCACTTCTCCAGGATGAACCAGCCGCCGATATTGACGCCGCGCAAGGGCACGACCTGCCCGCTGGCATTGACGATGTTCGTCCCACTGGCATGCAACATTGTGTACTGTGCCGGAGTGACTGGGGCCGCAGGACTCGGGGTGGGCAAAGTTGGTGCCGGCGCAGGGTTCGATGGTGTGGGCGGCGGCGTGGATCCGCCACCGGAACAACTCACGCAGAGCAGCAACGGTACGCCGCAGCATAGAGCGGCCAAGGAACGCAGCAGACCTCTTTGACCTTGCTGAAAAAATTGTCGAAGCGTAAAAGAAGATTCCTGCATCCCGGCCACCTATGACTTTCTGTTGTAAAGTTTGCGCGGAGCGACAGATTCCCGCAACCCGCGCACATCCGTTCGCACCTACACACTAAATACGACGAAAAAGCGTGGTCTACAACCCCAAAATTCAGCGGGGATGTTTCCGTAGGTTCTCGATTTGAAGGCTACTGGACAAATGGATTGCGAAGAGCAAGGTCGTTCTCTGACGACACAGTGGTGCGGGATGCAGATATTCCTGAGTGTGTTCGTACCGGGGACAAACGAAGCAGGGAGAACGGCATCCAACGACTCAGAGTGCATACAATGTCGAACGCGGAACTCACGCAGATTCTCTTTCTCCTCTTGCTATTGGTTGGATTTGCCCAGATATTGGGCTGGCTCTTCGTAAAATTGCGTCAGCCAAGGGTCGTCGGAGAGATTTTGGCTGGCGTCGTTCTTGGCAACGCAGTGCTTGGGCGCTTGCCCTTGGTGTCCCATTTCATTGAGCGTGCGCAACACCAAGGCAATGTTCTGGATTTCGTTTCTTGGCTGGGGCTGCTGCTGCTCATGTTCCTCTCTGGTGCAGAAACCCAGCAATTGTTCACGCGCGATGAGCGGCGCGAAGTCGGTTGGCTTGTCGTTGTTGGTACAGGACTCCCGTTCGCCTTGGGATTAATCTTCGCTCCTTGGCTCCTTCGGCCATCGTTGGCAGGCCCAAACGGCAACCATATTTCCCTGACGATTCATCTTGCTGTAGCCGTCGCCGTCACCTCCGTCCCCGTTGTCTCCAAAATTTTTTCCGATCTTAAAATTCTGCACACGCGCTTCGCACGGCTGGTTCTCAGTGTCGCCGTCTTGGAAGACATTGTTCTTTGGCTCGCCCTGGCAGTGGCTACGGCCACAGCGGGCAAAGCGATTCTCCACCCACGCGCGATGGCGTATCACCTGCTGGCGACGGTAGCGTTTTTTGCGCTCGGCCTCACGCTGATTCCACGCTGGATCAAGCGCATCAATAAATCCCCAGGCAACGTCTTGGCCAGAGATTCTCCCGCAGGCTATGCGATCGCTGTGCTGCTGGCCTACTGCGCCGTCGCGGGAGCGCTCAAGATCAGCCTCGTCTTCGCCGCTTTCCTGGCAGGATTCGCCGTTGTTCATAAAAAGCGGCGACTCTTCGCTGTGGCACTCGAAGCAATCGGCAAAGTATCCTTTGCCTTCTTCATTCCTGTGTACTTTGCAGTGGTTGGCTTGAAGCTCGACCTCATCCGAGGCGTGTCGTTGGGCATGATCTTTGCCTTCATTCTCGGAACCTGCATCGTCAAGATATTCTCCGTTTCGCTTGCCGCTCGCTTCGCAGGATTTCGCGGATTGGGACGACTCAATCTCGCCATCACCACAAACGCGCGCGGAGGGCCGGGCATTGTGCTGGCCAGTGTGGCCTTCAATGCAGGGATCATCAGTTCGAAGTTCTACACCACCTTGGTCGTAGCGGCGGTCCTGACTTCGCAAATCGCCGGAGCCTGGCTGGATTATGTTCTGCGCAAGGGATGGCCTCTTCTTGCGACCTCTTCACTCGAGGAATCCATCCGTGGAACCGCTGAAGCTCTTCCCGACGAAGTGCGAGCGTAGCCATAAAGTATCGGGGAATCGACTGAATCTCGAATGCGTGGATTCCGCTTCCATCCCAGCAGGCGTGTTGGGCCTTGGCCCCCAAACGGCTCTGCGCATCCACTACAATCAAGCCATGTCCTACGCCGCAGCCATGGAGCGCCTGTACGCCTTGGGCCAGGAGTTGGCCCCCGCTGCCAGTGCGCAGCCGGACGCGATGGCGAACACTCCGCATCCCCGGCGCAAGTTTGACCTGGAGCAGATGCGGCAACTGATGGCCGCGCTCGACCATCCAGAGAAAAAATTCCGCAGCCTGTTGATCGCTGGCACCAACGGTAAAGGCTCCACCGCCGCCACGCTGGCCAGCATTTTGCGCGCCTCGGGCTACCGCGTGGGTTTGTACACCTCGCCACATCTGGTGCGCGTGAATGAACGCATCCAAGTCCACGGCCGCGAGATCAGCGACGACGACTTTGCGCGCTTGTACTTCCGCGTGGACGAGGCCGGAGCGCGCCTGCTGCAACAGGGAACCCTGCCGCAAGCGCCCAGTTTTTTTGAGACGGTCACCGCGCTGGCCTTCTTGTATTTTGCTCAGGCCGACCTCGACATTGCTGTACTGGAGGTGGGCCTGGGCGGTCGCTTGGACGCAACCAACATTGTGGAACCGATGCTCTCCGTTATCACCGACATTTCGCTGGACCATACGGAGTGGCTTGGCTCCACGCTGACGGAAATTGCGCGGGAAAAGGCTGGCATTCTGCGCAACCACGGCGTTCTGGTCACGCTGCCGCAGCATCCTGAGGTCAATCAGGCCTTGGGCGAGGCGGCTGTGGCCCTCGACGTGACCGGCGTCAACGCCGCCAGCTACCTGCCCCAGCAAACGCCCGACGTTGAGCCGGGCGCGGCTTACACCATCACCCTGCTCGGGGAGCCGACGCAGCTGCAATTGCCGTTGCCGGGCAGCCACCAGCAACGCAACACCGCACTGGCCATTGCCGCTGCAGTCGAGCTGCGCCAGCGCGAGGAGTATCGAAAAATCTTTGCGGCAACGATTGCCGCCGGAGTGGCCGCCACGCGATGGCCAGCGCGGCTGGAACGCTTTCATCTAGGCGCAGAGCGTGCCGATGTTTTGCTCGACGTGGCGCACAATCCCGCTGGCGCGTGGACCCTGCGCTCGGCTTTGAGCCAGATCCCGATGCACGGCCCGCGCACGCTCGTCTTTGGCTGCATGATGGACAAAGCCTATGCGGAAATGGCGCAGATCCTCTTCCCAATCTTTGATCAGGTTGTGGTTACGGCGCTGGCCTCGCCCCGCAGCAGCCATGTGCAGGATTTGTTGGCCGCAGCCGCAGCCGTCAGCGTGCCTGCAACCGCAGCCGAGGATGTCGTGCAGGCCGTCGAAATGGCCCTGCGGCAAACCCCGCCTGCAGGGTTGGTCGTCTGCGCAGGTTCAATCTATCTGGCCGGGCCGGTACGCCGCTGGCTGCTCCAGCAGGCCCACGGGGATACTAGCGACAAGTGATAGAAAATAAAGAAGATATTGTTCGTGCTCCCGTGCTGCGTCCAGCCTCGTCCTGGGTACGCTGGCGCAGCCATCTGCTGCTGGCACCGCTCTTTGGCTTGGCGACGGCGGCCTTTGGCACCGTGGCGCTGGTGGCATCGCTCTTCGATAAATCAGGACGCTGGCAACATCGCATCGCCCGCGCCTGGGCGGGCGTGGTACTGCGCATCAGCCTGTCTCCGGTGCAGGTGGTGGGCGCAGAATATCTACAAGAGAAGCTGGGTCCGGGGCAGGCTGCCATCTTCGCCTGCAACCACTTGTCGTATATGGATACGCCCGTGGTCTTCAGCAAGCTGCCCTTTCAGTTCCGCATTCTGGCCCGGCACGACCTCTTTAAGATTCCGTTTATCGGCTGGTACCTGCGCCGCTCGGGCCAGATTCCCGTGGACAGCAGCCACGTTCGTGCCAGCGTGCAGAGTCTGAATCGCGGCGTGCAGGCCTTGCAGCAGGGCATGCCTCTGGTCATCTTTCCAGAAGGGGGACGATCTCCGAATGGCGCGACACAGAATTTTTTGAGCGGTGTCGCCTTTATGGCCATTCGCGCCCATGTGCCCGTGGTTCCCATGGCGCTGGTCGGCACGTATGAGCTGATGCCCATGCACGTCTATCATCTGCATCCGCGTCCGTTGTATCTGGTAGTGGGCAGCCCGATCGATCCGGGCGCGTACACCGCCAAGAGCGCCGACGCGCTGACGCAACGCATCCACGATGAGATCGTACGCCTCTACCTGCAATACTCCGCGCCGATGGAATAAGGGTTTTCTCCGCCGAATTTCTGCTGCTACGATAGCTCTATGCCGCCGCGCATCGCCATTCCGCTGCCCACCAGTACAGACCCGGAGTACAACGCGCGCGCCTGGGCGCAATATGCAGCTGCGGTGCGCCACGCTGGAGGCGAGCCGGTCGCGATCGCCTGCACGCTGGACTCCAAGGAAATCATGCGGCTGGCCAACTTGTGCCAAGGCATTCTGCTGCCCGGCAGCCCTGCCGACCTGAACCCCAGCAAGTATGGAGCTGAGCCGGAGCCAACCACGGCGGCTGCCGACCCAGCCCGCGAAAATGTGGACGAGCTGCTGTTGCAGGATGCCCACAATCTGCACAAGCCACTGTTGTGTATCTGCTACGGAATGCAGTCGTTAAATGTGTGGCGAACGGGCACGTTGGTCCAGAATTTGCTGCCCGTCCCGGTCAACCATAAGGCAGGCCGCAGCGTCGCCGTGGCGCATACGGTCGCCTTGGCCCCGGAGTCGCGCCTGGCCGGAATGCTGGCCAACAGCGGTGAGCTGCAAACCCACGGCGACGGGGTGCGGCTGCCGGTCAACTCCAGTCATCATCAGGCCATTGGCATCGTGGGCGATGGGCTGCGTGTGGTGGCCCGCTGCCCGCAGGATGGCGTCGTCGAGGCCGTCGAAGGCATACCCGCGCCCGGCGAGGAGGGCGGACACTTCATCCTCGGCCTGCAATGGCACCCGGAGCGCACGCAAGAGACCAGCGCCGCTTCGCGGGCTATCTTCGATTCTTTTCTGCAAGTTGTCGCAGCCTGGCAGCCCCGCGTTGTACGGGCATCCCTCGGATAGAAACCCTCCACCCTCATGCCCAAGCCTGCTGCCCATCTCCCCGTACCCACCCCAGACGAAATTGCCGCGCTGGCCGGGCCGATGCTGTTCCCGAATGCGAAGCTGCCCGATGGTTTGTGGGAGCGGCTGGCGGCGTATTTGGAGTTACTCCAGCGCTGGAACCAGCGCATGAACCTGACCGCGGTGCGCAATCTGGAAGAGCTGGCCCGCGTGCATATCGCCGAAAGCCTGCGCTGCGGGCAACTGCTACCCTCTGGAATCACCACACTGTTGGACTTTGGCTCGGGCGCAGGGTTGCCGGGGATTCCCATCCTATTGCTGCGGCCAGAGATTGCGGTCACACTGGCCGAATCTCAAAGCAAAAAGGCCTCGTTCTTGCGGGAGGCGCTGCGCGTGCTGGATGTACCACAGACGGAGGTCTACGCCGGGCGCGTTGAAGATTTGCCGCAGGCCCAGCAATGGGATGGGGTGAGCCTTCGGGCCGTGGACAAGATGGAGCTGGCCTTGGCGGAAGCCTCACGCCGGGTGCGTGCGGCGGGCTGGTGTGCCGTGCTGACGACAGAAGAACGGGCGGCGAGCGCGCGTTCCCTGCTCCCACGCTTTGACTGGCATGCCCCGGAGATGCTCCCCGGCTCACGGCAGCGGGTGGTGCTGCTGGGGCAAAAGACGGTCGGAGATGGCTAGAGTGTTCCACGTGGAACAGTGCCGAACCTAGACCAGAACCTCTCCCCTCAGGCCGCCCGAAGCATCAGAGTGTTCCACGTGGAACACCGCTTCCTCCCACGAATCCAGCCCTCATTGACAAAAAAGCAAAAAGTTTTCCACGGATGCCACTCCGTTACCGAAAATTTTCGCTACGGTGCCCCTGTGTGCAACCGCATTCGATTACACGGGTTAGCGGCCTCCCCAGCCACAGCAAAAATCTTCTTCCACAGATTCTCCCTGGTATTGCACAGCGGCGGGCCGTTGCCGACCCCGCCTGCCTCCGGTACTCTACAGGCCTGCCCATGAGCAAGATTCTTGCTGTCGTGAACCAAAAGGGTGGCGTGGGGAAAACCACCACGGCCATCAACGTCGCCGCCGCCTTTGCACTCGAGGGGCTGCGCTGTCTGCTCATCGACTGCGACCCCCAGGCCAACTCCACCGGCGGCCTCGGCCAAGACCGCAATGCCGACCGGCCTTCCATCTACGATGTGCTGCTGGGTACCTCCACCGCAGCGGAAGCCACCGTGGATACGGGTCTGGACGGGCTGCGTCTGATCCCCAGCAGCAAGCACCTGATCGGTGCCAATATCGAGCTGGTTCCAGCCAAAGATCGCGCCTTTCGCCTGCGCGAGGCCCTGCGTGAGACGCGCCAAGCTTACGACTGGGTCGTATTGGATTGCCCGCCCGCGTTGGATCTGCTGACGCTAAATGCTTTGGTGGCAACGGATTCCCTTCTCATCCCCATGCAGGCGGAGTACTTTGCGCTGGAAGGCGTCAGCGAGCTGGTCAGTACGCTGGAGCGCGTGCGCGACTCGTTGCACCCGGAATTGACCATTGAGGGCGTCGTGCTCACCATGTATGACGAGCGCACCAACCTGGCCCAGCAGGTGACGGAAAACCTGCGCAACTTCTTCGGGGAAAAGCTGCTGAAGAGCACCATCCCTAGGAACATCCGCGTGGCCGAGGCCCCCAGCCATGGCCAGCCGGTGCAGGTGTACGACCCGCGCTCGCGCGGTGCCGAGAGCTACATGGAGCTGGCGCGCGAGATTCTGCAGCGCAACGGTATCGAAAGCCCGCGCGAGAAAGAGCGCAAGGCCGCCGCCTCCCAGCGCAAAGATAAAAAAGTGCAGTTCTGGCCGTATACCTGATCGGTTGGCCCAGTTGAAAGAAATTGAAAATCAAAGAGTTGGAGAGATTTGCCATGCCCGTTAACCCGCCCGCCCCTGTCGCTGAAGCTGAAAAAGATGCCAACAAACGCCGCGCCTTGGGCAAGGGTTTGGAGTCGCTGCTGCCGGGTCGACCTGCAGGAGCGCCCGTCCGCCCAGCCGTGGGAGAACCAGCCCAGGAGACCGGCAAGCCGCGCGAGATTCCCGTCGGCCAGATTGACCGTAACCCATACCAAACACGCAGCAAAGTGGACCCGGCGCAGTTGGAAGACCTGAGCCGCTCCATCGCCGCCACTGGCGTGGTGCAGCCGATCCTGGTGCGACCGCTGGCGAATGGCCGCTTCCAATTGATTGCAGGCGAGCGGCGCTGGCTGGCTTCGCAAAAAGCAGGCAAGGCGACGGTTCCGGCTATCGTGCGCCAGGTCTCAGACGTGCAGGCGATGGAGATGACCATCGTCGAAAACCTGCAACGCGCCGACCTGAACGCCATGGAGCAGGCGCGGGCCTATGAGCGGCTGGGGCGCGAGTTCCAAATGACGCAGGAACAGATGGCGCAGCGCACAGGCAAGGAGCGCGCCACCGTAGCTAACTTCTTGCGTTTGTTAAAGTTGCCGCCAGAGGTGCAAGGCCGGGTTGAGTCGGGCGTGTTGAGCTTTGGCCATGCGCGCACCCTGTTGGCTTTGGAGACGCCAGAGGCAATTTTGAAGGCCGCCGCCAAGGTGACGGCGTTGTCGATGTCCGTGCGCCAGACCGAGACCTACGTGCAAGGCCTGCTGAACCCGGAAAAGCAGAATGCGGGCGACAAGGCCAAGAAGAAGCCACAGGATCCCAACGTGCGCGAGGCCGAGGAACGCCTGCAGCGATCGCTCGGACTCAAGGTTCACGTCGAGGACAAGCGCGGCAAGGGTCGCGTAGTCATCGAATACTCCGGCCTGGAGGATTTCGACGCCCTGATGACCGCCATTGTGGGCGAGTAGGCCAGACCCATGTCGACCATGAGTGCACAAGACCGCACGCCCTTTTGTGAACTGCGGCAGGTAAGCGTGGCGCGCGGCGAGACCGTTGCGCTGCGTGAGGTGAACCTGACCATCGCTGCGGGCGAGCACGTCGCCATTCTAGGGCCGAATGGCTGCGGCAAATCCACGCTGATCAAAACGCTGACCTGCGAATGTTATCCGCTGGTGGATGAGGGCACGCAGGTGCGCATCTTTGGCCGTGAGCGCTGGGATGTGCAGGAGCTGCGCCAGCGCCTCGGTGTGGTGGCCTCCGAGCCACCCAGTCGCAGCATGGCGCGCACCTCGGGACTGGATGCCGTGGTGACGGGCTTTTTTTCGAGCGCAACGCTTTGGGCGAATCTGACTGTTACCGCAACCATGCGCACGCGCGCACATGCGGCGCTGGAGCGCGTGGGTGCGTTGCACTTGGCGCAGAAACCTGTCGGTGAAATGTCCGCAGGCGAGACGCGGCGCGTGATGATTGCGCGCGCTCTGGTGCATGAGCCGGAGATGCTGCTGCTGGATGAGCCGAGCAACGCACTGGACTTAGCTGCACAGCGCGAGCTTTGCGAACGGCTGCGCCTGCTGGCGCGCGCGGGCGTGGGCATCGTGATGGTCACGCATCATCTCGGCGACATTCTGCCAGAGATGCAGCGCGTGATTCTCATGCAGCAAGGGCGCATCTTTGCCGATGGGCCGAAGCCAGAGATGCTGACGCGCGCC
>DAHWKP010000058.1:0-4461 GCA_027343585.1 Acidobacteriaceae bacterium
GCCTTGGTTATTCGTACTGGTTTGGTTGCGGCACAACCTCATTGGAGGAGGACTGCGCGGGGCCGGGTTGCGCCGCACCCACCGGTGAGCCGTCCAACAAGACGGACGCGCTCAAGGTCGACAAACTGTTGCGGATCACGCTCACTTCCACGATATTGCCATGGGGATGCGCGCTGGACGTTGCACCGCTGGCATTCGCGCTACCGCTAGCGTCGACGGGCACATTGCCCAAAGCCACCTCGCGGATGCGGTACAGCGGAACCTGATGCACTTCATACAAATAGCGGGTGACGGCTGCGGCAGTGCGCTGGGAAGCAGCCAGACCGGCCCGTCCACGCAGCGAGGAGTAACCCTGCACCTCGATTAAGTACCCCTTCTGCCATTGCACCTTGCTGGCCACTTGGTCCAGCGTGGCCTTCTCTTGCCGGCTCAGCGTGTCCTTGCTGTTGGGGAAGCGGATTTCCACCTGCGAAACCGCCTGATATTGATCGATGCCCTCGATTGCGGATTGGATCTGCTGCGTGTGCGCATTGGCCATCAAGGCCGTGGATTGCGCCTGGTCAGCCATTTGGGTCGCCTGTTGTGCGTGGGCGGCTGCGGATTGCGCCGTGGCGTTGGCTTGGTTCAAGCCCGCCTGCGTGCGCGCTTCCAAATCGCGAAGCTGTTGCGCGTTGAACGCGCTTAATTCTTTCACTTCCTGCAAGCGATCCTGCACCGGCGTCGTCTGACGCTTTACCCAGCCCTTGCTGGCAAACGGGGCCATATGTCCCCAGAAACCCTCTTTCTTCGGTTGGGGGATCGGCGCGGATTGCGCACTGGCATATTGCGCGTTGTACTTGCTGAGCTGGTCGTTCGTAGTGCGATCCGTCCCGCTGACGGTGCCGGTCTGCACCTGCGCCGACGCGGTCGGCGCTGTAGAGGCATCGGTCTGTTGCGCGGCGATGGGCAACGCCATCACTGCCACCGCAGTGGCGACGGCGATCCAGAGTAAGGGGGAACTTTGCATCTTTGGGGATGAGACTGCATAGCCTGCTTCCATACAACCGGCCTCCTTAAGATTGATCTCGTGCGGAGCGCACCCAGCATGCCGCACGAGATGTTTTGGGGATGGATCTCCCAAGCACACGCTGCGGTGCCAGTCAGACTTGCACGTGGCGTACCAAACAGGCTGAGAGGAAAGAGAATCACTCTAAGCCTTTTGAAATGTTTCCCTTGAAGAATATATGCCCCGAACAGGCATCAGAAGATCCCGGAGGAGGATCCCGTAGTTTCTACAGGAAAGATGTAATTTTTTCCTAATGTACGCTGTAAAAATGTCGGTGCCACGTTGGCCCACGCAGCGCGCTACGGGTGGGAAGCCGCCAAGCGCACGGTATCCACCTCCACGTGCGGGACCTGCTGGTTCCACAGGGGGGAGATGTCGTCGAAAATCAAGCGGAACTCATGGGATTGGCCGGGTTGGAGCGGCTCGGAGCTGATCGGCTCTGTGTCCACGTACGGTTCATGGGTGCGAATGAGCAGCATGGGCAGCGTCTCCACCTGCGGCTGGTCGCCGCCATCGCTGGAAAAGGTGGCTGTAACGGTGACGCCCGTGACGATCTGCGTGCCATGGTTGGTAATGGTGCCGTCGATATAGGTAACCTGGCTGCCGGCGAAGTTCTCCGCCTGGCTCATGCGCGGATCGCTCAATTCCAAAAACTGCGCGTAAGGGTTGACTTGGGATGCGTCTGCGCTGGCGCTGGGCGTGGATCGGGACGCATGTCCGCCCACAAAAAGGATCAACCCCAGAATGACCACCACAACGGCGGCGGCAGAGACCCAGGGCAGCCAATTGCGGCTGGAATCAGGCTCCTGCTGTTGGCCGAAGATCAGGCCTCCTGCAGCGGCACGATTCGCATCCGGATCTGGAGTGGGCACGCGCTGTGGCTTGGGAGTCTTCTGCGTCATGGCACGATTCTACCTCTAGCCGCCTGGGAACGAAGGAAAACTTGCATCGCGTCGGGATCGGCTAAAACCCCACGCTGAAGCCGCTGCTGACGCGCTGGCGAAAATCGCGGCCCTGCATCCACACGGGAATGCACATCTGTTGCAGGCGGGAGCGCATCCGTTCTCCAATGCGGTCGCCCAAGGTTTCCTCACGTGCGGCGCGGGCTGCAGCCTTGCTCGGGCTGTGTTCGCCTGCATCGTGTGCGGCCAGCGCGGGGGGATCGTTCGGATAATTCGTCGTAATAATGGTGACGCGCTGGTGGTTGTAGCGCGTGTTCAGTACGTGCGCCACCGTATCCCACACCCAGTCGGTGGGCCGCACCGCACCCAACTCGTCGAGCACCAGCACCTCAGCCTCAAAGATTGGGCGCAAAATGCCCAGCTCCGTGGCAGCTACTTGCGGGTTGTAGGAGTGCTGAATTTCTTTGAGCAGCTCGCGGTAATCGCAAAAGAGGCCGATGGCGCCTTTTTGTTCGATCAGCGCGCGCAGCAGGCCCACGGCCAGGTGGGTTTTGCCCACGCCAATGCCGCCGGTCAGCAGCAGGCCGCGGCCATCCTGCTCCACGCGAAAGCTATCAGCAATGTGCCGCGCAGCCTTCAGGGCCTTGGTCAGCGTGCCGTCCGCGCCGTGGAAGCGCGTCTCAAAGTTGTCCAGTTCACAGTGGGCATAGCGGGCGGGGATGTGCGCGCGGCGCAGCCGCAGCTCCGCCTTACGGGCGATTTGGCAGGAGCATTGTGCGGCGAACTGGGCGCCATCGTCCCGAACAATGACGCGCAAGCCGCTGCCACCACAAAGGGGGCAGGGTTGCGCCGCGCCGGAGACATTCGGATTGGGTTCTGCGGGGGCGCTGCCGACCATGCCACATTCTCCTGTGCCTTCTTAGTATCGCAGTTGGGGGCCGGTGCAGCGCGGAGCAAATCCCGTTGCGAACTGTGGGAAACCGGGGTATCCTAAGGTGTACGTCAAGACGGGCTGTTGCAGGTTCTTGGTACATCAGGAAAGGTTTTTTGCCCCATGCCGAAGCAAGATATTCATCCAAAATATGAGACCATCCGCGTGCTGTGCGCCTGCGGAACCAGTTTTGAAACCCGTTCGACCCACAAGGGCGACGTTCACTTGGAGATTTGCTCCAGTTGCCATCCGTTCTACACCGGCAAGCAAAAGCTGGTGGACACGGCAGGCCGCGTGGAGCGCTTCCGCCGCAAGTATGCCAAGAGCGATGCAGGCAAGGCCGAGACGGCTGCTGCCAGCAAGTAAGCTCCGGAATCGGATGCAAGCAAGATGAGGCCTCCGCTGCGGCGGGGGCCTTTGTCTTGTGATTGAAGCACATTCTTGTCGCGCAAACGGATTTTTTGACGCATAGTGGAGCATGTGACAACGCATCAGGCCCAAGCCGAGGAATTGCTGAGCGCCATGGATCTTTTGATGGAAGACGTTGCCTCATATAAATCCGCCGTGGCTTTGCTGGCCGTTCATTCAGCGATTGCGTTCAATGATGCGGTGCTTTGCCGGATGACTGGTTCCACGCATAGAGGGGAAGATCATTCTTCCGTATCGAAAATCACGCGGAAAGAATGCAAGAAAAGAAAAAGAGACGCAAGCGGCATCCAACATCTTGAATTTTTGCTAAGCAAAAAGACGAAGTACTCATATAACGGCTTAGTCGATGAAATGAGCGCAAAATCTGCTGCTGACAAAGCGCGAAAATTTGCAGATTGGGCGTACAGGACAGCGTTACAGAGGGAGTTGAGCAATGGCTAAGGCACAACGTGCAATTGCAACAGAGAACGCAGTAACAGTCACAATCAGCGAAAAGCAGCGCAAGGGAAGGGCAGTCAATGCTGTTGCAGAACTGTTTATGCGAAAGTTATTGGTTCCTAAAGTTTACTTGAACCCAATAGCTTTCAGAATTGACAACATTGACGTTGTAGCCGTTGATAGAGCCGGATCAGGAGATATTCATGCAGCGAGTATCCTTGGGCCATATCTTGTTAGTGGTGCATTTGGGAAAGCCTTAAATGCGCTAAGCGAAAAAGCCTTCAATCTGGTGATTCGGCCAAGTGTCGAGAATAGAGACTTTCATTTTCAGTACGTTGTGGTACAACCAAAATTTGTTGATTTCTTGTCCAAGCAGAACTTATTTGCTGAAGACGGCATCGGGCGAGTAGGGATTATAGAAATCATTGAAAGCCCAAATGCACTGCCTGAGGCAAGAATTGCAGTCCCAGCGGAAAGATTCCGCGTTGCTCCGGACAAGATCAAGAAGTTCGACAATTTTCAGAAGAAGACCGCGGCGGACATGGAGATCCGCGGCTAGAGCAACACGCCATGAGAAAGCATTGGGACAATCCGCTGGAGCACGCCATGCCGAACGGCGTGCGCGTGCCTGCGTCGTTCTCCATTGGCACGGTGCAGATTGCGCCAGCGACGGTGCTGGCTCCCATGGCTGGCGTGACGGACACCATCTTCCGCCG
>DAHWKP010000230.1:0-1641 GCA_027343585.1 Acidobacteriaceae bacterium
ACCCACTTGCCACTGCAAATTGTGCAGATGGTGGTGGATGTATTCAGTCATGCCGCCGCCGGCGGTTTGCTCCGCACTGCCAGACATCCGTTCACCTGATTGCAACAAGGGCGACCCAAAACACCATTTGCGCCGACACCAGTCCCGCCAGCAACGGCAGGAACGGCAATTTCAGCACGGCGATGGCCACGTACAACAGGGACAACGCCAGCCCCAGCTTGAGTGCCTCACCGGCGTAGACCCCGCGCAGCACCTGCCGCGCAGGTGCTACACGCACAGCAAACACGCGCAGTGCGAACAGCGCATTACCCAACGCCACCGCACCACCTCCGAAGCCCACCGCCAAAGCCGCCGACATCCCCTGCGCAACCGCCCATGCCATGGCCAACAAGGCCGTGGCAGCAAGCTGCAGCGCGATGCCACATGCCGCGAAACGCCTGCCGCCTGCAATCGAACTGTGCATCGACACCGCCTCGCGCCAGCCCGCATTGCGAGCCTGTCGACTACTTGCTTCAAAGCCCTAAAAGGATAGCAGCCGCATTACGCGCGCGGCAATGCCTGCCGCACGAAATGCTGCCGTGTCGCCAGTTCGCCCGGTCCCCTGCTTTGCGCACAAGGCCGGCTCACAGACCTCCCGGGTGGGTCAAGGGCTTTGCACCTTCAAGTCGTCGTAATCGCCACCACAGCGATCAAGACAGCGCCTGTCACGGCGCGACGGGCCATGCCTGGCGCACCAAAAAAACGGTGCCGGTCGAACCGGCCCGTCAGGGACCGCGGAAGCCGAGAGGGAAGGCGCTTCCGCGGGATTGCCCGGTCGCCCGGATCAGCCCTTGATGGGCTTGACCTGCGCGACCTGCTTCTCAGCCAGGCTCTGCAGGGACTCGGCGTGGCGGTTCAATGTGGTCACCACGCTGCGGCCATGCGCCAGCGCCAATTCGGCCTGCGTGCGTGCGGCAGCGATGCTCTTGCCGATCAGTGCGGAGGCCGACTCCAGATCGCGCGCGGCCATGGCTTCGCGGCCAAGGGCGATCGCGCTCTCGGCCTGTTTGGTCAGCACATCGAAATGCTGGCCCAGCAGGGTGCTGGCGGTGTCGAACGAAAGGGTCTGCGCCTTCAGGGCGGCGGCCTGCAGATCGCGGCCGGCAGTGGCGGCGGCGTCGGTCCAGGCGGTGGTGTTGAATGCGGTGTTGCTCATGACGGTGTCCTCGGTGGGGTCTAGCGTGGGCACAGCCTAGCAGGTCTTTTTGTGCAATGCAACATGCTCGGATCGCCGGCCGTTTATCTTGCGTTTCCAATGCTGTCGCGCGCTGATTGACGCGGCTTGGCGCGGCATCGCCTGCCATTTGCGGCAACACAGCATGTCTGACGCAGCGGCGTCAGTCGCCGCGGTAGCTGGCGCCGGCGGTGCAGGTTTCGTGCACGACGATGCGGCTGAGGCCGGGCAGCGCCGGCTCGAGGTGTTGCCACACCCAGCGCGCGAGATTCTCGCTGGTCGGATTTTCCAGCCCGGGCAGGTCGTTGAGGTAGTTGTGGTCCAGTTGCACGAACAGCGGCTGGAATGCCTGCTTGATGTCGGCGAAATCGCACACCCAGCCCAACTGCGGGTCGGGTTCGCCGCTGACATGCACCTCGATGCGGATC
>DAHWKP010000231.1:0-2481 GCA_027343585.1 Acidobacteriaceae bacterium
ACCGGCAGCCAGCAGCTTCCGGGCTGGGTCTGCTCCAGCGCCGCCAGCGTCAGGCGAAAGATGGCATCCTGCGGATCGTGATCGGGCAGCACGTGGTCGAGCACCTCGGCATAAAAAGCCAGCGCCGTAGCGCGCAGATAATCCACCGGCTGCGCCAACGGGGAGCTGAGCAGCTCAAATTGATCGATACGCACCAACTCTTGCCGTGGTTTTTCCGCGTAGCTGGCGCGCACCCAGGTCATCGGCTCCAGCGCGCCACCAAAGCGGCGGCGAGACTTCAGCGCAGACTTGGCCATGCCGCGCACCCGGCCCAGATCGCGCGTGAAAAGCGAAATGAGCAGATCCGACTCCTGTACCGGCCAGGTGCGTAAGACGATCGCCTCTGCCTGATGCTGGATCATGAAAAAATTCTACGGGAAAAAGCAAACGCGCAGCCGTATGGCCGCGCGCTGCGTGGTGCCTGGAAACTGGCGAAGCGATTACCGCCCGTAGTGCTCGGCGTTCTTCTGCGCAAAGCTCTGCCACTTCTCGGGCAGATCGTCTGCGGCAAAGATGGCCGAGACGGGGCAGACCGGAACGCAGGCGCCGCAATCAATGCACTCCACCGGATCGATGAACAGTTGGTCCGAGCCGCCAAAGGCAGCCTCATCCTTTTTCGGATGGATGCAATCCACGGGGCAAGCATCGACGCAAGCCGTGTCTTTGGTGCCGATACAGGGTTCTGCAATAACGTATGCCATGGTGCGGTCTTATTCTCCTTGCGCTGAGTCTCGGAACAGCATGATTGTAACAAACCTGTGGCGCGCGCCGCTAGAACACGCATCACTGACGCAAATCAACTTTTCTGCCGGGGCGCGCTCTGGCCCGCCCGCTGCGCGGCAAACTCTGCCGGAGTCGGAATCGGTTCCAGATTTTTTCCGGCGAACATATCTGCGAATAGCCGCTTCATTTCTGCCTGCACGTACACGTTGGTCGCCAGCAACTCGCGGCTGTCCAGGTGGAAAACGCCGCCATCCATGCCGGTGACTGTGCCGCCAGCTTCGCGCACCAGCAGCACGCCGGCAGCGGTATCCCAGGGATTTAGATTGAATTCCCAAAAAGCGTCGAGGCGTCCGCAGGCGGTGTATGCCAAATCCAACGCAGCCGAACCGGCCCGGCGCACACCATGCGAACGCAGCGTGAACTCATGATAAAAATGCACGTTCGGATTGCCATGTCGCTTTTGGCTGGGAAAGCCGGTGGCCACCAATGACTCCGCCAGCCTGCGCGTGGCCGAAACATGCATGCGCTTGCTATTCAGATACGCGCCCTGGCCTTGTTCGACTACAAACATTTCATCGCGCAGCGGATCATAGATCACGCCAGCGACCAGCTCGCCATCGGCATCGGCAGCAAGGCCCGGTGGCCTGTGCTCCAGCCCCATCGAGACGCAAAAGGCCGGAAAGCCATGCGCAAAATTTGTTGTGCCATCCAGCGGGTCCACGTACCAGCGGTATTCGCATTCCAGTTGTGAGCGTGTTCCCTCTTCGCCAAAGATGCCGTGCTGGGGCCACTGCGCCTGCAAGCGGCGCACGATCAGTTGCTCGCTTTCGCGGTCGGCGATGGTGACCAAATCCACTTCGCCTTTGTACTCAGTAGCCACGCCGCGTCGGTAATGCTCGCGCAGCAAGGCTCCCGCCTCGCGCGCAATGGCTGCCGCCGCGTCGGCATAGTGCATCGCTGGCTTCTCGGCTGATTTTTCCGCAGCGCTCATGCGTGCGGCTCCGCAGTATGACTGCCCAGCGCGCTCACCCGGCCCGTCTGCTCCGTCACTGTAAGAATTTGCGCCTTGTAGATGAAGAGATTCGGATGCCCCTCGCGCGTCAGCCGCAGCATATTCTGGTCAAAGTACTCAATCCAGCCGGAGAGAACTTCGCCATCGCGCAGCTTGATGGACACCGGTGCGCGCCGCTCACTTAGCGAACGCAGATAGAGCATCTCCTGCCCCGTTTCGTCCGGAGGCGATTTGTGCTTTTTTCGGTTGGTTGTATTGGCCACAACGCAGTATAGCGTAGTCAGCCGAAAGACTTTGTGGATGGCATTGCATCCCCCACCCTTTGCAAAGGAGGCGAAGGATGGAGCACCCGCACGATGCGTGGGCTGGTTTCAGCTCTTTTGTGCAGACGCGGCTGCAATTTCGGCTGGGAACGGCTCACCATCGGCCCAGACAGCGCCGTCGACGAAATACTCTTTCTTCCATATCGGCACAGTTTTTTTTAGCGTGTCGATCACCCAGCGGCAAGCGTCAAAGGCGGCAGCGCGGTGTGCCGAGGCCACGGCGATCCACACGCTGGTCTCGCCAATCTCCAACCGCCCCAGCCGGTGAACGATGCGCACTTCTCGAACAGAAAATTTCTCCTGGGCCTGCTGCGCCAGCGCGCGCATCTGCGCCACGGCCATCTCTTCGTAGGCTTCGTAGACCAGATACTGCGTGCTGCGTCC
>DAHWKP010000079.1:0-3555 GCA_027343585.1 Acidobacteriaceae bacterium
GGCGGAGCTGATTACCGACGCGCTCTATGGCATCGAGGAACAATTGCAGTTGCTCGCCAATCGTTTGGAGCGTGCCGCGCGCTATCGATTGCTGCTGGCGCGCGAACCCTTTACACGGCTGGGTGCAACTGCAGTCTTTGCGCGACTGCAGGAGAGTTTTGCCCGACGGCAACAGCGCATCGATACGCTGCGCTTTCGGTTGGATGCTGCGTGGCATCGCACGAGCACGCAGGCCCGGCAGCGTGTGGCCACGCTGGAAGATCGCCTGCGGCGGCGCGATGTGGAGCGCAGGCTCGCGCTGCATCGGGAGCATCTGCAAACCCTGCATTTGCGTCTGCTGCAATGTGGTGCGAACCGGCTGGAGCGGGAGCGCAATCGCGGGCAGCGCGCCCTGGATCGCTTGCAGGCGCTCTCGCCGCTGGCCGTGCTCGATCGCGGGTATGCGCTTGTCTACGAGCAACGGGATATGCTGGTAAAGGACGCAAACCAACTGCACCCAGACGCGATGTTGCGCCTGCGCTTTGCGCGCGGCGGCGCAACGGCACGGGTTCTGACGGCAGAGGATGCAGGCGCGCCCATCACTCCCAAGACTGGAAGCAGTTCGCAATGAGAAAGTTGTTTGGCACCGACGGGATCCGCGCAGTTGCAGGGCAATCTCCACTCGATCATAAAACCATCTTCGCCATTGGCGTTGCCTTGGCGCACTCGCTGAAGAAGCAAACGCCAGCGCCGCGTGTGGTGCTGGGCATGGACACGCGCGAATCCAGTACGTGGATCGCTGCCACGCTCGCACAAGGTCTGCGTGTCGGTGGAGCGGAGGCCGCCAGCGCTGGAGTGATTCCCACCCCTGGGATTGCCTATTTGACGCGCACGCATGGCTTCGCTGCCGGCATCGTTATCTCCGCCTCGCATAATCCCTGGCAGGATAACGGTATTAAAATTTTTGGCCCTGATGGCTACAAGCTGGCCGATGCTGTTGAGTTGCAAATGGAAGCGGAGATCTTTGAACAATTGGTGGTGGCGCAAACGCCGGACGCAGATGCAGCCGCACTGCCCGCCGTCGTGCCATCGTATCGCGCGGACTACATCGGCTATTTGCGCGGCAACGTGCCGAATCTGCGCTTGGATGGAAAGACGGTCGTGCTCGACTGCGCCAACGGCGCGGCCAGCTCCATTGCGCCGGAACTTTTTGCCTCGTTCGGCGGCCAGTTGATTTTGACGCATTGCGAGCCAAATGGAAAAAATATCAACGAGCACTGCGGTGCACTGCACGCCGAAGTCGTCGCCAAAGAGGTGCTCGCGCACCACGCCGATGTCGGCATTACTTTGGACGGCGACGCCGATCGCGCACTCTTTGCCGACGGCAATGGCGTAGTCGTCAACGGCGATGCGGTGCTGTTGATCGCTGCGCGTGATCTGCAGGCACGCAAGCTGCTGCGCTCGGAGCTCGTTGTCGCCACCACCATGTCCAACATGGGGTTGGAGGCTGCACTGACCCGCAGCGGCATTCGCATGGCTCGCGCCGCGGTCGGCGACAAATATGTGCTGGAAGAGATGCAGCGTAGCCACGCCGTGCTTGGTGGCGAGCAGTCCGGCCACATCCTGTTTTTAGATCGCAGCACCACTGGCGATGGATTGCTGACCGCGTTGGTGTTGCTCGATGTTGTGCAGCGCGCACAGCAGCCGCTGGCAAACCTGCATCAGGATTTGAAGGTCTTTCCGCAGGTGATCGTCAACGTGCGCGTACGCGAGAAAAAGCCGTTGGAGTCGCTGCCTGCGGTTGTTCGTTCCATCCGCGCTGCTGAAGAAGAATTGCATGGCAGTGGCCGCGTCGTGGTGCGCTACTCCGGCACAGAGGCACTGGCGCGCGTCATGATCGAGGCTGAATCTGAAGAGGCCATGCAGCGCCACGCAACGCGCATTGCTGACGCTATTCGCAACGAACTGGGCGTGTAGATTTTTAGGATTCTCGCCTCTCCCCATTGCTCAATTCATAAAACCAGAATGCGGCGATCCATTTCGACAGGGATGGCTAGAGCATTTTTCTGTCCAGTGTTTAATTTTTCAATGGTTCTCATGGCATGCAGGGCGCGTTCTCTTTGTATGTGAAGCGTTGGTGAGTTCTGTTCGCTGTAACCAATGAGACAGAAAGCCAGCGCGAACGGTTACATTTGCTGCATCCACCTTCGGTCGACACGCTCAGGACTGGCTTAGTTGCTGTTGGTTTTGCTGATCCGATAGGTCAGCGTGCAGTGGAGCGTGCGCGCTTAAAGAGGTTTTAAGTCGCGCCAGTTCGCGCCGCTGGCCAGGCTGGCCGCTAGGGGAACTTTCAGCTCCACGACCTGCTCCATCTCTGCGCGCACCAGCGTGGCCAGCGCATCCAACTCATCCGGCACGGCATCAAAGACCAGCTCATCATGTACCTGCAGCACCATGCGCGAGCGCAGTTTTTGCGCGTGCATGGCCGCATCGATGCGCAACATAGCCAACTTCAAAATATCCGCCGCCGTGCCTTGCAGCGGCGTGTTCACCGCAGTGCGCTCGGCAAAGCCACGCTGGTTGGCGTTGCGGCTGGCGATGTCGGGAATGGGCCGTACACGGCCAAACAGAGTGCGCACGCTCTGGCTGCGCCGCACCTCATCCAGCATGCGGTCAATGTAGGTGCGCACGCCAGCATAGCGCTCAAAGTAGCGTTGAATGTAGCGGTGCGCCTCACCCTGCTCGATGCCGAGCTGCTGCGCTAACCCAAATGGCGAGATGCCATAGACGATGCCAAAGTTCACCGCCTTGGCGCGATTGCGCGTGGTCTTGTCCATCTGGCCAACCGGCACGTCGAAGACCTCCGACGCCGTTAGTGTGTGGATGTCCACGCCTTCGCGGTAGGCCTTGAGCAGCAACGGGTCTTCAGAGAAGTGCGCCATCAGCCGCAATTCGATTTGCGAATAATCCGCCGAGAGCAACACGTTGCCGGGTGCAGGCACAAAAGCTGCGCGAATCTCGCGGCCCAGTTCCGTGCGGATGGGAATGTTTTGCAGATTTGGATTCACCGAGGAGACGCGCCCGGTGGCCGTGCCTGTTTGTAAAAACGTGGTGTGTACGCGTCCCTGTGCATCGGCCAGCAGCGGCAGGGAGTCGGCGTAGGTGGACTTGAGCTTGGAGACTTGCCGGTACTCCAGCACCAGCCGGGGTACGGCGTGTTGCTCCGACAATTCTTCCAGCACATCCTGCGCGGTTGAAATCGACTTGCCGCGTCCGGCGCGCGCAGGCATCGTCAATCCCATTTTGTTGAAGAGCACATCGCCGAGTTGCTTGGGAGAGTTGAGGTTGAAACGCTGACCGGCCTGTTCGAATATCTGCTCGCTGGCCGCATGCATGGCCGCGTTCAAGCGCGAAGAGACCTCATGCAGACAGGCACTGTCGATGCGAATTCCCGCCTGCTCCATGCGCAGCAGCACCGGCGCCAAGGGCAGATCGATCGTTTCATACACGCGCATCAAATCCGCCGATGCAACATCTTTGCGCAAGACAGGCGCAAGCTGGGCCAGGGCCGCTGCT
>DAHWKP010000094.1:0-8785 GCA_027343585.1 Acidobacteriaceae bacterium
GCCGGGTGCCCCATTCCAGCCTGCTTTTGGCTTGAGTGGGAATTCCGCATCTGCGAACCGGGAACTACGCAGCCACTCGCACAGTGAGCGGCTTTACCTTGGGACGTTTCTTTTGCGAGGCTTCCCAGAGGTCGCGCTGCATTTGCAGGCGGAGCCAAAAATCGGCCTCGGTATGGAAGGCTTCTGCGAGGCGCAGAGCCATATCTGCGGAGATTCCGGCCCTGCCGTTGAGTACCCGCGAGAGCGTTGGCCGCGTGACACCCAGGTGACGCGCGACTTCTGTGACGGATCGGCCAGCGAGATAGTTGGCAAGTATCTTTCCGGGATGAGCCGGGTTATGCATCCGCATGGGTGGAACTCCCTTCGTTTAATGGTAATTCTGATAATCAACGAGGACAGCATCTTCGCCCTCAAAGGCAAATGTAAGTCGCCAACTTCCGTTGACGCTAACGGCCCAATGACCTGCAAGATTCGCGGTTAACGGGTGCCACTGCCATCCGGGTACGTTCATCTGCTCTGGCCGGGTGGCGATGTTGAGAACCGTAAGCTGTTCGCTGAGCTTCGCAGCATGACGAGGCTGAATTCCGACCTTTGACCCGGTGCGAAAAAACCGCTCGATGCCTTTATGTCGGAAGCTGCGAACCATACACGCAGCAGTGTACGCCGTAACGCTACGAAGCACAAGAAAAAATATGCGTAACCGCGATTGGCTCACCTACTTACAGCATTTGCACGATGAGCAGGCCATTCAATCCGAGGATGGCTGCCGTAGCCAGCCAGCCCAGCCAGTTCGTCCAGCGACCATTGACGAATTGCTGCATCAGGCTGCCGCGACTGGTCAAAATCAACAGCGGGATCAGCGCAAAGGGCAGCGTGAAGCTGAGCAGCACCTGCGAGAAGATAATAATTTTCAGCGGACTTAGCCCCATCGCGATGACCACCAGTGCGGGCAACAGCGTAATCAGGCGGCGCAGGAAGACGCTGAATTTTACATCGAGAAAGCCTTCAATAATCATCTGCCCGGCCATGGTGCCCACGGTCGACGACGATAGGCCGGAGCAGAGCAGGGCCACGGCAAAGACCATCGCCGAGAACGGCCCAAGCAGCGGCCCCAGCGTGTGATGCGCCTCCTCGATGGTATCTACGGCGTGGCCGAGGTGGGCAAAGGCGGCAGCGGCCACGATCAACATGGCGGAGTTGATCAGCCAGGCTCCGTTCATGGCGGCAAAGACATCGACCAGCTCAAATTGCAGCAGGCGAAAGCGATGTTGGTGTGCGTTGCTGCCAGGATGGGCGAGCGCTTCCTGCTCCTCACGCGCGATGCTCTCACGTACGCGCGGCTGCACCAGCCCAGAGTGCAGATAGACCACGTGCGGCATGACGGTTGCGCCCAGAATCGCGACGGCAACGTAGATACTGTCGTGATTTACCGTGGGCACCAAGGTATAAAACGCGGCTGCCTTCCAGTGGATATGCAGCAGAAACACTTCAAAGGCGTAGCAGATGCCGATCACGAACACGAAGCCCATGATGGCGATCTCCAACATGCGGAAGCCGTATAACTCCAGCGCAAGAATCGCAAAGACGCAGAGGGCTGCAATCAGCGCGGCAGCCAGAAGGACGCTGGTCTTCGACCATCCTGCATCCATCCAATGCTGACCGAAGAGCAGATACAAACCCAGGGCCGCGCCGAGAAACTCTGTCATATCTGTGGCAACGGCAGAGATTTCCGCAGCGATCCAGAGGCCAATCGTCGCGCGACGCGAGAATTGATCGCGGCAATTTTGCGGCAGCGTTCGTCCGGTGGCAATGCCCAGCTTGGCGGAGAGATACTGGATCAAAATGGCCATGAGATTCGACCAAAGCAGCACCCAAAGCAGCTTGTATCCAAACTCCGAACCCGCTTGAATGTTGGTGGCGAAATTTCCAGGGTCAATATAGGCAATGCTGGCGACAAAGGCCGGGCCAAAGTAGCTCCACATTTGGCCTCGGCGCAGCTCCGGCAGCCAGCGGAAGCGCGGCGGTGCGTGTTCTTGGCCCGAAGGTGGAGGGGGGACGGTCAAGCGATGGGGTCCTTCCCGGACATTCTCAATGATGGATCAGCCACATCAGCCAGCTTGCGGCAATGGTTCCCAATGCAAAAAGGCTGAAGCAATAGAGGCCGTAATGAAACATGCGGCGCGGCTCCGAGCGCTGCGTGATGCCAAAGACTACGGAGGCAAAGAGCGCATACAGCAACACGGCGGTGAAGTGGGAGGGGGCTAAGGTCATGGCTTGCGTCCCATGCGAATGCTATGTGCATCCACGGCAGCGATAAAGTTGAGCAGGCCTGCAACCACGAGAAATTTAGTCCCGTAGTCTTGCGTGACAACCTGCACAATATTTTGGCCCCAACCGGCGGCGGAGGAAAGCAGATACAGTCCGCCCGTCCCCAAATCTCCCACGAAGCCCAGCATGTCGAGAACTTCGCCCGTGTTGGGCGCATAGAGCTTGCCCTGCATGGCCATGCCCAAAAGGAACATCATCGTAATGGAGACAAAGAGCAGCGCTCCCCGCACCCAACGACGTTGCAGCAGATGCCCTGCGCCGGGCACCAACCATCCTGCAAGGAAAAGTGCGTATGCGGCTGCCGTGGAGGATTTTTCAGAAGCGCGGGCGGTTTGGGTCTGCACAGCCATCTCTATGAATATATCAGCCGCTGCAACGATCCTTGTCTGCAATCCGGGGCAACACAATGCGCACGCAAAAAAACAACGCGCCTCGAAGTAAGTCCGAAGCGCGCTGTTTCGATGCTTTGTGGATTGGCTTAGGCCGATGCACCTGCATTGGTCAGCGTACCCAGTTCTGCGGCAATTTTCTCGGAGCTGAAGGCCTCAATCACATCGCCGACCTTGAAGTCATTGAAGTTCTGAATGGCCATGCCACACTCCATGCCTGTGCGCACTTCGCTGGCGTCGTCCTTGAAGCGCTTGAGCGAGGAGAGCTTGCCTTTGTAGACCTGCACGCCGTCGCGCATCAGGCGCACTTCCGAGTCGCGGCGCACATAGCCATGAGTGATGGTGCAACCGGCAATGGTGCCCACCTTGGGAATGCGGAATACGTTGAGCACTTCCGCCTTGCCTTGTGCGGTCTCCTTGATGACCGGCTCCAGCAGACCCAGCATGGCGCGCTTCATCTCATCCTGCAACTCGTAAATGATCGAGTGCAGGCGAATGTCCACGCCTTCCTGTTCGGCCAGCTCGGTACCCTTGCGCTCCGGGCGTACGTTGAAGCCGATAACGATGGCGTTCGAGGCAGAGGCGAGCAGAATGTCGGACTCCGTAATGGCTCCGACCCCGTCGTGAATCACCTTGACGCGCACCTTGTCGGTGGACATGCCTTGCAGCGACTCGGCCAGCACTTCGACCGAACCCTGCACATCTCCCTTGAGGATGATCGGCAGTTCCTTGGTGCCAGCCAGCTTGATCTGCTCGGAGAGGCCTTCGAGCGAGATGCGGGAAGACTTGGCCAGTTGGGCCTCGCGATCCTTCATCTTGCGGTATTGCGCAATGCCCTTGGCCTTGTCGCGGTCGGCCACGACGAGGAACACATCGCCCGCATCGGGAATGCCTTCCAAGCCAAGAATTTCCACCGGCGTCGATGGCCCTGCTTCGGTAATTGCGCGACCATGATCGTCAAACATGGCGCGAATTTTTCCGAAGGTGTTGCCAACGATAAAGCTGTTGCCGAGACGCAAGGTTCCGTTCTGCACCAGCACGGTGGAGACGGCACCGCGTCCGCGGTCGAGCTTGGATTCAATGACGGTGCCAACAGCGCCGCGGTCGGGCGTAGCACGCAGGTTGCCGATGTCGGCCACCAGGCAGATCATCTCCAACAACAGGTCCAGGTTCAGGCGCTTCTTGGCCGAAACATCGACAAAGACCGTGTTGCCGCCCCAGGCTTCTGGAACCAGACCCCGATCGCCCAACTGCTTCTTGACGCGATCCGGCTGCGCCTCGGGCTTGTCGATTTTGTTGACCGCAACAATGATGGGCACATTGGCGGCCTTGGCGTGATCAATGGCCTCCAGCGTCTGCGGCATAACGCCGTCATCGGCAGCAACAACCACCACAACGATGTCGGTTACCTTGGCTCCGCGCGCACGCATCCGGGTAAAGGCTTCGTGACCGGGCGTGTCGAGGAAGACGATCTCGCGTCCAAATGCGGGCGAGTCCGCCTTGTTGATCCGCACCTTGTAGGCACCGATGTGCTGGGTGATGCCGCCAGCTTCGCCTGCGGCCACTTCCGTCTCGCGAATGGCGTCGAGCAGCGAAGTTTTGCCGTGATCGACGTGGCCCATGACCGTGACCACTGGAGAGCGCGTGACTTCGAGTTCGCCGAGATTTTCCTGTGTCAGCAGATTCTCGATCGACTCCTTCTCCATCTGATCTTCGTGCGAAATCACTTCCGCATCTGCGCCAAAACGCGCAGCCACTTCCTTGATCAGGGCCGTATCGAGTGACTGGTTCACCGTGACGAAGACGCCGCGTGTCAACAGAACTGCGATGAGATCCTTGCCACGAACGCCAAGCTTCTCGGCCAGATCCTTAACGCTGGTTCCTTCCGTAACCGTAATGGAGCGCGTGATGGGAAGCGGCTCTTGCAACATCGGCTGCGCCCCAAAGCGCGAGGGCGGCACAAAGCCCTTCATCGGGCCTTCTTTGGATTTTTCGTAGCGCTTTTGTCCGCCGCGTCGCTGCTGCGGCCCGCGCGCTGGGCGGGCGTTTTCGCCCGGAGGCGGCAACATGCCTGCCGCGCCCCCTGGCCCACCGGGACGCGGACCAAAACCGGGCCGTCCCCCCGCCATCGGCGGGCGCGAACCGGGCATTCCGGTTCCTGTGGGATATTGGCGGGTGGGGTGCATGGGACGCTTGCCGGCTGGACCACCGCCCATGGGGGGTCGTCCGGTGGCACCACCGGGGCCTCCCCCGGGAGTCTGTGGACGCGGGCGTTCAAAGATGGGGCGTCCGCGCTGCAATCCTGTATTGGCCGCGCCAACGGGTGCGGTGTAAACGGGACGCGGGCCCGTCTGCGGCAAAATCATGCGGCGCGCCGGAGGCTGGGGCGGTGCGGCCACTTCCGGAGCCTGGACGCTGGCCGTCTCCACCGGAGCCGCAGTATTCTCTGGGGCAGGAGCACTGGCTGCGGCCACATCGGTCTTTGCGGGCTGCGCTGCCGGTTGCTTGATCTCCGCAATCACTTCTCGGGGAGCAGTGGCAGCCGGAGCGGCAACCGCAGGAGCTGCGTTCGCCGGCGGACGGGCAATCACCGGGCCTGTGGGCACCTTCGAAGCAATCGCGGGCGCAGCAGCAGCCACGGGCGGCGCGGCCACAATCTGCGGAGCCTGTCGAGCCTGGGGAACAATCTTGCGCGGAGCGGGCTTAGCCGCTTCGACTGCAGCAGGAACCTCGGGCTTGGGGGCGGTTGCCTTGACTGGTGGTGGTGCTGCTGGTTGCGCTTCTGCTGCGGGCTTGGCCGCCACAGCCGGGCTGGCCACCACGGCGGCGCGGGCGGGAGCTGCGGCTCGCTTGGCCGCCTCTTCCTTTTGCTGCAAAATCGCCTTGAGCGCATCGCCGGGGCGCGAGATGCGCGACAGATCAATCTTCGGCTTGTCGGCAACCTGCACGGCGGCCTTGGCGGCTGGCTTGGTACCGCGCTTGAAAAAGACGCGCACCCGCTCCGCTTCGTCGTATTCCAACGAGCTGGAGTGGGTCTTCTTCTCGGTAATGCCTACCTGCTCCAGCGCGTCCAGAACGGACTTGCTTTTCACTTCCAGCTCGCGCGCCAGATCATTGATTCGAACTTTGCTCATCCGCCTTGTCGCCTTCTCCAACCCCTGATGTTGTGTTGCCCCTTGTCCATCCGCACAGAAATTTCCAGCCTAGGTTCCTGCTCCCATTATCCGCCAAAACCATGAAGTTTCAGGCGAATTTCTGACAGAACTTCTCCGCGCGCGTTCCGAGTGCTATCCCGCGTCCTCGTCGGGCGTCGGCGTTGCAACTGCCTCGGCCTCCGGTTCTGCCACGGCTTCTGCCTCCGACTCAACTGCGGAATCGGCCATCGCCGCCGGGTCCGAAGCCTCCTCATTCGATGCAGCAGCCTCAACCAATGTTGCCGCTTCCGATGCTTCGGATTCCGTCGCTGCCGCTTCCGTGGCTACCGCTTCGGCCACTGGAGTTTCCGCCGGTGCCGGTCGCTCTTCCCCCTCGGCATATTGGCCAAAGTAGTGGCGCACGGCCGCGCTAATCTTTTCCAGCGTCTTCTCGCCAATGCCGGGAATCTCTTCCAACTGCTCCGGCGTCATGTCGGCCAACGCTTCCACCGTAGTGATGCCTGCGGCGACCAGCTTTTGCAGCGTCGACTCTCCCAACTCCGCAACCTGTTCGATCGGCGTGGCCACAGGAGCGCTCATGGCCTGCATCTGCTGCTCGACCTCTTGGCGCTTCTCCTCTTCGCTCTTGATGTCAATCTTCCAGCCCAGCAGTTTGGCGGCCAGGCGCACATTCTGCCCCTTCTTGCCAATGGCCAGCGAAAGCTGCGTATCATCCACGATGACTTCCAACTGCTTTTCGCCGAGGTCGGTAATGCTGACGCGGCTCACCTTGGCTGGCTGCAGCGCCTTCTCTGCAAAGGTGGTGATCTCATCGCTGTACTCGATGATGTCAATCTTTTCCCCGCGCAGCTCCCGGATGATCGACTGCACACGCATTCCCTTCATGCCCACGCAAGCGCCCACCGGGTCCACATCCTTATCGCGCGACTGAACGGCAATCTTGGTGCGCTCGCCAGGCTCGCGGGCAATGGCGCGAATTTCTACGGTGTTGTCGTAAATCTCCGGCACTTCGCTGCGGAAGAGGTTCTCCACCAACTCCTTGGCTGCGCGAGAGACGATGACCTGCGGCCCGCGCGCGGCGCGATCCACACGCAACAGCACCACACGCACCCGCTCGCCGATGGCAAACTGCTCCAAGCGCGACTGCTCCCGCTTGGGCATACGCGCCTCTGCCTTGCCCAGATCAAAGATCACATCCTGCGGCTCGTTGCGCTTGACGGTGGCCGTCAGCACTTCGTTCACGCGGTGGTTGTACTCGTTGAATACAGTGTCGCGCTCGGCCTCGCGCACTTTTTGAAAGATGATCTGCTTGGCCATCTGCGCAGCGATGCGGCCCAGAACATCGGTCGGCTTGTAGTAGCGAATCTCCTGTCCAGCCTGCACCTCTTCCACTTCGGCGCGCGCTTGATCGAGGGAAATCTGATTGAGGGCATCCTCGACCTGCTCCGGCGTTTCCACGACCGTCTTGTAGACATAGGCGCGAATCTCACCCGTCTCGCGGTCCAGTTCTGCGCGTACGTTTTCCTGCGTCTTGTAATATTTGCGCGTCGCCAGGGCGATGGCGTCTTCCACGGCAGCAACAACGATCTGCGGGTCAATGCCCTTGTCGCGGCTTAAAACTTCAATGGTTTGATACAAAGCGCTTGCCATAATTTTTTCTCTCGCTGCGGTTGCTTAAAATTGTTTCAACTACCCGCCACAAATGCTGCGGCGTTTCTTACCTGTGCCTCTTGTTCATTTCTCTTCGTACAACTTGTTCCCATTTTTTTGTCGAAAAACTTTATATCTCCGGCTCCAAATTCGCCTTTTCCAGGTTGGCTAAGCCCAGCGTCACGGATTTCTTTTCCTCAACGCCTGCCTTCTTTTTGCGCAGCTTGCCTTCGCTTAGCTCCAACACCAGCTCCGTCGCGCTCACATCCACAATGCGCCCCAGCCAGTGCCGATTGCCCGCCACCGGCGTAAAGGTCTGCACCTTGGCCAAGCTGCCCCGGAAGCGTGCAAAGTCTTCGGCGCTGCGCAGTTTGCGATCCAAGCCGGGCGAGGAAACCTCCAGCGTGTACTCGCTGCTGCCGGAGATCAGTTCTTCCACATCCAGCACTGTGCCAAAGTCCTGGCTGAAGCGCTCGCAGTCCTCGTGCGTCACGCCGGCCAGTTGGTCCAGCGAGGCGTGCTCGGGCAGCTTGAGGCCAGCGCCATCGGCGGCCTGCTCTGCGGCCAAGGCCGCTAGGCGCGCGCGCTCCTGTGCATTCTTTTCGATGAAAACGCGCAGCAAACGATGCTTGGCTCCGCCATGAAATTCCACCTCCACCACGTCAAGACCGTGGGATGCGGCCACACGGGCGGCAAGGGAACGAATTGCGTCGAGATCAAGAGCCATACACCGTCCTGTCCGGCGGCGATGGATTGCGCGATACTCCGCCGAACTTTACTGCAAAGAAAAAGTGGGCTTTCGCCCACTCATTGCTCCCGGCCCGCGTATGGGGTGCGCTCACCCAACGCGCCAGGGACAAATTCGTCTGCCTGCCTAGAATACAGCCGCCGTCAAAGAAATTCAAACGAACCTACGATGAATCTCAGAAACGCAGGCGTACGCACTCCGATTGCCCGATACCCTTGGGAGCCAAAGACGCTACACCGTTTGCCTCCCTGCCACGGCAGCCTCCGCTATTTGCGATGTTCAAACTTCAACGCCGCGCTGTTAATGCAGTAGCGCAGGCCCGTCGGCTGGGGGCCGTCCTCAAACACGTGCCCCAGATGCGCGCCGCACCGCGCGCAGGTTGTCTCCACGCGCCGCATTCCATGGCTGATGTCTTCATGCGTCGCAATTGCGGTGCTGTCTGCGGGCTTCCAGAAACTGGGCCAGCCCGATCCCGACTCAAACTTCGTATCCGAAGCGAACAGCTCCGCATCACA
>DAHWKP010000232.1:0-1890 GCA_027343585.1 Acidobacteriaceae bacterium
TGGAAAACGGCACCTTTGAGCCGGAGCTGATCGTGATGCCCGGCAAGGAAAAGGTGATGGACCGGCTGAAGAAGCTGGCCAGCACGGCCAGCGCCGTCTATCTTGCGCCTGACCCGGACCGCGAAGGCGAGGCCATCGCCTGGCATTTGCAGACGCAGCTCTCCAAGGCGGTGCGCAAACCGGCGACCATCCAGCGCGTCACCTTCAATGAGATTACGCAGAAGGCCGTCAAAGAGGCCTTTCAGCACGCAGGCAAGGTGGATGAGCATCTGGTGGATGCGCAGCAGACGCGGCGCGTGCTGGACCGCATCGTCGGCTATCAGATTTCTCCGCTGCTCTGGGACAAGGTGCGCCGCGGGCTTTCCGCTGGCCGCGTGCAGACGGTGGCCGTGCGCCTGATCGTCGAGCGTGAGCAGGAGATCAAGAGCTTCCGTCCGGTGGAGTACTGGACGCTGGATGCGCAACTGGCTCCCGCCACGCATAAGGAGCAGAGCTTTACCGCGCGCTTCATTGGCATCGACGGCAAGCGGGCCACGGTGGAAACCGTCAACTCACCCGCGTTGCCCAATCGCACGGAGGCCGAGGCCGCCGTCGCTGATCTGATGGCTGCGACGTGGTCTGTGCGCTCGGTTGAGAAAAAGGAGCGGCGGCAATTTCCGACAGCGCCGTTCATCACCAGCAAATTGCAGCAGGACGCCTCGCGCAAGCTTGGTTTCAACGTCAAGCGCACCATGGGCGTGGCCCAACGTTTGTATGAAGGCGTTGAAGTCGGCGGCCAGGGCACCATCGGCCTTATCACCTACATGCGTACCGATTCCACGCGCGTTTCGCCGGATGCCATCGCAGCCGCGCGCAGCTACATTGGAAAAAATCTGGGCGCGCAGTATATGCCCGCCAGCCCGAATACCTTCAAAGGAAAAAAAGATGCACAAGACGCGCACGAGGCTATTCGTCCGACCAACGTCGATCTGACCCCGGATGCGATTCGCCGCTATCTGAGCGACGAACAATACAAGCTCTACAAGCTGATCTGGCAGCGCTTTGTGGCCTCGCAAATGGTGCCCGCGCTCTTTGACCAGACCACGGTGGAGATTGCAGCCAAAGCCGGACGCACCTATGACTATCGCGTCACCGGCTCGGTGCTCAAGTTTGACGGATTCCTCAAGGTCTACGAAGAGGCTAAGGATTCCAAGGACGAGGATGACGAAGCGCTCGGCAATCGTCTGCCTGCGCTCAACGACGGCCAGGCGCTGGCGCTGCTGGAGCTGAAGCCGGAGGAGCACTTTACGGAGCCGCCGCCTCGCTTCAATGAGGCCTCTTTAGTGAAGGAACTCGAAGAACGCGGCATTGGCAGGCCTTCCACATATGCCTCGATCATCAGCACCATTCAAGACCGCGAGTACGTGGTCAAAATACCGCCGAAGGGTTCGGGACGCTTCTACCCCACGGAGCTGGGCGTAGTGGTGACGAATCTGCTGGTGAAGAATTTTCCCTACATCTTTGACCCCGCCTACACGGCCAAGTTGGAAGTGGAGCTGGATGCGGTCGAAGAAGGCACGGAGAAGTGGACCGATCTGCTGAGCGGCTTTTACAGCTACTTTCAAAAAGAGCTGCAAGTGGCCGGCAAGAACATGGAAGACGTCAAGCGAATGGAGCAGCCCACCAATGAGAAGTGCCCGCAGTGCGGCGCACCGCTGGTGCTCAAGTGGGGCAAGTTTGGCTCGTTCTACGCCTGCACGGCGTATGACAAAAAGAAGCCGGTCGCCGTCTCCAGCTCCGCGTGGGAAAAGAGCGGCAAGAAGGCCGTTGAAAAAATCGAAGCCAAGCTGAGCTATCCCGTGCTGGTCAAGGCCGCCGGTGGCGCAGCGCCCGCGCCCGCCGCAGCGCGCG
>DAHWKP010000108.1:0-37467 GCA_027343585.1 Acidobacteriaceae bacterium
TGCACGTTCCATCGGCTGCCTTCCATATCTGCACGTTCGTTCCATTGCCCGGACCACAACCCGATACATCCAGGTTCGCTCCGCTCTCGGGGTTCAGCAGGTTGTACTGCGCTCCCGGCGTCACCGCATTGCTGCCGCTGCTGCTACCGCCGCCGCCACCAGCGGGGCAAAATGTGATCGTATAACTGCCGCCAGCCGGGCAGGTATGCAGGCCGATAGAATCATCGTAGGCATAGGAATACTGTCCCGGGCAATAAGTATGAATGTTGTTGACGTAAGCCTGCTCATTTGCCGGCCAGGTAGAAGGCTGGCATGTAGCTGAGGTGCCGTAAGCGTTGCGGCAGCAGTACTGATCTGTGTTGTATACCGTGCAGGGGCTTAAGCAATATCCGCCGCTACGCAGATCGCTGGAGCACTGCGTCAACGGCGCGCTCGAACAGGTATTCGGGGAATTGCAGGAGCCATTCGTGGATGTGATTCCCACAGGATTATCAAAGCCATCCACATAGCTGACGTCATAGTAGTCAGTGCCACTGGCGTCCAGGTTAAACTCCGCCAAGGACGTGCCAGCCTGACCCGTCGTGCCTGCACATTGCAAGCCCGTACCGCCGCACGATCCGGTGGTACATTGGGCAGGACTTGCACCATTGCAACCCGTGCGCCCCCAAATGCGGCCATTAAAGGTCTGCGATACCCCAAAACTTACAGAGGTCCCTGGATTCATCTGCCATCCGCCGTTTTGGTAAACAGGCGGGTAAATACCGGGATACACGGTGTAGGAACAATTGTTAACTACGGTTAGAGTTTGTGCCGATGCCATCAGCACCAATCCAAATGCACAAATAAAAGCAAGCGCAATAGACGCCAGCAACTTTCTGTGAACACTCATGATGTTTCCGTCTCCACCCCAAAATTGAACACATAACATCCGCCAGACGGCCAAGAATCCTTGCTGCGGGCACATCAAGCCGATGATGGAATCCGACGGCAATCCAACACGCTCTCCGATTCCGCAACATCTCAGCACCGATCATCCAGCCATGCAATGAAATTGCTTCTCTACTGGTCCAATTCACAGAACGGCCAATTTATATATTGGGGAACCGTATCCCGCCTTCATGAAAAATACAACGTATTATCACGATAAATTTACGCACGTCTGCAAGGGCTTTACGTGCGAAATCGAACGCAACCTACTGCTTATTCTTGATGGCGGCATGCTCTGAGCTAGGTGCCAGAGTCGCTTTTAATAAGGAGTCAATCGCACTCTCATACCTTGAATACGGGTATGCGCCCATAATGGTTTGTTTAACAACAACTTCATCCGGAGCCGCAGCACTTTCCACACCCAACAAGAAGGTTGGCGTTGCTTGCACTCCAATTGTGTTTGCCAGCTGCGTGGATTTTTTTATTTCTGTACTGAGCGTGGCTGCATCCGCCATACACTTCGAGTATTCCGTAGAATCCAAGCCGATTTTTTTCACGCGAAGATCTAAATCTGCCGGAGTCAAATGTCCCTGGTCGGCAAATAAGCTATTGTGCATGGGCCAGAACTTCCCTTGGTTCCCAGCACAATGCGCAGCATAGGCTGCCTGCATGGAGTTGGGATGGAAGGACAGCGGATAATCCACATATACGATCTTTAATCGCCCTGAATCCACGTAGCTATGAACGATCTGCCCCATGGGTCCATTGGCAAACATTGCACAAAATGGACATTGAAAATCAGCAAACTCAATTAGAACAACCGGGGCATTTTTAGCTCCGAGTTCTGGATAGCCAGCGGTTTGCACTTTGTCGGGAATATGCAACTGTGGCTGCGGGGGATTTTCCGCAATCTGTTTGGATTGAATATATTTTTGTATGCCCTGAATTTGTTTCAAAATGTATTCTTGTTGTGCCTGCAATCCTTTGATTTCTTCTTGAATTTTTCCAATGTCCACAGCATCCGCATGCGCAGCATTGCTCTGTGCCATTCCGGTGGAACTTCCCGTAAAATTCCATAGAAAAAACATGGAGAGGGCCATCAGCCCCACTCCCATTCTTTTATTTAGATTCATATTCACTCGCATCGATTGGCGCTGGATTTTTCTGCTGGTTGCCATACGCGCGAGAGTAATACGGAATTTTTAATTTTCCCGTTAATTTATCCCGTAAATCCAAGGAAATTGGACGTTAACCCCCTACAGGCACTCGTTAAAATATCAGGAGGGGATGGACTTGCGCTGGATCAGACCTGAAATCCCTGTTGGGGCTTTGCGTGTTCCTGTACCTGCCAAGGACTGGCAGGTTAGATCGTCTTTAAAAATTCCTTGGCCTGATCCAAGGCGGGAAATTTCTTTTCGTCCTGCTGAAATTCCCGTGAGTGTACGCAGCGGCGTCCTCCGCGCATGCGCACCGGATGCTTCAGGTGCAGCATCTCGTGATACAGCAGATATTCAATGGCAAAGCGCGGCGTCTGCGCTGTATCAAAAACGCGGCTGACGACGATGGTATTGTGCGCTGCATCGTAATGGCCCAGCAGGCGGCGCGCACGCTGGGTGCTCCACGTCAGCACGGGCTGGCCCAGTAAGCCGTCAAAAAAACGCTGGTTCAGATCGGCGAAGATGCTTTCCAGGTCGTAATAATGGCCCTGTGCGGAGCTGATGCGTTTTCTGCCGCGGCTGCGGCGCAATTGCTCGGCGCGCTCCAGCACGGCAGCGCTGCCCAGGTATTGCCGGTAACGATGCGCGTGCGCCGGTGCGATGGACTTGCGATAGAGCTTGGCCAGCAAAATATGCGCAATGGCCGCAAGAACGCTGGGCGGCGCGCCTTCCAGCACGTCAGAAAGCCGTACCAGAGCACGGCCTTCGCGCAGGCGAATCGTCGTGTTGACGCTGGTGAAGCGGTAGAAGCGCACGTCAAAGGCAGGCATGGGCGCGCGCGGACGCAAAGCGCGATACTCGGCGGCAAAGACTTCTGCCAGCATGCGCGGACGCGGCGCATGCTCTAGAATCTCTCCGGGAAAAATGCTCAACTGTAAGGCCGTGGAGGTCATGGCGTGGAGATCGCTTCCTGCGGATTCAGTGTCTCATCAGCCAAAACGCTGCGCAGCCAGTAGCCGGTGTGCGATCCGGGCACGGCTGCCACTTCTTCCGGTGTGCCGGTGGCAACGATGCGCCCGCCGCCAGAGCCGCCTTCCGGGCCAAGATCGATAATCCAATCCGCAGTTTTCAATACGTCCAGATTATGTTCGATCACCAGCAGGGATCCGCCGCTGTCGATTAGCTGGCGGCAGGCGGAGAGCAGCTTGCTGACATCGTCAAAGTGCAGGCCGGTGGTTGGCTCGTCCAAAATGTACAGCAGGCGGTGCAGCAAAGATTTTCCCGTGCGATTGCCGGAGGGTTTGGCGTTGGCCAGGTGCGCGGCCAGCTTGACGCGCTGCGCCTCACCGCCACTGAGCGTGGTGGCCGACTGGCCCAAACGGATGTAGCCGAGGCCCACATCGTCGAGCACGCGCAGGCGGTCTTGAATTTTCGGATGACCGGCGAAAAATTGCAGTGCTTCATGCACGGTTATCGAAAGTACATCGTGAATGTTTTTTCCCTTGTAACGAATCTCCAGCGCGCGGGCTTTGTAGCGCGTGCCATTGCATTCCTCGCAGGGCAGCTCCACATCGGCCAGGAACTGCATCTCTAGCGTGACTGTGCCGCTGCCATCGCAAACATCGCAACGCCCGCCGGGCACGTTGAAGGAAAAATATCCGGCGGTATATCTGCGCGCGCGTGCGTCGGGCAGTGAGGCGAAAAGTTCGCGGATGGCGTCAAAGGCTTTGAGATAGGTAACGGGATTCGAGCGGGGCGTGCGTCCGATGGGCGACTGATCGACCAGCACGACGCCGCTGAGGTGGTGCATGCCGTCGACGGAATCGTACAGGCGCGATGGATCGCCGGGCGTGGCCTCTTCGTCGAGGGCGTCGGATTCCTGCGTCTGCGTGCTGCCGAAATGCTGAGCCAGCGCGCGGTACAGCACGTCATGCACCAGCGTGGATTTGCCTGAGCCGGAGACGCCGGATACGCAGACAAACATGCCGAGCGGAATTTCTACATTCACCGAGTGCAAATTGTGCGCGCGTGCTCCGGTCAGGCGCAGGCGTTCGCGGCCCGGTTCTCGGCGCAGCACAGGCACGGGGATGGACAACTCTCCGCTGAGATATTTTCCGGTGAGCGATTGCGGCGTGCGCAGAATCTCTTCCAGGCTGCCAGTGGCGAGCAGCCTTCCGCCCAATTCGCCAGCGCCGGGGCCTAGGTCGAGCAGGCAGTCGGCGGCGCGCATCACTTCAGGATCATGTTCGACGACCAGAATGGTATTGCCCAGATCGCGCAGGCTTTTCAGAATGCGCACCAGCCGCGCCGTGTCGCGGGGATGCAGCCCAATCGATGGCTCGTCGAGCACATACATTGCTCCGACGAGTTGTGAGCCGAGCGATGCGGCCAGTTGCACGCGCTGCGCTTCGCCGCCGCTGAGCGTGGCGGATTGCCGGTCGAGCGTGAGGTAGTCCAGTCCAACTTCATCCAGATAACGCAGGCGCGCGCGCAACTCATCCAGAATGCGTCCGGCAATCTCCATCTGCATGGGCGGCAGCGTGAGTGCATCAAAAAAACTTCGCGCACCAGAGATCGTCATGGCAGAAATGTCACAGATGTTTTTTCCGGCGATGACGACGGCTGTGGCCTCCGCGCGCAGGCGCTGGCCACGGCAGAGCGGGCAGACGGCGTACCCGCGATATTTGCTAAGCAGAACACGCACGTGCAGCTTGTACTTTTTCCGCTCCAGATATTCAAAGAATCCGCGGATGCCGGGGTACGCTCCATTGCCATTCCAAATCAGATTCTGTTGTTCCTGCGGCAGCTTCTTCCACGCAACGTTGAGCGCAATGCCATTCTCGCGCGCGTAGCGGCGCAAGTCCGTCAGATGGGAGCGATGCGCGCGCGTGCGCCAGGGATGAATGGCGTCCTGTTCAATGGAAAGATTTTTGTCTGGAATGACGCGATCAATGTCGTAATCCACCGTGTTGCCAAAGCCTTCGCAACGCGGGCAGGCCCCCTGCGGATTGTTGAAGGAGAACAGCAGTGGCTCTGGTTCGCGGTAAACACGCTGGCAATTGCGGCAGGTGTAGCGGATGGAAAATTGCAGCGTTTTGCGCGCTGCATCGGCTGCGCCTGCGCGGGGTGCAACTTCAAAGAGAACGGAGCCGCTCTCCCGATAGGCCAGCTCGGCGGCGTCAACGATGCGCGCGCGTTCCTCCGCCGAGACAACGATGCGATCCACCAGAGCGAAAAATGGCTGAGCAAAGTTCAAGTCGAGCAACGACTCTGGCGTCGAGAATTCAAAGATGCGTCCGTCTTGGTACAAGCGCGTAAATCCGCGTTGACGCAGATCGAGCAGGCGCTGACGCAACAGCTCCTGCTGCGGGGAAGGCTCTGCATTTTTTGCGGAGGACTTGGACTTTTTCGCAGCGCCTTTTTTGGCGGCAGCTTTGGTCTTCTCTTTGGCCGGTGCGGCAGAGGCCTCGGCGGGCACTGCTTCGGTAATCGTGACCGGGAAGAGCACATTGAGCCGCGTGCCCTCGCTCAGCGCCAAAACGGCTGCGGCCACTTCATCGACGCTGTCACGCTGCACGATGCCGCCGCAGTCGATGCAGTGCATCGTTCCGCAGCGGGCAAACAGCAGGCGCAGATAGTCGTGAATCTCTGTGGACGTGGCCACGGTGGAGCGGGGATTGCGCGTCGAGTTCTTCTGCTGGATGGCCACGGCAGGCGCAAGTCCGTCGATGTGGTCAGCGTCGGGCTTCTCCATGCGCTCCAAAAACTGGCGCGCATAGGCCGAGAGCGATTCCACGTAGCGGCGCTGGCCCTCGGCGTAGATCGTGTCAAAGGCCAGCGACGACTTGCCCGACCCCGAGACGCCGGTGAGCACCGTGAGCGTTTCGTGGGGAATTTCCACGTCAACGTTCTTCAGATTGTGGACGCGAGCGCCGCGAATGACGATGCGATCCTGCACGGCAGAACCTTTGCAGTAGAAATTGGCGGCCCTGCAGTTGCGCGGGACGGTTGCTCTTAGTTTACTGGTTTGCGCCTCTGGCTGCGGAGTTGCGCAACAGCGCGCTGCGTGGGCGATCTAGCCTGTGCGCAGCACGCGAGCCAGCGCGAAACCATCGTAGCCCTTGCAGCCCACCGTTTGCAGAATGGTGGAGCTGAGCCGGGGATTGTCTGCGCAGGATTCCGCCGCCAGCCTGGCGTTGAAGCGTTGCGCGCCTTGCACGGCAGCGTCCTTGGTTCCGGGCTGAAGAACTTCTCCATCGCGCACAACGTTATCCGCAACGATGACCGTGCCGGGACGAGACAAACGCAGTGCCCAAGCCAGGTATTCCGAGTAGTCGTCTTTGTTGGCGTCGATGAAGATGAAGTCGAAAGGGCTGCGGCCTTCCGCAGCGATTTGCGGCAAGGTCTCCAGCGCCGCGCCGATGCGCACTTCGATTTTTTCTGCAAAGCCAGCGTGGGCAAAGTTGGCGCGTGCAACCTCCGCGTGTTTGGCGGAAAACTCCAGCGTCAGAATGCGGCCCTCCGGCGGCAAGGCGCGCGCCAGCCACAATGTGCTGTAACCGCCAAGGGTGCCAATCTCCAAAATATTGCGCGCGCCGCTCATCTGCGCCAGCAGGCAGAGCAGCTTGCCCTGCGACGGCGTCACGCTGATCGGCGGCAGGCCGGCCTTTGTGCTGGCCTCCAGTGCAGAAGCTATAACGTCATCGCCTGCAAACAGCAGGCCGTCGATATAGGCATCCACGGCGCTCCAAAGTTCCTGCATGGATTGGCTCATGGAGTTCCTATTGCGATGCGGACTGAGTGCTGGATGCGTCGTCCTTCGGCGTTTCCGTAAAGATTGGATTGACGCCGCGAATGGCCTCCAGCAACAGCAAACATGCGCCGGTCACGATGCAGGAGTCGGCGATGTTGAAGTCAGGGTAGTGATAGCCCCAATGGCTGAAGGCGAGAAAGTCGATGACGAAGTGGTAAGAGAATCGGTCGTACAGGTTGCCGAGGGCACCGCCGAGAATCATGGCCAGCGCCACGCTGGTGATCGAGATGCGGCGGCCCACATTCCAAAAGAGCGCGAAGACCGCAGCGATGGCAAAGATGGAAAACGCGATCAGCAGCCAGCGAACTGTTTCGGGCGAGCGCGTGTCTTCCAAGAAGCTGAAGGCTGCGCCGTTGTTGTAGACGTGCGTCAGATGAAACCAGCCGGGAATGACGGCAACCACATCGCTCGGCTTCAGGTGGCGCAGAATCCAGAGCTTGGTCAGCCGGTCCAGCACGAAGACCACAACAGTAATCAGCAGCAACGGCCAGCGCCAATCGCGCGGGGAATTGGAAGACAGATTCATTGAACACTCTCCGTTTGCGCCGCTTCGCTGGCGTTTTCTGCAGCCAATTTCATCTCTGCCAGCGCGGCCAGGCAACGGTCGCAGAGCGTGGGCATGATGGAATCCACGCCGACATATTTGGAGTAATTCCAGCAGCGCTCGCACTTGTTGCCATCGGCGGGCAGCGGCGTGGCGACGATGGCCTCACCGGAGTGCGCCAAGGCGATCTCCACCTGCGAGACGTTGCAGAGTTCCTTCAAGCTGGCCCGGTATTTTTCTGCGATGGCGTAGGGAGCCGCAGGCAACTCCAGCCGCACCTTGGCCTCCAGCGCCTTGCCGATGCGTCCGGCCTTGCGCTCAGCCTCCAGCGCTTTCAGCGCTTCGTCGCGGATGGCGAAGAGTGTTTGCCACTCCGGCAGCAGCGCAGCGGCTGCGCTGGGAGCCAGTTCCTGCGGCGCAGGGAAGAGCGCGATGTGCACGCTCGGTGGACGGCCTTCCACCTTGGGCAGATATTGCCAGATTTCATCGGCGGTGAAGCTGAGAATCGGAGCGATCAGGCGCACCAGCGCTTCCGTAATGCGCCAGATGGCCGTTTGCGCGGAGCGCCGCGCCGGATGCGTGGGCGCAAAAGTGTACATGCGGTCTTTGAGCACGTCAAGATAGACGGCGCTCAGGTCGGAGGCGCAGAACTGATTCAGCGCGTGGTAGACGCGATGGAACTCCATGCGCTGATACCAGCCGTGAATTTTTTCCGTCAGCTCCGCGGTGCGCGCCAGCATGTATTGGTCCAGTGGCTCCAGTTGCACAAAGGGCCGCGCGTGCAGCTCAGGATCAAAGCCATGCAGATTGCCCAGCAGAAAGCGGAAGGTGTTGCGCAGCTTGCGGTAGATTTCCTCGGCCAGCCGCTGCATCAGGGGAATGCTGGCGACCACGTCCTCACGAAAATCGACAGAGGCGACCCAGAGGCGGATGATGTCGCCGCCCAGTTGCTCGGCCACCTGCACGGGATCGACATTGTTGCCCAGAGACTTCGAAAGTGCGCGGCCTTTTTCGTCGAGCGTCCAGCCACAGGTGGCTACGCTGCGATAGGGCGCGGCATTCTGTATGCCCACGGCGCAGAGCAGCGAAGAGTGGAACCAGCCGCGGTGCTGGTCGCCGCCTTCGAGATATAAATCCGCAGGCCACGGCAGGCCAAATCCCGCGCGTTCGCCGAGTACCGCGGCCTGGCTGGCACCGGACTCAAACCACACGTCGAGAATGTCGAATTCCTTGTCGAACTCCTTGCCGCCGCAGTGGGCGCATTGGTCGTGCTCCGATAGAAAATCGCTGTTGGGCCGCGCGTACCAAGCGTCAGCGCCGTCTTGTTCGAAGCGTGCAACGATGCGCCGGTTCACTTCGGGCGATTGCAGTGGCTGCCGGCATTGCTGGCACAGAAACACGGCGATCGGCACGCCCCAGATGCGCTGGCGAGAGATGCACCAATCGGGCCGCGTGGCGATCATGTTGGAGATGCGCTCCTGGCCCCAGGCCGGGTCCCACGTCACTTTGCTGATCTCGTCGAGCGCGCGCTGGCGGAAGGTGGTCGCTGCGCCATCGGCGGTCTGCATCGGCGTTTCCATGCGGATGAACCACTGCTCCGTCGCGCGGAAGATGACCGGCTTATGGCAACGCCAGCAGTGCGGGTACGAGTGCTGCAAATCCTTGCGCGCCAGCAATGCGCCGCGCGAGGCCAGCAGCGCGATGATCGGCTCATTCGCCTTGAAGATGGTCAGCCCATCGTATTCCGGCAGGCCGTTGCGCAGCCGCCCGCCTTCATCCACGTTGCAGGTTGGGTCCAGTCCGTAGCGCGTGCCGGTATGGAAGTCATCGGCTCCATGCGCGGGCGCGGTATGCACGGCTCCCGTGCCTTGGTCAGCGGTGACGTAGTTGGCCAGCACGCCGAGAACGCTGCGATCTAAAAATGGATGCTGATAGGTTGTGCGCTCCAGTTTTTCGCCGGAGAAGCGCGCGACTTCTGTGGCCGCTTGCAAACCGCAAGCATCGCGGACAGCCTCCGCCAGCGCAGCGGCGACAATGTAGGTGGTTCCGTTTTGCTCCAGCGCGACGTATTCAAACTCTGGATGAAAGGCGACGGCCAGCGATGCGGGCAGCGTCCACGGCGTGGTGGTCCAGATGATGACGGCTGCGTTTTTTTCGGACAAACGCGCGTCGATTGCCTCAGGCGCGCTGGTCAGCGCATAGCGGACGTAAACGCTGGGGCTGGTGTGCTGCTCATATTCGACCTCGGCCTCAGCCAGCGCGGTGCGATCGTGCGTACACCAGTAGACCGGCTTCAGGCCTTTGTAGACGAAGTCGCGCTCGAAGAATGCGAAGAAGGTTTCCGCAATGCGCGCCTCGTAATCCTTCGACATGGTCGAGTAGGGCCGGTCAAATTGGCCCAGCACGCCGATGCGCTGGAACTGTGCGCTTTGCAGGTCGAGAAATTTCTGCGCGTACTCGCGGCAGGCCTGACGCACGGCAAGCGGATCCATCTCCAGCTTTTTGCGGCCCAGTTGCTCGTCCACTTTGATTTCAATCGGCAGGCCGTGGCAATCCCATCCGGGCACATAGGGCGCGTCAAAGCCAGACATGCTGCGCGACTTGACGATGAAATCCTTCAAACATTTGTTGAGCGCGTGGCCCAGATGGATGGCTCCGTTGGCGTAGGGCGGGCCGTCATGCAGCAGGTAGACCGGCGCGCCTTTGCGCGCGGCGCGGATTTGCTGGTACAGGTGAGTCTGCTCCCAGTCGGCCAGACGCTTCGGCTCATTCTGCGGCAGGTTGGCCTTCATGGGGAATTCGGTCTGCGGCAGTTGCAGCGTGGATTTCAGGTCTTGCCCGGCGGGCATGTTGGCTCCAGTGCGGAAAATCGGAATAGCTTCATGATAAATGCTTTGGGCCGTGCGCCGCGATGGGCCGGGCCGAGCGGCGAACCTTGGATGCAACAGAATGGGGGCCGGATGCGTCTAACCTGCAAGGACGCGGGATCGGGTTCGCGCACAGTATTCGCACCCCGTGGTTTGTGGCGCGATGTGCACGGCGCAAAGCCCGTGGAGTCCTTATAATTGTAAGCAACCAGAACGGCCGCATCGCGGCGCACGGCAAGCTAAGCGACAGATCATTCCCGGCAGGGGCGACAGGGCACAAGCAAACGAATGCCGAATCAGGGTTTGCTGGATCCGGAAACGGAGATTGCCAGCGTGGAATCCGAAGAAACGCAGTTGTGGAGCGCGATTGGACGCGAGCCATCGTACTGGCGGGTGCTCTACGCCGACCTGCACGATGCGCTCTTTCCGCCCAAGTTGCCGCCGCTGGAGTTGCAATCCAAGCCTGTGCCAGTGGTCGATCCATTGGCGCAGGAGCCGCTTTGGGCTGAAATCTGGCACGATCTACGCGAGGTTTTCTTCCCCGCCAAGCTGCCACCGCTGGAGTTGCAGTCACACGAAGTGGCCGTGCGCGACATTCTGGCCGTGCCACGCGATCGCCAAGCCAGCCTGATTGCTGGCGGTGTGCACGTGGCTATTCTGGCCGCGATCATCTTTTTTGCTCTCTGGCATCCCCAGCGTGCGGTGGTGCAGCCGCCTCCGGTCAAGGTTTCCACGGTCACGCCGTTTCTGCCGTTCTCCCCCAAAATGCTGGGCGAGATGGGCGGCGGTGGTGGTGGTGGGGACCACGATCTGCTGATGGCCTCCAAAGGCAAGCTGCCGCAAATCGCCAAAACGCAGTTTGTTCCGCCGGAAGAAATTATCCGCAACGATCATCCCAAACTGGCGGTTGCGCCCACGGTCGTCATTCCGCAAGAGGTGCAATTGCCGAATGCCAGTATGCCCAACCTGGGTGACCCCACCACGACCGTGCGCGGGCCGGCATCGAATGGCACGGGCATGCAGAGCGGCATTGGCTCGGGTAGGAGTGGTGGCGTGGGTTCTGGCACCGGCTCTGGCGTTGGCCCCGGGGAAGGCGGCGGCTACGGCGGCGGCGTGATGCAGGTGGGCAATGGCGTGCAGCCGCCCAAGCTCATCTACTCGGTGGACCCGGAATTTTCTGACGAGGCGCGCAAGGCGAAATTCCAAGGCACCAGCGTGGTTTCGCTCGTTGTAGACACGAATGGAATGCCGCAGAACATCCAAGTACTGCGTGCCTTGGGCATGGGCTTGGATGAAAAAGCTATCGATGCCGTCAAACAATACCGCTTCAAGCCAGCCAAGTTCCACGGCAAGCCAGTCGCCGTCCAGATTGATGTTGAGGTTGACTTCCACATCTATTGATGCGCACTCCAACGCCCTTATGTTGGGAGCCCTGTTTCCTATTTTTATTTTTGTGGAGTCACGCCCGCGCGCCGTTCGGCGGCGATGCGTCCGTGGTGCAAATCGACGATGCGATCGGCAAGCAAGGCCATCTCCGGGTCATGCGTGACCATCACGATGGTGTGCCCGGCGCGGTGTAGCGTGCGCAGATGCTCTTGCACGATCTCCTGATTGGTCGCATCCAGATTGCCGGTTGGCTCATCGGCCAGCAAAATCGGCGGTTGATTGATGAGTGCGCGTGCGATGCAGACGCGCTGCTGTTCCCCGCCACTCAACTGGCTGGGCAAATGCGTGGCGCGGTCGCCGAGTCCAACGGAAGCCAGCGCGCGACGCGCTTCCTCTTCATCCGTCATGCTGTGGAAGTATTGCGCCAGCAAAATATTTTCCAGCGCGGTCAGATACGGGATCAGATGAAATTGCTGAAAGATGAAGCCGATGGTCTCGGAGCGAAAACGGTCCAACTCTTGCCGACTCAATTGATGCACGTTGGTGCCCGCAATGCGCACGCTGCCGCTGGTGGGTTGGTCCAGACAGCCAAGAATATTAACCAGCGTGGATTTTCCGGAGCCGGATGGCCCCATGACGGCGACCCACTCGCCGCGTTCAATGGTGAGCGAGATGTGGTCGAGCGCGCGCACGGCTCCGGCACGGCTGGCGTATTCGCGCGTCAGACCGTGCAAATGGATGAGTGCCTCAGAACCAACAGCGGATTGGAGTATCGTGGCCAACGTTATTCGCCTCGCAAGAGCATCGCTGGTTCCATGGTACGCAGAATGCGCATGGGCAGGCCAGCCGCCAGCAATGCAACCATGAGATTCAGCAGCAGCACGGCAGGCGCAGCCTGCCACAGGGGTGGAATCGTAGCGTGAAAATTCCACGCACCGATGCCGAAGGCGCACAAGCTGCCCAGTAGATAGCCTGCCGCCGCACCGGCTAATGCCAGCAAGGCCGCCTCCAGCAAAAAGAGCAACGCCACCTGATGCTGCGTGGAGCCAAGGGCCTTCATGATGGCGAAGTCGCGCCGCCGCTCCAACACAGAAGCGGTCAGCGTCGCCAACACACAGATGCCTACCGTCAGCGCAATCAGCACCAGCGAGCTGAGCATAAGCGAACGCGTGCGATCCACGATGCGGCCTTCGCTCTCCACCAATTGCCGCACGGCATGCACCTGCACGCCCGGCAAGGCTGCGCGCAGCCGATGCAACAGCGCTTCCACCTGCGCGGCGCTGCCCGAAGCTTGAACCTCCAGCGTCGATGCACCCTGGCCCGTCCAAGCAGTGAAGGCAGCCAGTGAAATCAAAATGCGGCTGTCCTCGGCTGCACCTGTGTGCAAGGTTGCCGCTGTGTGCAGCGTGAGTGTGCGGCCATTGTAGGTAAGTGAAAAATCATCGCTGTGCAGAAAATTTTGTGCGCGCGTACCCACCATGGCAGCAACAGGACTGCCGACCGTTGTCGTCGTTGCTGCTGCATCCGGCCAGCGGCTCACCTGCCACCAGGAATCCATGGTGCGCGCAGCGGTAAAGTCCGTACCCGCAACCACGATGGGCGCACCCGTTGTGGTTTGCGCCACGGCATAGGCGAAGGGAACGATGCGGCTCTCCGGTCCGGCGATGGCTCGTACCGTGGCCAGTGTTTCCGGCGGCAGCGTGGAGCCATTCGGCGCGGTAAGCAAAATGTTGGCGCCAAAGGCGCGGAATTGCTGATGCAGTTGCCGGTTCAGGGAGACGTAGAGCGTGAGCAACGTCGTGGCCACAGCCGCGCTGACAGTAAGCGCCAGCAACGCGGCCAGCGAACGCACGCGCCGATGTACCAGACTGCGGCGAACGATGTATCCCAGCGAAAATCGCGCGCGCTTCATCCATCCTCCCGCAGTACCGCTGCCGGCTGCATACCCAGCGTGCGCAGCACGGAAGGCGCGCCCCCAGCGATGGAAACCAGCAGCGCCAGCCCCAGCGCCGCCGGCAACAGCACCGGATTGAAAGCGATGGTGCTATGAAAGATTTCCCGGCCCACACGCGCGGCCAGCAGCGAACCCAGCAGATACCCCAAAGCCCCGCTCAGCAACGAGAGAAATGCCGTCTCTGCAAAAAAGAGACTGGCGACAGAAAACTGCGAAGCGCCGAGCGCGCGCATCAGTCCAATCTCCTGCTTGCGCTCCAGAATGGCGGTGGTCATCGACGCAGCCACGGCAAACGATGCGGCCAACAGTGCAGCCAGAGCCACCAGCCACATCAGGCCAGAGATACGCTGCAAAATTGTGCCCTCACCTTGCGTAATGCGGCGAATTGGCTCGGCCTGCGCGTTCGGCAACGCTTCTTGAATTTGATAGGCGATGGAGTTGGCATAGGGCGAGCAGTACCAGCGATCATGCAACGCGGGCGAGAGCGAATCCGGATTGCGGCGGGCCAGCGCATCCTCTGGCTTGGTCAACGCCTGCACATCCACGCGCCGTACCGCATCGGGCTGGCCGGTGATTTTTTGCGCCAAGGCCAGCGGCAACAGCAGTGTGCGCTCCGTGGCGTCGCCGCTGGAAACCGAGCCGGTGATGCGCACCGGCTCGCCGTTGAGCATGACGGTATCACCGGGAGCGATGTGCATCTGCGCAGCCAATGCGCTGCCGATGGCGGCTTGATCCAAGGCGGAGTCTGCGGGCCACTCCCCCTGCAAGCGCCACCAGCGATGCATGGCGGGTGCGCCCATGGGGTAGCTTTCTGTGCCGTAACGCAGCGTGTGATGGAACCAAAGGCCCAGCGCGGGGACAGTTGCAGCCTGCGATGATTGCGCCTGCGTCAGCGTCACGTGCAGCGGCAACTCTGGCGACAAGTTGAGAATGTTGTTGCGCCAAAAAATGCCTTTGAGCTTGGTCAGGTCGCCCTCACGCAGGTAGCTGCCCGCCGTGGCTGGGCGAATGCTGACGCCGCCAACAACAACATCCAGCGTGTCCGTCTTGGGCGTGACGAGAATGTTGGCACCATAGCTGGAAAGATCCTGATTCAGCTTGTCGCCCACACTGGCACCAATGGCCAGCATGGCCGTTACCGTGGCCGTGCCCAGCAATATGGCGGTTGCCGCCAGCAGCTTGCGCCGCCGCTGTCGGACCAGGCTTTCGACGAGCAGGCGAAAAAACATGATGATCGCCGCGCGCTCCCTACTTCGAAAAGACGGGAACGAGCGCCTCCAGGTTGCGTGCTGGAATCCAAACAAATCCTCCAGCGATCGTGGAGCCGAGCGGCACCGGATTGCAACCGCCGGGCTGGCCCATGGTCTGCGCACTCACCGGGGAGGCGCAGAGTTTGCAAATGATGTTGTCACCGCTTTTATAAAAGCCAACCGGACCGCAGATCTGGCAGGCATCGGCCACGCTCACGATGGTGCCATCCGGCTTGCGAAAGAGCAAAAAGCGCACGGGAGTTCCCTTGACCTGGACCACATAGCGATGCAGCTTGTCATCCTGCACCTGCGACACGGGCACGCTCACTTGGTCGCCCACCAACGTCACCGGCGCAGCGGGCGACAGCGCGGTGGTGCTCTTGGCGTAAATGAATTGTGCGGTCACCAAAAAGATGAACACAAAACTGGTCGCGCAGACGGCTCCCATCCACAGGCGCTCGCGGCGGGCCTGCCACGCGGCCTTGCGCCGCTCCACCGGGGTAGCCGTTGCGCTCACATCGACCGGCTCGGCCATGCGCTTGCGATATTCGTACAGAACCATCAACGCCGCCAGTGCCAGCATGGTGATGAAGAAGAAAAAGTCATTGCGCACAATGGGGCCGATGAAGCGCATCTCGCAGCGGCTGGAGGGCAGCACGCCGTTCTCAGAAAGCTCATGCAGCCCGGAGATGACCAATTGAAAGACGACGAAATACAGAATGACCGCAGTAACGCGGAAGAAGCGTTGCAGGTTGATGCGCAGACTGCCCTTTACAAAAAGCACGCCAAAAACCACCGCACAGGCCACGCCAAGCAACGTGCCAAAAAAGCTAAGCAGTTCGGTGGAGTTCAGCGAGACCGCGCCCAGAATCAGTACGGTTTCGACGCCCTCACGCAGCACCATCAAAAAGACAAACAGAAACAGGCCGAAGCGTGAGCCGCGACTGGTGATGGAGCCGAGTCTTGCTTCAATGCGTCCGCGCAGACTCTTGGCCGTGCGCTGCATGAACCAGATGACGCTGAGCACAAATCCAGCGGCAACCAGCATCACCACGCCTTCAAAGATGTCCTGATTGAACTGAGTGCGGGCCAAAATGACGGCCACCAGCAGACTGCAGGCACAGGCCGCCGCCAGCGCCCACAATACCAAGCGCTTCAAGTCCGTGCGGCCAATTTTGTTCAGATAGGCAAAGACAATGCCAACGATCAGCGCGGCTTCGACGCCCTCGCGCAGCGTAATGATGAATGCTTGCAACATGAATTGACTCGCCGTCCTCAGGCTTGATTCTATATGCGACCAAATTGGTCGTCAATTAGCACCCCCTGGAAATGAGTGCCCTTGAGCAGCGACGCAAGGAACGCCAAGTCTGCGGGGCTGCCCGCGACGGCGCAGGCTGCTGTATCCTTAAGGGTGAATCCGACGCGACGCAACTCGATGGAGCGGTACGGAAGAGCCGTCCTCCTCATTGTACTGTGCCTGGGGGCCGCCCCCTTGCTCCATGCCCAACTTTCCAACTCCATGGGAGGAGCGTCGAAAGCCTCCGTTCCCTCGTCTCAGCTTCCCGCATATTTGCAGCATGCTGGCATTGATCAAAATCTAGGCTCCCAATTGCCGCTATCCATGCCCTTTTATGACAGCACGGGAGCGGCGCACCCTTTGGGAACCTACTTCACCCATAGGCCCGTTGTGCTGGCTTTGGTGTACTTTCACTGCGGCCTGCTCTGCCCTCAAGTACTGCGCGGCATGGCAGAAGCCTTGAAGCAAACTGGATTTTCCGTCGGCAAGGATTATGACGTTCTGGTTGTGAGCTTCGATCCGGCAGACACCGCTGCGGCTGCCGCGACACAGCAGCAGGATTTTTTGCAGATGCTCGCAACTCAGAACACCGCCGGAGTCCACTTCCTGACCGGGCAGCAGCCCTCCATTGATGCCCTGACGCGCGCGGTGGGCTTCCACTATGTGCGCGTTCCTGGGCCAGACGGAGCCATGACTCAGTTTGCGCATTCCAGCGCAATCTTTGTCGTCACACCCAACGGGCAGCTCTCCAAATATCTTTCGGGCATCACCTATCAGTCCCGCGATCTGCGCATGGCCTTGATCGATGCTTCCGGGGAAAAAATCGGCAGCTTCAGCGATTTGGTTCTTCTGTACTGCTGCAACTACAGCCCCAGCACCGGAAAATACACAGTTTCGATTTTGCGCATCATGAGCATTGCGGGCCTGTTCACGATATTTGCGATTGTGGGCATGATCTTCCTGCTGACACGCACCCCGGCCAGCCAGAGAAACACGTCGCATCCTTAGAGGCGGCTCACAGCCCTGGGGACCACGAGCTGCCTCAAGCACCGCGCTTTACTGCTGCGGAATCGGCATGCCCTGCAATGTATGGGTCTGCCAATACGCATCCAACGTGGAGCGAATCTGCATGCCCCGCTTGATCCACAACTGCATGCTCATGTCATACCGAGCCGTCACATTGTCCAACCAGTAGGGCCGATTCTCCCGCAGCCATGCCTGCCGATACAGATCGCGCAAGAGTCCATATCCATCCCGCAGGTCCTGACACTGCCCATTCATCCCTGACAGGGTCGCTCCCAGCCGCTGTAGATCTTCTGCTTTGGAAGTATTTCCCACCTCTGCGCGCATGGTTGCATACTCATCGATCATTTCTTGGGATTGCTGAAATTTTTGTCCAATAAAATCCAGCCTGCGCGCGCCCAGCTCCATGGCATCCAGAGCATCGGTATTGCGCAAATTCTTTTGCTGCTTTGCCAGCAGAATTTGCGCCAGCGCATTTTCTGCATGGATGCGCATCTCGTGGGTTACAGGCAATATTTTTTTGGTCACCTCGCGTCCCTGCGGCGTCCAGGGATCCATCCAAAACAATGCGTCTGTGTCCCAATTCAACCCAACTTTGGTCAGGCTTTGATACGCAGCCATCAGTTCCAACTGCGCCTGATTCACTTCTCCGGTTGTATCGTTATGGAAGACTTGGCCATAGTTGTGTTCAAAGACCACAGGATCGCTGCTTCCCTGCTGCCAGCCTGCGGCGGCACCGAACAATACCCCATACCAATCCTGCGCAAACAGGCCTTCCCCATCATCATTCCAAGCCGTATTTAACTCGCCAGTAGTTCCCAAGCGCTGGCCGTCGGCCACAAAGCGTTGAATGTTTTGTAGCGCAGCGTCATTGTCTGGATAGACCTCACGCCAGTTCGAAACGCCGGGGGCCACCCATGTCTCCATGCCCGCGTTCGTAAAGGGCGTGATCCACGCGTCATATCCTTGCGGCTGGGGTGAGTACTTCCAGGCGACCGCAATCATATTCTTCGGCAGTGTCTTGACCAACTCCGGCGAGTTCATCGCCACATCTCCCCAAAACAATAACTGGCGATGCAGCGGCTGCAACGTGTTGTAGATCTGATGGACAAAATCAATGTACACCTTGCCCAATCCATATTTGGCGACTTCGGGCGCAGTCTGTCCTGCGCCCAAGTCAAAGGTTTCATCGGCACCGATGTGCAAAAAGGGGCTAGGAAACTCCTGCGCAATTTGCGTGAACCATGCGGAGATTAACGGCAGCGACCCTGCCTGTCCTGGCGCCAACACACTGCCGTGCGGCGTTTCCGCCAGGGTTGCGTATTGTTCAACCAGCAGCGTGTGGTGCAGGTGCCCAAAGGATTCCTGATCCGGAATAATCGTGATGTGGTATTGCTGCGCGTAGGCAACCAGTTCCGCCACATCTTGTGGAGACAGCGCTGCTCCCGGAGGCGCAGCCAGCGGCGTGGCTTTCAACTGTAACGTGTTTTCAAAATAAGGAGAGTACAGATTGAGTTTGTAGGCAGCAAAGGTGCGAATCTGTTTCTTTTGATAGTCCAGCGTGGGAAACGGACCCCGCGAAAGATCATCCCCAAAGCCACGGTAGCGCATGGTGGGCCAATCTCGAATCGTGGCCAAGTGTAGGGAGAGGTCCCTTCCCTGCCCGGCCAGCAATTGACGCATCGTCTGCGCCGAATAAAACAAGCCCGCAGCTGTTGTCGCAATTGCATACAGCCGACCATCTTGAGGGATCAGCACATACCCCTCATCGTGCATTGCTGGCGTAAGCGTCATCTGCGCTCGATGCAAAATCCGCTGCGCCGCAGGCACGTTGCTCCGCAATAGGACAATGGGCGCCGCCTGCGCATGCACAACGCGGCAGGTAGCTCCCCGCTGCTTGATGGAGTCCGTCAGTGTCTGTGCAGCAAAGGCGTCTTCAGCGTTTTGCACCGCCACCGCGCAAGTGCTCGGGTGCAGCGCTAGCACTCCGCCCCAGTGCAGTTCTTTCGGCATGGGGACAAGTGCCGCTGAAACCGGCGCTGACGATTGCGGCACGGCTGTTAATGCTGCGCCTATCTTCGTCTCCGCCCTGGATGGAACCACGCTCGCCACAACGAAGCCAAGACTCAGAACGGCTCCACAGCACCACAGCCCAACGCACCTTGACCCAACGCTACGAATCATCACCGTCAACCCTCCCCCCAAATCAACACCACAAAAAAGTATAGTCATGCGGACAGGAATTGTAGAATGGGACAAGGAGAATTTTCCAACCGGGCTGCCTTGTGCTTTCATCGTAGGGGTGGGTCCCATATCCAAATTCGGCAAGAAGCGGCGGTCTTCATCTATGACATATTGTTTGGGAATTGACGCAGGCGGAACAAAAATTACCGGAGTTTTGGCAAGTCCCACTTCCGTTCTCGCCCGCGCTGAGTCTGGCTCCATCAAAATCACACGAGTCAGCCAACAGGAAGCCGCCAAGAACCTGGATGCTCTCTTATCCAGCTTGTCCCAGCAATCCGGCATTGCCTTGCGCGCCATCGCCAGCACTTGCATCGGACTGTCCGGCAACACCGTCCCCGCAATTGAACAATGGACGCGTCATGCACTGGAGGAGAGACTCTCCGGTCAGATTGCCGTCTGCGGGGATGAGGATATTGCCCTGGACGGCGCCTTCCGTGGGGAGCCTGGGGTTCTGGTCATCGCCGGAACCGGCTCGAATGTGGTGGGCCGCACCCCCGCTGGCGAAGTCTTTCATCTGGGGGGATGGGGGCCTGTTTTGTCGGATGAAGGCTCCGGGTACAGAATTGGCCTGCAGGCCGTTCGCGCCACTTTGGCTGCGATGGATCGCGGCATACAAACCTCGCTCTACGCAAAAATATTGGAGCAGTGGCATATCCAATCCTTTGCGGAACTCATTGATCTGGGCAATCGACTGCCGGGGCCAGACTTTTCCCGCTTGGCGCGCGCGGTGGCCGCCTGTGCGGCAGAGCAGGATGCTGTCGCTTTGCAGGTGCTTCGGGAAGCGGGTACGGAGTTGGGAGAGATGGCTCTCTTCGCGCTGAAAAAAATTCAAGCGTCAGCAAACGCCACCCCTGCCTGTCTCCAACTGGCCTTTACCGGGAGCATCGTGAGCCATGTAGCCCCAATGCGATCGGCGCTGTTGGCGGTTGTTCAGCGGGAAATCCCCCATGTCGTGGTACACACGGAATCCATTGACGCTGCGCTGGGCGCTGTTTGGCGTGCGCAACAAAAGCTTGTCGCCGCAGAGAGCCTCTGCACTCGTTGAGAATTTCTCCGCGCTCGCGGAACCAATCGCAATCCCGAACTCAGGCAAAGCGCGGGCGGTCTTTGACCTTTTTGGCCGGAGCGCCCGCGTACACACTCCACGGCTCCAGCGCCCGCGTGGCCACGGATCCCATGCCGAGAATCGAGCCATCCCCCAAGTCCGCTCCGGGGGCAACACAGGCCCGCGCCGCGACCCAGGCATAGCGACCAATGCGCATCGAGCAGGAGACGACGGGGAAGGCTGGATCGTTGTAGTCGTGGGTGGCGTTGCTGACGAAGGCATCCTGTGAGATGACGGCGTGCGAGGCCAGATAGAGCGGCGCGTGGTTGTTCAAGTCAGCACGATCGCCAATGAGCACGGCCTCTTCACATTCCAAATTCCACGGTGCCCAGATGCGCGCCTGCGGATAAATGTGGCAGCCGGGGCCAAGTCTGGCTCCAAAGAGCCGCAGCAACAGCGCGCGCCAGCCAAAGGCCAGCCGCGGCGAGGGCCGAAACAACAGCGCCCAGCATGTATTCCAAAGCTGGCGGCGAATGCGGTTGCCCAGCGAATAGGGCGAGGTTAAATACGGGTCGCTGGAGTGGGGTGCTGTTGCGGCTGCGCTAATCTTCTCCGTCTGCATCGGTTCCACCCTGGATTGCTGCGCATACAGTCGCGGAAGCTATTGCATAAAGAACTGCACCAGCGCCGCAACGTTGTTCACAATGTTATACCGTCTGTCAAAACAGGCCTGGGCGCGCTGGTTAAAGGCCGCGCGCTGCTCGGCATTCAAGGCGATCCAGCCTTCGAGCAACTGCACGGTGCCATCCAGCGTATCCGGCGCAACGAGGCCTGCGCCGTCCTGTTGAATCTCTGGCCAGATGTTGACCTGATCGGAGATGAGTACAGGCCGACTGCAACCAAGAGCTTCGGCCACGGCGATGCCGAAGTTCTCCTGATGCGAGGGCAAAATGAAGGCCTCACTGGCCAGAAACGATCCCCATTTGGCGTCGCCGGTCAGCAAGCCGGGCCAATGTACACGATGCTGCAGCCCGGCGGCACGCATGCGCGCTTCTAACCTGGCGCGCATCCCGGTAGGGTCCGGCCCCGCCATCAGCAGATGCAGCCAGGGCGCGCGTTCGGCCACGCACAGAAAGGCCTCCATCAACAGGTCGCAACCTTTTTTAGGATGGATGCGGCCCAGATAGAGAATGAAGCGCTGGTCGCGCAGAGCTGGACAACGTTCATAAAACGCGCGCAGCAACTGTGCCGGATCTCCCGTCGGCGATTTGGCTCCATAGGGAACGACGGCTCCATTCCATTCGTGGAGCCAGAAACTTTCTGGTGCCAGATTTTGCTCAATGTTCGACGTGAAAAGCACGCGGCGCGCGTTGCGCAGCACCCAATACTCAGCCAACGCCCAGTAAATCCACTTTTTGACGTGCTTGAGCGGATAGCGGCGCTTGAACCACGGATCCAACATGCCGTGCGTGAGCTGCACGTAGGGAGTTTTTCCGCGCATGGCCAGCCAGGTACCCCAACTTTGGTATTGCCAAATCCCGTGGATGATGACGGCGTCGAAGTGGTGCAGATTCTCGCGCAACCAGGGAATCCAGCGCGGCGAGTATCCGTAGACGCCCCAGGCTGGCCCCAGCGCATGTACGGGGAATTCAATTCCTTCAAGAAATTTTGAGCCGGGCGCGTCCAGACAGGCGACCTCACCAATCATGCCCAGACTGGGATAGGTGCCCACGATCTGGCGCACAAGTTGTGCGGGACCGCCGTACTCCGGTGCAAGCGAACGGATGACATGCAGCTGGCGAATAGGGCGGCTCATGAGTGGCTCTCCGTGTGTGCAGCGTTGGCGTGGCGATTTTGCTTCCAGTGGGCTGCATCGGCAAAGGCAGCAAGCAGGCCCTTAATATCATGGTCAAAGGTGAACTGAGCGATGCGTGCGCGGCTGCGCTCGCCCATGGTGCGACAGGTCTGCGGGTTACTCAGTACGCGGCCCAGCGCTGCAGCCAGCGCGGGAATATCTCCGGCGGGGAAGACGCAGCCATTGTCGCCGTCAGCGACCAGATCGGGCTGGCAGCCCACTTGGTCGCTGACGAGGACGGCCCGGCCCGCTGCCATCACTTCATTCACAGCCAGTCCCCACGGCTCATGTACCGAGGGCAACACAAACACATCGCAAAGATCGTAGAGCGGCGGCAGCTCGGTTTGATTGCGAAAGCCGAGCAGGCGAATCTCGCGCGTGGCTCCCGCTTGCCGGATGCGGGCCTCGATCGCTGCGCGCTCCTCACCATCGCCTGCGATCAGCAGATAGGGGCGGGCGGACTCAGGCTGGTTTTGCGTGGAAAGCAAGTAGGCTTCGACGAGATCGATGCAACGTTTGCGCGCGAGCAGCTTGGCGGCGAAAAGAATGACCGCACGCCCCGGCTCCAATCCAAGCGAGGCGCGCAATTGCTCGCGGTGCGGCGCGGCCAGCGCAGCCTGTTGCACGAAGAAGTCATTGTCCACAGCGTAGGGCATCGGGTAGATGCGGACGTCCGCGCCGAGATGGTGCCGCCAGTAGGCCGTGTTCTGCTCTCCCACGCTAAGCACGCCAAAAACGAAAGGGCGCAGCAGGCGGAAGAAAAGATTTTTCACAATGAGTTTGGCGCGGCCACGGGGGCGGTCGATCAGCGTGGAGTCCGTGCGCAGCAGCACGGGAATGCCGAGCAGCTTGGCGGCCAGCAGGGCTTGCAGTGCGTTGAGGGAAGCGTAGCCGTGCAGCCAGAGCACATCAAAATTGCCTCGACGCAGACGCGCGAAAATGCCGTGGCAGAGCGGACGCAGAAAATTCACCGGCGGGCCATCCAGCAGGCGCGGCAAAAACTCTGCGCGGTATCCGTCGAGCAGCGGCACATCCCAAGCGACGGGCACGCCGAAGCCCTCGTCGTTATATGTGCGGAGGGAAAAATCCGAGGCGTAGAGCACCGTCAAATCCACCGAGGAGTGCGTCGCCAGCCGCCGCAACAGCGGCGATTGGTATTGGATCGGGTGACTCAGCAGATAAGCGGCGCGCAGCATGGTAGGCATGTTACGGCAGCAGCGGAATTGCATACAGCAGGCCGAGCGCGATGCCAGCGGCTCCGCCCTTCAGCCCAGCCTTAAGGCTGTTCGGCGGAATGAAGACGATGTCGTCGTTTTGCAGCACGGGATCTGGCGCTTTGCCGAACATCACCTTCTTCAGGTTGACAGGAATCTCCTCGCGCTTAGTGCCGACGGTGCGGATGATGCGCGTCTGGCTGCGCGTGGCCTCAAAGTTGACGCCTCCAGCCAGGGCAACGGCCTGCATCAGCGTCATCGGCGTTCCATTGGCTAACGGGAAGGATCCTTGCCCACGCACAGCGCCCACAACGTAGATAACGCCTGTGCGGGGCACAATGATCTGGTCGCCGGGATAGACCAAGATGTTTTCCGAGGAGGACTGCATCAAATCCGGCCCAAGCTGCACCAGCAGCGGCTCCGGCGCTCCGGGACGCAGAATGGAAATCGTGTGGCTGGCCGTGTGCGTCAGGCCGCCTGCTGCGGTAATGGCATCGAGCAGGTGCATGGAGCCGAAGGCAGGAATCGCCTTGGGCCCATTCACTTCCCCGCTGACGGTGATGACGTCCTCTGTGGAGTCCAGCACCGTGATGATGACGTCTGGATTGCGAATCATTCCAGCAGCATCCAGTGTGTCGCCGACTTTGATCTGCGCCTGTTGCAGCGTCAGGCCATCCAACTGCACCGGGCCGACCAGCGGCAGGTAGGCGCGGCCATTGGCGTCGATGCGCACCTTGCTGTCGTAGTCATGAACGCCGTAGATCGTCACTTCGATCAGGTCGCCGGGGTGCAGGTGCAACTCATGCGTGCTGGTGGCAGCGGTCTGCGCAGGCGTGGAGTCGGCGGGCAATGGCGGCGGGCTGTCATTCTTGCCGGGTGCTGGCCCTGCAAACTGCGCGTGCGCGGCCAGCGTGACCCAGCAGAAGAGCGCAGCGCAACACGCAGCTCGAATCGCTGTCTGGAACCCAATGCTCCGCATCATTCTCCATTCTCCTTGAGCCAGAAAAATGGCCATTTGCGCTTGGCCTTGGGCATTTCCCCCGGACCCCGATCGTTGAAATAGGAATAGCGCTGATAGCCGTAATAGCCATAGTAGCGCTGTGAGGATGTATCGACGGCATTGATGACTGTGCCGCCCATGCGGACTTCAGCGCGCTGTAACAGGTCATGCGCGCGGCGTACGGAGTGCTTGCTGGCGCGGCCATAGCGCACGACTAACAGCACGGCATCCGACTGCGGAGCCAGCACGATGCCGTCGGTAATGGTCAAAATCGGCGGCGAGTCGAGCACGATATGCGTGTAGCGGCGGCGGCACTCGACGAGCAGATCACTCATCGCTTTGGAGACGATCATCTCGGTCGGAAACGGCGGCACCGGACCGCTGGTGAGCAAGGAAAGATTGGGAATGTCGGGCACCGTTTGCAGCGCTTCGTCCAACGTATTGCTGCCGCTCAGCACAGTGGAGAGGCCGATTTTTCCGCTGACGCCGAAGCGGCTGTGTACGGTGGGACGGCGCAGATCAGCATCGATGAGCAGCACCTTGGCATCACGGAAGGCAAGGATGCTGGCCAGATTCGTGGCCACGGTGCTTTTGCCTTCAGCGGGGGTGGAGCTGGTGATGAGAATCAATTGCGGCGGCTGGCCCACGCCAGAGAGCATCAGTGCTGTGCGCAGCGAACGGAAGGCCTCGGCAAATTGCGAATTGGGCTGGCCGATCACATCCACATTGCGCATGGCCGCGGAGCGGGTGTCCTCTGCAATGGAGCGCGGCAGCAGCTTGCGGGCACGGGGAATCACAGCCAACGATGGCAACTCAGATATGGTCTCGATGTCATGCACCGTGCGCAGGCTGGTGTCCAAGCTATCTACAAAGAAGGCCAGCGCCACGCCGCCAAAGAGGCCAAAAAGCAGCCCAACCATCACACGCGAACTGCGGGATATGCCGCTAGGGTATAGGGGAATACGCGCCGTGTCGATGACGTCAATTTCGCTGCTGGCCAGGCCGGATTCAATGCCAGCCTCGCGCAGACGGCTAAGCAAGCCTTCGTACAGTGCGCGGTTGGATTGGTATTCGCGCTGGAGCAATTCGTATTGCGCCAGGTCGTCACGTTGCTTGTAGGCCCCGGACAATTCCTTATCGAGTGCGGCCTGCGTCATCGCCTTATTTTGATTCGCAGTCTCATACTCTGTTTTGGCCTCGGCCAGCACGCGCTTCTGTTCCTGATTGATGGCCTTCTGCGTCTGCAGCATCTCAGCCTTCAATTGCCGCACTTCTGGATAATTCGGGCCATATTGAGTGTTGAGTTGTGCGGCCTGGGTTTCCAGGTTCGTCTCTTGATTGCGCAAGGTGGCCAGCAGCGTCGCATTGGAGGCGCCCATCACGTTGGGGCTGCCATCGATCAGATCCGGATTGGTGCCGGTCAGCATCCGGTAACGCGCTTCGGCCAAAATGCTTTGGATCTTTGCCTCAGAGGCTGCGTGCGATAGATTGTCGAGTGTATCCAATTCGAGATCGTGCGTCTGGTCGCTGAAGCCGAGCACGCCCAGCCGCTTTTGCATCTCCACCAACTGCTCTTGGGAGTGCTCCACGTTCTGCCGCAGATCATCCAACTGCCCTTGCAGCCATTGCGAGACGCGCTGCGTGGCGGCGTAGCGTGTTTGGAAGCTCCGCTCCACGTAATCCTGGATCAGCGTGTTGACCACCTCTGCGGAGAGCTTGGGCGACAGGCTGGTGTATTGAATACTGATGATCTCTGTTTTCGGAACGCGTCCTACGGAGAGTGAACCGCCCAGAAAGCCGATCATGGCGTCCTGCACGTTGCGGTCGTTGGGGTCCAAATGATGCACCGTGGACTTCGGCCCCAGAAAGATTGGATTGTCTTCCAGATGCAGTTCTTGCGCTGCTTTCAGCAGCAGGCTGCCGCTCTGCAGAATGGCAACCTCCGTCTCCAGACGGATGCCCAGGTCCTCCTGGCCCACGCCGGGCGCGCCTTCAACGCGATACTCGTTGGCCGCGCCGGGACGCACCTGAATGGTTGCGCCTGCGGTGTAGACCTTGGGGGTGGTGACGGCCTTGACCACGGCAATGACGCCGCCGATAAAGACGCAGGCCAGCACCAGCCACTTGCGCTTGCGCAGGGTCAGCAGGTTTTCAGAGAGCGCGTTGCCTTCCTCGTTCGTAACCCAGCCGCCGCCGGTCTGAAAGCTGCGCGGGGAAAAGGCTGGACGCTCAGGAGCATTCTGTTCCGGTGCGTTCATACGGAGACAAGACTCCTCCGCACCCGGAATGTACCGGGGCGCTCCCCTAGCAAATCTTGCTTCGCATTTGTGCGCAAGTCCGTCCCGCTCCTCTTTCGTCCATCCACTGGTTTCATCGGCGCGTAGGCCGCCGCGCGCGAGCCGGTTCTCCCGCAAGTGCTTGCAATGCAAGGCAGGATTCCCAGCTGCGTATCCTGAGCATAGGGGCAGGGTTGTGCATCCGTCAATGCAGAAGGATGGCTCCGTATACGAACAGATAACAGTGATTGCGGTACCCAATGCGTTGCGCTCTGGCTCGGATGGATGCTGGGAAACCGCTTGATATGATGCAAGGATGATTTCTGGCGACAGCGACATGGCACCCAAAGCAGCTCCAATGAAGATTGCCGTCATTGGCTCTGGCTATGTGGGTCTGGTGGCCTCGGTTTGCTTTGCAGAGATGGGACACTCCGTCATCGGGGTGGATAACGATCCCCACAAGCTGGCAGCGCACACGCAGGGCCAGCCCACCATTCACGAACAATCCTTGCCAGAGTTGCTCCAGCGCCACTTGGGAACTTCACTGCGCTTTACAGCGGATTTGCCCGAAGCCGCAGCGCAGGCCGATGTGGTTTTCATCGCCGTGGGCACGCCGCAAAGCGACGCGGGACACTCGGACCTTTCTTACGTGGAGTCCGTCGCGCATCAAATAGCGCACTCCATGCGTGGCTATACCGTGATTGCAGAAAAAAGCACGGTGCCGGTGTACACAAATGCCTGGCTGCGCCGCTTGATTGCTGGACAGGGCGTGTCCGCCGAACAGTTTGACGTGGTCTCCAATCCAGAATTTTTGCGCGAGGGCACGGCGATTGCCGACTTCCTGCACCCCGACCGCATCGTTGTTGGCGCAGAGACGGAGCGCGCCATGCAGGTGATGCGTCGCATCTACGCTCCACTGACCACGGGCAGGTATTATGCGCAGGCACATGCGATTGCCGGGCGTTGTTCGCCGCTGGCTCCGCCGCCGATCTTGCAGACCTCCGCCAAAAGCGCAGAGCTGATTAAGCACGCATCGAACGCATTTTTGGCAATGAAGATTTCCTTCATCAATCAAGTGGCGAATGTGTGCGAGGCTGCGGGCGCGGACATTGACGAAGTGCGCAGCGGGATTGCACTCGATCGCAGAATCGGCCCGGCGTTTTTGCATCCCGGCATCGGTTATGGCGGTTCGTGTTTCTCCAAAGATATTGCCGCCTTCCACTCCGTGGCTGCAGCCCTGGGCGTGGATTTTGATCTGCTCGCCAAGGTGGAGCAGGCGAACCACGGCCAGCGCGAGCGGTTTTTAGCCCAGGTGCGCACGGAGTTGGGCACGTTGGCTGGCAAAAAGCTGGCCGTGCTGGGATTGGCCTTCAAAGGCGGCACCGATGATGTGCGCGAGTCTCCGGCACTGGCCCTTGTGCAGCAACTCTGCGAGGCCAATTGCACTGTGGTTGCCTATGATCCTGCCGCCATGCCGCGCGCGCAGCAAGCATTGGGCAATCCTCCGCATCTGCATTTTGCCGCAGACGAATATGCCGCAGCCACAGATGCCGACGCATTGCTGATTCTGACCGACTGGCCGCAATTTGCACGATTGGATTGGGCGCGCATGCGCACGCTGTTGGCGACTCCGCGCGTCCTTGACGGACGCAATCTTTGCGATCCAAACGAACTGGCAGCGCAGGGACTGACCTGGATCGGCGTGGGGCGCAAACGCCGCATGCCGGATCTACACACGCTTCCGGCACAAGCTCCCGCGCTGCACACGCCGCAGCCACGACAGAGGATTTTGTTAACTGGAGCAGCGGGATTTTTAGGCTCGCATTTAGCCGACCGACTGGTGGCCGAAGGCATGCAGGTGCTCGGCGTGGACAATGGTTCCACCGGTAGCGCCACGAACTTGGAGCATCTGCGCAATGAGCCACGCTTTGACCTGCTGGAGCAGGACATCTGTGTTCCCTTCGATCCCGGCGCGATTGATTACATTTTGAACTTTGCCTCCCCAGCCAGCCCGGCGCAGTATATGCAGCGCGGACCAGAGACGCTGCGCGCTGGCTCGCTGGGCACGCAACATATGTTGGATCTGGCCCGCAGGCACCGTGCGGTTTTCCTGCAGGCTTCCACATCCGAGTGCTACGGAACGCCACAGGTGCATCCGCAGCCGGAGAGTTACTGGGGCAACGTCAATCCCATCGGACCGCGCTCGGTCTATGACGAGTCCAAGCGCTTCAGTGAGGCGCTGGTGATGGCCTACCATCGCTACTACCGCGTGGATGTGCGCCTGGCGCGTCTGTTCAACACCTATGGACCGCGCATGCAGCCGGATGATGGCCGCGTGATCTCCAACTTCGTAATGCAGGCATTAACGGGCAGGGATTTGACGGTCTACGGCAGCGGAAAACAGACGCGCAGCTTCTGTTTCGTGGCCGATTTGGTCGAGGGCATCTTGGCCCTGATGCGTTCGAGCGAAACGATGCCGGTGAACTTGGGCAATCCCGATGAATATACGATTTTGCAGTGTGCCCAGCAGGTGATTGCCGGTTGCCAGTCCCCAAGCAAGATTGTGCATGAGCCGCTCCCCGAGGACGATCCACCACAGCGCAGACCAGAGATTACGCGCGCACGCACAATTTTGGATTGGGAACCAAAGATGCCCCTGCAAGCCGGCCTGGCACTGACCATCCCCTACTTCCGCTCGCTCATCTCCAATACATAGCAGAAGCATTTTCAGTGCCGGTATTCCCCAAAAAATGAGGATTGGGGGAGGAGCTGCCCCACTCTAGCCACGCTCTTTGAGAGCTAGAGTGGGAGCCGGGTCTACCAGGCGCGCAGGCCGCGCTGTATCTTCGGGAACCAAGTCAACTGCACCGTGGTGGTAACGTCCGTCTGTCCGCCGGTCTTGTATATGGGTGCCTTCCAGCGCTCATATTGCAGCCATCCATCGAGTTCGACCTGCGGACGGATTTTTTTTACAGCCCGAACGGTGAACAGATTCTGCGTGGTACCACCGGGGATGAAGTCCTTGGCCGCCTTGGCGTTTCTGTAGGAGAGTTGCACCATTTCCGAGGGCGAGAGGTTATCGGTCAGCCAAGCCTGACCGCCTTTGGATTCGCGGCCAATCCAGTCGCCGAAGATGTTGCCCTCGTTGGTGTAGCCTTGGCGCTGCACGGTTTCGTAGTACATGAAGGAACCACCCTGACTGTTAATAATCGGCACATCTGTGTAGACGGCTTCAGCGCGCAGATCCCATTTCGGCGCTCCCGGAACGTGCGAAAGATACAGGCCAGCCCGCACGGCAGCCCGTTGCGGCGCACTAACAGGAGTGACATCATCATGAACTTCCGAATCTGTATATTGCGTTAGCCAATGACGCAAAAAGGGGAGTCGATAAGTGTAATCAAAGGTGCTGAAGCGAGCACCAGGATCATTGATCGAGAATTTTTGAGATACCGGCACATTCTGGAAGCTCCAAAAGCTATTCCAGAATGTGCCGAAGGTGACGGGTTCGTGTCCTGCGCCGCCCCATATATCGGTGCGCGAAAATCCAAACTCAAAATTTCCCGTGGGTGTGAACTCAAACTTCTCCATGTGTACCCAGGGAGCATTGGGGTAGGTGTGTCCCTTGAGGCTGCCGACGAGAAACTCATACCGAACCGGGCCAATGAAGAACGACAGAATCGGAATGTGCAGCGGCTCAACGCGGTTAATGCGAAAGGAGTAGATATTCTGCGCGTTGTTGCTCCAGTCAAAGGAGCCGCCCAGTGCCGGACCATCCCACACATCGCTCTTGCCGATAGAAAACTCATGGTTCAAGAACTGATAGGAAAGATTGGCTTCAATCAGGCGAAAGTAATTTTGCGCAGCAATCGGCCCCGCAGGAATGGTGCTCTGCGGCACGTCGGGTACGCCATCGTTGTTGGCCAGGGTTTGCGCCAGCGCGGCGGAGTAGCCCGTGGCGCTGGGCGCGTGTTGATACTCCCCGCGCACGAAGAGCGTGAAGCGGCCCATGTTACCGCGCCCGCTAAAACCGGTGTAGTCGTTGAAGCCCTGCTCATACGGGCGGCCATAATCGTTAATGATGGTCTGGCCGAGGTGGTAGCTGTCATTGAGCGGAGTGCCTGCAATGCCGGTGACGCGCTCATAGGTTGCGTCCAGAATTGCATGGGGCTTCCAATCCCCCGCGGTCTTTAGATCCGGCTGGATTTCGTTGAGTACGGAATGGTAGATCGCCACAGCCTCCGGTTTGCCGTCGCCCAAGATGTCCTCTTGGGATGCCTGCAACATGCGCAGCACACTCAGGCGCGTCCACGGGCGCATGCCGAGCACCGCCGTATCCAAATACCCCAGGGAATACAGACGAAGCAACGCCGGGTAAATCCAGCTATCGACTGGGATATAGGTGGAACCAGCATTGGAGGGAATCTCGATGTTTGCTTCGGGGGCATAGGCGGGCATGGACTCATTGCCGTCGGCCTGCGCGTTCTTCGTCTTCTGCGGCGCGGGCAGGGATTCGGTTTGCGCGGCAGGGGAATGGGCCGTGGCGAGCAACTCCCCGGCCTGCTGCGCCAGCAGCGAAGCGGAGGTGCAAAGCGCAGCCAAAATGGCGACGAGGAATGCTTGTGTACGTCGAGACCGTAGCGGATTGGGTTTCACGGATACCTCAAAAACTGATTTTTTTGTGCAAACGGCAGATTGACGGATGCAACCCCCTCCAACATTGGAGCGGGAGACGGGGATCGAACCCGCAACCAACGGCTTGGGAAGCCGCTACTCTACCATTGAGCTACTCCCGCTCTGGCCGATTCCTGATCTTAGCAGAAATACAGGCGGCATTTGAACCATCGCAGCGTACCAGGGCAAAGATTTCCGTGGAAGTTTTCCATGCAGCATTGCTATTCTAGAGATGCAACCAGGATTCTCTGTGTGCGCATCCGCACACGCGCCGCAAGCGTGACCGGATGCAGGCAAAGCTGTGGAGCCGGGACGCTCCAGGCAACAACACACTGCTGTGCAGACATACCTTACATAACCGATTGGAAACGCCATGTATCGAGATCAATCTGGCTGGAGACGCATTTTCGCCACAGGACTTATGGGAATCGGACTGCTTGCCCTGACAGGCACAGCCCTTCCCGCGCATGCCGCCACGACGCGGCTGGCCGCAACCATTGTTGCTCCCGATATTGGAGCGCAGGTCGCAACCGCAAATTCGCAGGCAGCCCTGCAAGCGATTCAAGACCATCTGGCCAAGCTCGACCAGCAGGCCGCGCAGGCGCAGATGTCTGCCGACAACGCATGGATGCTGGTCTGTGCTGCGCTGGTGTTGATGATGACCGGCCCCGGACTGGCGCTGTTCTACGGCGGCCTGGTGCGCAAGAAGAATGTATTGAGCACGATGATGCACAGCTTTGCGCTGATGGGCATCGTCACCGTGATTTGGGGCATCCTCTCCTACAGCCTGTGCTTCAGCGCGGGCAACAGTTTCATCGGCGGCATTCATCAGGCGTTTTTGCACGGAGTCGGTCTGGCTCCAGACGCCGACTACGCACCCACCCTGCCGCTGCAAACCTACATGATTTACCAGTTGATGTTTGCCATCATCACGCCCGCGTTGATCTCCGGTGCCTTTGCTGAGCGCATGAAGTTTAGTGCCATGGCCTTGTTCACCGCGCTCTGGTCCATCGTGGTGTACGCGCCGATGGCGCACATGGTCTGGGGCAAGGGCGGACTGTTGAATGCCTCGCTCGGCGGACGCTTCCCCACGCTGGACTTTGCTGGCGGCACGGTGGTGCATGTCACTTCGGGCGTCTCAGCGCTGGTCTGCGCGTTGTATCTGGGCAAGCGCCTGGGCTATCCCAAGGAGCCGATGCCGCCGCACAGCGTCGTGCTCAGCTTCATTGGAGCTTGCATGTTGTGGGTGGGCTGGTTCGGCTTTAATGCCGGCAGCGCGCTCTCTGCGGGCACGCTGGCCACCAGCGCGTTTGTGGCCACGCACTTTGGCGCAGCCGCTGCGGCCTGCACGTGGAGCTTGGCCGAATGGTTGCGCAATGGCAAGCCCAGCGCGCTCGGAGCCATCTCCGGCGCTGTGGCTGGGCTGGTCGCCATTACGCCTGCTGCGGGCTTCGTCAGTCCCATGTCCGCGCTGGCCATTGGAGCCATCGCCGGTGTCTTCTGCTTCTTTATGGTCGTCAAGGTCAAAAATTGGTTTGGCTATGACGATTCCCTGGACGCCTTTGGCGTACACGGAGCCGGTGGCACCATCGGCGCGCTGCTGACAGGCATCTTCGCCTCCAGCGCTATCAATCCCATCTTCAAAGACGCGCAGGGCCATGTGCTGCCCTCCGGCCTGCTGGAAGGCAATGCGCATCAACTGCTGAATCAGTTGGCAGGCGTGGCCATTGCCTGGACGGTGTCCATTGTGGGCACGCTGGTGCTGCTCAAGATCGTCGATTGGACGGTCGGCTTGCGCGTCAGCCATGACGAAGAACGCGAAGGATTGGACATTACCCAGCATGGCGAAGAAGGGTACGATTGGGAGATTGTCACCTCGTAAACGGCACGGCGTGGGCCATCTCCCACGCCGGAGTTGAACGCAATGTGCCACAGACTTTGACGATAGACAAGATCACGGACGGAGAACCGGAGCATGTACAAGATTGAAGCAGTATTGCAGCCATCCAAGCTGGACGCGGTCAAGGACGCGCTGGCGGAGATCGGGGCCGACGGCCTGACGATTCTGGAAGCGCGCGGCCATGGCCGCCAAAAAGGACACACGGAGTTTTACCGCGGACGCGAGTACTCCGTGGACGTGTTGCCCAAGATCAAAGTGGAACTGGTCGTGGCCGACGCCATGGTCGAGCGCGTGGTGCAGGCCATCACCAAGGCCGCACGCACGGGCAAGATCGGCGACGGCAAAATCTTTTTGTCCAAGGTGGATGAGGCCATTCGTATTCGCAACGACGAACGCGGCGAAGCGGCGCTTTAGTGCGGGCACAGGGCCGCTGGCGCACACCGCAGCGGCCCATGCAGCATGGGCCAACGGATGGATGAAGCGAATCGCTTCCTGAAACGAATCTTCCCCCTGCTTGGAGTGAGGGAACACGACGCCAGACCCGGAATCGCTTTCTGAAAGGAGCACGTCCGCCATGACCCAGCCCACCACCAACAGCAGCAACCTGCGCGAGCAGTACAACAGCTTTTCTGAGGAACTGCGCCAGGACTTTGAGCGCACGCAGGATGGTGCAGCGTTGGTGCTGCGCCGCTCCAATGGCGTGGATGAGCGCATTGCCCAACTCTGGGCTACGGTCTTTTCCGGTTCCAGCAACAACGCTCCCGGTCTGGCGCTGGCCGCCATCGGCGGCTATGGACGCCGCCAACTCTTTCCATTTTCTGACATCGATCTGCTCTTCCTTTGCGCCGATGAGGGCGTGGAGCGGCAACACAAAGCCGCCATCCGCCAGCTTTGCCAGACGCTGTGGGACATGAGTCTGCGCGTCAGTGCGGCCACGCGCACGCTGGAGGAATGCGAACGCCTGAGCTTTGAAAATCCTGAGTTCACACTCTCGCTGATCGACCGCAGATTTCTGACGGGCGAGAAGACATTGTTCCGCAAGCTGGATCAGGAAAGCCTGCCCGCACTGTTGTCGCGGCGTCGGCGTCCGCTGCTGGAGCACATTGCGGATCTGTCCCGGCGTCGGCATGAACAATTTCAAGACACGCTCTTCCATCTGGAGCCGAACCTAAAAGACGGACCCGGCGGCATGCGCGATGAGCACACCTGCGAGTGGCTGGCTCGCTTGCTGCCCGAGCAGGCCCGCTCTGCAGCCACGCCGTATGAGAGCCAACTCTTCGCCCGGCACCGCGAAGAGTCTGCGGTCGCCTATCAGTTTTTGCTCACCGTGCGCTGTTTTCTGCATTACCGCAGCCAGCGCGACGACAACGTGCTCTACTGGCAGGCACAGGAAGAAGCTGCGGCCATCGGCCTGGGATTGCCCGAGCGCGCCGCCGTGCCCGCAGCACAGTGGATGCGCCAATACTTTCGCCACGCGCGCGCCATCGACTGGATGACCGGGCAGATGCTCGATACGATTGGCGTGCAGCCCATAGGACTTCTGGGACAGATTCGCCGCTGGCGCAGTCGCACACTGCTGGACGGCTGCCCCGTGGTGAACGGGCGCATCGCGCTGGCCTCGCAAGAGGAGTACAGCGATCCGCACTGCGTGCTGCATCTCTTCGAGTTGATCGCGCAAAACAAGCTGCCCTTGACGCGCGAGGCTGAAGGCCGCCTGTCGGAATGCCTGCCCGTGCTGGCCCAACACCTGCCTGAAGGCCACGACCTGTGGGAGGTGCTGCGCACGATTCTGGTCGCTCCGGGCGCTTCGCTCGCGCTGCACGCAATGCACTCGTTGGGCATTCTGGAGCTGATACTGCCAGAGTTTCACGGCGTCGATGCCTTGGTGATGCGCGATGCCTACCACCGCTATACCGTCGACGAACACACGTTTTTGGTGATCGCCAACCTGCACGCGCTGGAAGGCGCAACCGCAGCCAAGGATGCGCGCGCCGCCGAGTGGAGTCAGCGCTTTGGAGAGATTCTGCGTGAGGTCGACGACCCAGCGCTGCTGTATCTGGCCGCGCTGCTCCACGACACAGGCAAGGCCCGCAGTGAAGCTGGCCATTGCGAACAGAGCGCGCAGATCGCCACGGCTGTTATGGAGCGGATGCAACTGGAGTCAGAGCAGCAGGAGACCGTGCTGCGCTTGATTCGCGGGCATCTGGAAATGTCGCAGGCCTTGCGCCGGGACATCTTTGACGCGGAAACGGTGCGCGCCTTCGCCATTGCCGTAGGCACGCCCAATGATCTGCGCCTGCTGACCTTGCTGACCTATGCGGATATTCAATCCGTCCACCCGGATGCAATGACGCCGTGGAAGGCGGAAAATATCTGGCGGTTGTACATCGCCACGGCCAATCATTTGGATCGGAGCGTGGATGATGCCCGCATCGACTGGGTTGCCGATCCAGAGATGATGCGCCGTCTGGGCAAGCTGGTGCCAGAGGATCGCGCCGCTGTGCAGGTCTTTCTCGATGGCCTGCCCCAACGCTACCTGCGCACACGCTCGCCCAAAGATGTGCTGGATCACTGGCAGTTGGCGGCCAAGCTGGCGGTTGTTCCCGCCGCAGTCAGCGTACACAGGGCCGGGGGCTGGTGGGAGTGTACCGTGGTGACGCGCGACCGCGCCTTCCTCTTTACGGATCTGGCCGGGGCGTTGATGGCCTGGGGCATGGACATTCTCAAGGCCGACGCCTTCTCCAACAGCAACGGCGTCGTCATTGACAGCTTCCGTTTCCTGGACCGCTACCGCACGCTGGAGTTGAATCCGGGCGAGGATCAGCGCTTTGCCACCAGCCTGGGCGACGTGGCCAGTGGCAAGTCGCCGGTGGAAAAGCTGCTGGCTGCACGCGCGCACACCTCCAAGGCCAAGCCGGGGCGCAGACGCATCGCCACACGCTTGGAGTTTGACGATGTTTCCTCCTCGCACAGCACGGTGTTGGAGGTGGTGGCGCAGGATATGCCCGGCCTGCTGCGCATCATCACCTATGCCATTGCGCAGGCGCAGTGCAACATTGGCGTGGCGCTCATCGACACCGAGGGCGAGGTGGCCATTGACGTGTTTTATCTGACGCAGAACGGCGGCAAACTGCCTGCGGAAACGCAGCGTCAGTTGCTGGATGCGCTCAAAACATCGCTGCCCACCGGCGGCGATGCGGCTCCAGCCCGCGCCCGCGCGCGCTGAAAAACTGCGAGCAGCATGGAGCTGGTTAAGCGCCCGGTGTTCGTGTTTTGCAGCGAAGGATGGTAGCTGGCCAGCAGATGCCGTCCCTCCGGCAGCGCATATTCGACTCCATGCGCAAAGACCAGCCCGCGCCGGTCCGCGATCTTGCCCGTCCGCAGCAGGTGGGCCACGTATCCATCGAAGGCAATTTTCCCTAGGCAAACGGCCACACGCGCCTGCGGCAGCAGGGCCATTTCCTCATCCAAATAAGGAGCGCAATTGTGCAGCTCCTCTGGCAACGGCTTGTTGCCGGGCGGGGCACAGCGCACCACGGCGGTGACCCACAGATCGCGCAGGCGCAGGCCGTCCTCGCGCGAAGTGGCCGTGGGCTGGGAAGCAAAACCAGCCCGGTGCAGCACCGGGTAAAGAAAATCCCCCGAACCGTCCCCGGTAAAAGGCCGCCCGGTGCGGTTGGAGCCATGCGCGCCCGGGGCCAGACCGATGGCCACCACGCGCGCCTGCGGATCGCCAAAACTGGGAACCGGTCGCGCCCAATATTCCCAATCCAGATAAGCCCGGCGCTTGGTTTGGCCGATCTGCTGACAATAGGCGCGCAGGCGCGGGCAGCGTTCGCAGAGCGTGAGACGGGTGCACCAGTCCTGCAGTGCAGGAGCTGAATTGGGGACGGGAGCAGCCATAGGAAAATTCTACAGGCCAGTATTAACCATGTTCCTACCTCGAATTTCTAGTGAAATTCTTGGGGGCCAGTGCTATGGTTATGCCAGATTGATCGCAGTACCGAAAATTGTGTCCGCAGCAATGCGGGGCAATGCAGACGG
>DAHWKP010000235.1:0-5042 GCA_027343585.1 Acidobacteriaceae bacterium
GCACGCAATGCCCGGAGTCTGAGGAGCATAGGGATTTGATGAATCGCAGTGTGTTGGTTCGAGTGGCCGTGGCAGGTGCGGCGCTCATCGCCGGTCTCTCCATGGTTGGATGTCTGGGCCAGAGGTCTTTTTTTGCGGGCCGTCCGTTTCCACCGAGTACGATTTTGCAGCGTGTGCTGGTTGCGATTCAGAATCCCAGCGTAACCAACACGGGAGTATTGCAGATCGTGGATGCTCGTTACGATATTCGTAACAGTGAAGATGGCAAGATTCCTGATTTTTTTATTGGTGGATATGGAGCCAAATATCCCAATGTGATCTTGAATTACCCTGAAGAACAAGCAGGGTACGTCTACGCTTACGGAGATGGAAGCATGTCCACTGTGGACTATTCCACCGAAAGCAAGACAGGTACCATTGCAGGCTTTTCAACAAATTTATCGAATGGTGCGGTCTTTGTTTCTGAAGATGGCAAGTATGGTTTTGCTGCCAATCAGCCATCGCAGTTTTTGACTGTGATAGATCAGCTCAATCTTGTAACTGTCAATCTCAACCTTCCCAACGTATACAAGGTCTACAGCAATCCCAGCAGTAGCGTGGTTCTTGCCTTCGTGCAAAATAGCGATTATGCCTATCGCGTGATTCACTTGCAGCAACCGAATGGGACGATTGCTCCCGTGCCGACATTTCCCAACGAGGCCAACTGGCCAAAAGCAGTCAGCCCCGTGGATTGTCTGCCCGTCACTACCCCCACGTATTGTGTGGTGCCGGTTTTGGATCAGAACGGCAATCCCATTCAGTTTGACAGACCCAATAATGTGATTTTTTCCTCGGATGGAACCACCGCATGGGTGCTCAATTGTGGCCCAGAGTGCGGCAACCCAAACGCAGATTCTGTTACCAACCAAGCCACAGCCAGCGTCAGTTTTCTGAATGCGGGCGTATTGGATATGTACAACTTCCCAGGCAGCACATATCCCACGCCGCCAGCGGCTACACCTCCTCCCACAGAATCGGCGCGAGTTGCAATTCCTGGGGGCGCAACCATGGCCCTCTACGGCAATGGAAATCTCTATGTTTCTGGGCAACAGGTGCTGACGCAGGGTGCCCAATCGGGCCTCATGGAAGGCTTTTTGAGCATTCTCAATTTGAGCACGATGCAAGTGACCGGGCAGTATTCCATCTCCGATGGCACCCATACCAAAATGCTCTTCGGCGATGACAACACGCTTTGGATCGGCTCGCAGACCTGCCAAGAGGGCTATCGCACGGCTACCAATCAAGTCAACGGATGTCTGACCATGTTCAACTTGACGAACAACTCCGTTTTGGTTGAACCGTGGTATGGGGATCTGACAGGACTTTGCGCAATTATCGAATGGCACAAGGTCTACACCGCTTACGGTGGTCAACTGCACATCTATGCGACGGCCAATAGCGGCATTACAACGCTCTCCACTACGTACTCCCAAGGTTCAGAGCTGTATAACGGTGATGTGACCGTGACGGGAACGGCCTACGACGTGGCGTACATGGATGCGCTGACGAACGCGCAGGATTAGACAGGCGAGGCGAAGGACGGAGGCGTGGTGAACGTGTTCAAAGATTCTCTTTGGGTCGCGCTCGGCGCTGTTCTCGGTGCCAATCTGCGCTATGGCGTGGGGCGGTTTGTGGGCCGCGCCATCCCCGTGGACTTCCCCTTTGGCACGCTGCTGATCAACATCTCAGGCAGTTTGATTCTGGGCGCATTCTTTATGTGGGCGCGCCAGCATGATTACGTCAACGACAACTGGCGGTTGGTGGTGGCCGTTGGCTTCTGCGGCGGCTACACAACCTTCTCCAGCTTTGCATGGGAAAGCTACGCGCTGATCCGTGAAGGCCGCTGGGAAATGAGCCTGGTCTACATCGTTGCCAGCAACGTGCTGGGTCTGCTGGCTGTTGTGGCCGGAGCCATGCTGGCCACCAAGTTTTCCGCTCCTGCATAAGCGCAGCCCATGGATACCATCGACATTCTCGCCATAGCCGCGCATCGGGATGATGTGGAGCAGACGTGCGGTGGCACACTCTTGCGCTCGGCGGCGATGGGGCTGCATACGGCGATTTTGGATTTGACGCAGGGCGAAGCTGGCACGCGCGGTTCTGCGGCAGAGCGTGCAGCCGAGGCCGAGGCCGCAGCGAAGATTCTGCAAGTGCGTTGGCGACTGGCGCTCGATCTTCCCGATGGCGGCATTGAAAATTCTGCGGAGAATCGGCAGAAGATTGCCCGTTTGGTGCGGCAACTGCGTCCGCGTGTGGTGATTTTGCCGTATTGGCAGGGGCGTCATCCTGACCATTACAAAACTGCCACGCTGGGGTACGAGGCTTGTTTTCTAGCCGGGCTGGCCAAGTTCGAAACAGGCACGCAGCCGCACCGGCCTTTCAAGATTCTCTATGCCAGCCTGTACGCTGATGTGCGGCCCAGCTTTGTTGTGGAGATTACGGAGTGGATGGAGCAGCGCTTGCAGGCGTTGCTGGCCTACCGTTCGCAATACGGCAATCAGCAGCAGGGCCAGGGATTGTTTGTTCCCGAAGAAGAAATCCGCGAACGCACCTTCGCGTTGGCGCGCTCGTATGGATTGCTGGGCGGCGTGCGGTATGCGGAACCCTTCGTGCAGAAGGAAATTGGCTTGGTCGAAGACCTCATGCGCATTCCGGTGCAGTCGATCTAGGCTTACCTGTGGATCGGGAGCCTCTGTGCAATCCATCCGGATAAATCGTTGCAATCAAACTTTGGTTGCGACATCAAAAAAGTCGGCTTGTTCCGAATTCTCGAAAAAAAAGTTTCCGTCCATGCGGACGTTACGTTTGTTCCGGGCGCTGTGAGCACGATGGCATCAGCACGATCGAGAAAGTATTGCGCGGAGGCTTTGAAGTCTGCGATGGATGGATTCAACACAGTTAGATACAGATCCGGGCGCAGAAAGCGCAGCACGCTGTTGGATTCGAAGATGGCATTTTCTGCGTGCTCCAACTCTCTGCGGATGCGCGGCATGGCCTCGGCCAGATAGCCTTGGCGCGTGCGCATCCAAAAGGATCGTGCAGCGCCAGCCTGCAAAAAGCGCGCGCTATCTGTGCCGGTGGTGGCGTCGTGCTCTTCTGAAATCGCTACGGTGTGGGTAGAGGTTTCGCACGCGCACGGCTCCCCATGGGCGGTGCAGAGGCCATGCCCGTACTGTGTGATTTTGAAGGCTGTCCAGTGGTACTGTGGCAGCGCGGTGATGATGCCTGCAACGACAGAGGTCTTGCCAATGTTGCGCGTGTGTCCGCCAACAACGACAATGGCCATGGCTACTCCTTCGTTCGTCGCGAGAGCCGCGCCAGCGCAGCCAAGGATTTGAGATAGTCGCGCAGCGGCTGTGCGGGGCGTCCCCAGAAGGTAGCGCCGGGGCCGCGCAGTTTTTTCTGGCTCAAAACACCCGCCCCGCCGCCCAAGATCACCTGCGGGCCAATCTCTGCATGTTCTCCCACGCCGACCTGTCCGCCCAGAATTGCGCCGTCGCCCACGCTGCTGCTTCCAGAGATGCCGGTTTGCGCGGCGATGACCACATCGCGTCCCACACGCACGTTGTGGCCGATGTGTACCAGATTGTCCAGCTTGCTGCCGCGCGCGATGCGCGTCTCTTCCAAAGCGCCACGATCGATCGTGGTGTTGGCGCCGATCTCGACATCCTCTTCAATCACCAGCGTGCCTTGCTGGGGAAATTGCAGGTACGTGCCCGTTGCTGCGTGGCGCGCGTAACCGAAGCCATCCGAGCCAAGCACGCTGCCTGCGTGCAAAAGCACACGATCGGCGATCTGTGTGCCCGCATAGACCACAACGCGCGGGTACAGATGGCAGTGCGCACCAATGCGCACGCCCTCACCCAGCACCACGCCTGCATCGATCTGCGTGTGATCTCCGATGGAGACGTTGGCACCGAGCACGGCGTATGGGCCGATGGAAACCTGCGCGCCCAGGTGTACATGCGCTCCCAGAATCGCCGTGGCATGTACGCCCGCTCCACGATGAGGAACGCGCAACAACTTGGCGGCCTGCGCAAAGGCCCAGCGTGGTTGATCGTGTTGCAGCAGGGGCTTTGATGGATTTGCGGCAGAGGCGGCCAGTGCGGGCGTAACCAAAATTGCGCCTGCGGCAGAGACCAGCGCCGCGTTGAGCGCGGCGGGAGATTCCGCAAAGACCAGGGCCTGAGCATCTGCTCGGGGAATGCTGCTGACGTGGCGCACGATGGAGGTCAGCTGCGCCTGCTCTGGCATCGAGCATTGCGCGCCCAAGGCTGCGACGAGTTGGTGCAGGGTCATCGACATGTGGGAGCGACTGCCTCCACTGTAATACAGTGCGAAGACTGTTGCCTGCTGAAGCCTTCGGTCAGCGTGCGCACGATTCGGGAAGAATCCTGGTCACTCCCTGGAACCGCAAAGGGCGCAGTTAGAATTGAACACCTCAAAAAATACGACAAGGCAATCGAATAGCCTGAAAAACCACTGGGAACAGTGGAGGTGAAGACGCAGCTAATACAGGGGCGTTTCGCCTGGCGGGCGCGTTTTCCAGCGGCGATGCACCCACAGCCACTGCTCCGGATATTGCCGGATCACGTCTTCCAATGCTTTTGTGCATATTTGCGTGTTGGCCAGCGCATCGGCCTCCGCATCGCCAGTGTTGATGAGAGTGAGTGTGGGCAAAAAGTGCAGCACGTACTTTTTTTCATCTGCGTGCCACAGCAAAAAACCCGGCAGTACCGCGGCTCCCGTGCGCTGGGCGATGCGTGCCAGTCCGGAGCCAGTGCAGGCTGCGTGGCCGAAGAAGTCCACAAAGACGCCCTGCGGCGGCGTCATATTGGTGTCCATCAAAATGCCGACAGTCTCGCCTGCGTGCATGGCGTGCAACAAACCACGCGCAAAGTCATCCTTGTGCAACACTTGGTTGCCGTGCAGACAGCGAATGCGGTTGACCAGCGCATCGACGGCGGGGTTGTCCAAGCGGCGGATAACCATGCGCATGGGAT
>DAHWKP010000163.1:0-10679 GCA_027343585.1 Acidobacteriaceae bacterium
ATCCCAGACCTTGGCGCAGAACGCCTACTACACGATTGTGACCACCGGGCCTGCGGCAAGCGTGGGCATCACGGTGCTGACCGATGATGACAGCCCTCCGCAAAGCGGAGACTACAAGTTGCGCTTCATGGATACATCCGCTCTGGCCGGCCCTGTGGATGTGTATATTGTTCCCCCGGGCACCGACCTGAACAACGCCACCCCTGTGCTGAGTGGGGTTAGCGATGGACAGGTTTCCAGCTACCTGCAACTGGCCCCCGGTTCCTATGTCATGCAGGTCACAAAGTTCGGAGTCAAAACTTCCGTTCTGTACTCGGTCGTGTTTGCTCCCGCAGCAAATGGCATCTATTCAACGTTCTTCCTAGACCCGGCCTCCTCTGCCTCCACGAACTATCAAGTACTCACCGTCACAGATCCAGTGGTCGCACCCGTCAAATAGCAGAACAGCCGCAAGCCCTGACCATCCAGCGTGCGGGCGTACACTATGCGTGTGCGCCTGTGCGCGTATTTTTTGTTGGAGAATCTCCGCCTCTCCCAACAAACCGCGCAGAGCGCGGATACACATTGGCCGCCTATGGGAAGCAGTACGAGCAGCAACATCCAACAATTGCAACTTAGAGGAGGCAAGGATGCAGCAACGCACACTGGGAAAAAGCGGGCTGGAAGTGTCCGCACTGGGACTGGGTTGCATGGGCTTGAGCTTTGGCCTGGGCCCGGCCACGGAAAAGTCGGCAGCCATCCATCTCATCTCAGCGGATTTGCACGCGCTCGAAACAGCATCCTCCGCAATCCAGATCGCAGGCGAGCGATACCCTGCGACCCATGCGAAGCTGATCGACCGCTAGGGAACATCTGAACAAGTCCGCGGTTTGAAGGGGACGGGCTTCAGCCCGTCCGCAAGTCCAAGCATTGCATTGCGGCTTTAGCCGCTGAGGGAGCGATCAGCAATTGTTCAGAGTCTCCCTAGTGGAACCATCCCAGGTACCAGTGCAGAATCGGCTCACCGGCAAAGATGGTGACGATCGCCGCACCCGCCAGATAACTGCCCAGCGGCATCTTATGTTCTGCGCCGCTTTGGCCGCGCGCTAACGGAACCAGCGCCCAGGCAGCTCCGCCAACAATTGCCAGAAACAATGTCAGCCATGCCAGTGGCAATCCTAGAAACGCTGCAATCATCGCCAGCAGTTTTACATCGCCCAGGCCCAGGCCTTCCCGTTTGCGCAGCCATTGATACAGCCAGCGAACGCACAATAGCAAAAGTGCCGCCCACGCCGCGGCTTCGGCTGCATGGGCCATTTGCCCAAGCCGGTGCGTCTCTCCGGGCTGCGATCCATGCAGCAAGATGGCCAACGCCAGCCCACCCAAAGTAAATTCATCTGGCAGCAACAGCGTGCGCGCATCCATCACGGCCAAGCCCAGAGCCAGGTAAGCCAGCGCCGCATCCAGCAGCGTTGTCCACTGTAACCCTGTATGCCAAACGCAGGCGGCAAACAGCAGCGCCGTGGCCGCTTCCACCAGCGGGTATTGCATGGAGATGGCCGTCTTGCAATCGCGACAGCGCCCACGTAGCCACAGCCAGCTCAACACGGGAACATTGTCCCGTGCGCGAATGGTTCTCTGGCAGGCTGGGCAATGCGAGCGCGGATGCGACACCGACTCGCCCGCCGGCAAACGCAGGATGCACACATTCAGAAAGCTGCCCAGCATCAACCCGGCCAGCACGGCGAAGAGCATTGCGGCATGGATGGGAGTGGGCATCGCGTCCTTTGCAGTATACGAAGCCCGGCCTGCACGTGAAGTTTTTCCGCTCCAGCTCAAGCCGGGAACCCTACGCCGCAACCATTAAGATGGAACCATGAACGCTCAGCCTGAAAGAACCACAGACTTGGCGCAGGAGTTTTTGCGCTCGGTGGAGATCATGGCCCGCCTGCGCGCGCCCGGCGGATGTCCATGGGATCGTGCGCAAAACTTCACCTCCATCCGCAAGCACACGATCGAAGAGGCCTATGAAGTTCTCGACGCCATCGATCGGGAGAACTGGCCCGACCTGCTCGACGAACTCGGCGATCTGCTGCTACAAGTGCTTTTCTACGCGGAGATGGCCGCCGAGGCTGGCCACTTTACGCTCCAAGCCGTGCTGGAAAATTTGAATGCCAAGTTGATCCGCCGCCATCCACACGTTTTCGGCGATGTGGACGCCGCAAAAACTCCTGAAGGTGCGCTGGCCAATTGGGAGGCAATCAAGCGGGCAGAAAAGCTGGCCTCGACATCGGCGCAGCCTGCGGCTTCCATGTTGGATGCCGTTCCGCAATCCTTGCCCGCGCTGTTGGAGGCCGAAAAGCTGGCCAAAAAAGCTGCCAGCATTGGCTTCGACTGGCCTAGCGCCGAGCCGGTTCTGCTCAAGGTGGATGAGGAATTGGCCGAGCTGCGCGCTGCCATGGCCGAAGACCACGCCGCGCACATTGAAGAGGAACTCGGCGATTTATTCTTCAGCGTGGCCAACTTGGCCAGAAAGCTCAAGCATTCGCCCGAACTAGCTTTGCGTGCCAGCAATCGCAAATTTCGCAACCGCTTTCGCCAAATGGAACAAAGCGCCGCACCGGACCGGACGCTCGAATCCTATTCCACGGCAGAATTGGAATCGTTATGGGTTCAGGCGAAGCGCAGAGAAGCTAGCGTCAAGGAGCGGTAGTTTGTACGGTTGCATCTGGCAAGGTTCCGCAATGGGTTTGCAGCAGAGCATGGACGGCCTGCGTGTAACTCCGCACTGGCGCAGCCCGCTTGTAGTCGAATGCACGCTCCTGCACCTGCTCTTGCACTCGATCGAGGAGCAAGGCCCGTCCGGCAATGTTGATTTTGAGTTCTGTTAGCGTCCATACGCCCGGCACCACTTCCGCTTGCTGAATGACGAGCGTGCCGCCAGCGTCGATGACTCCTAAAATGCCCCAGCCATAATCCACGGCATGGAAGAGTTGTCCAGAAAAATACGCAATGCGCTGTTGCCGGACGTCGATCCAAATTTCGCCGCGCATACTACGCAACATACGCAGTTCATAATCGTGGGGTTGATAGCCAGGATGCGGCACAAACGTCAGGCGCAGCGCGGCCCCCCCTGGGGTCTGCACTGTGCCCGCATAGCTGTAATCGAAAGCATCAGGCAATGCGCGCAAAAATCTTTCAAAGTGCCGCACGTCTTCCAACTCCCGATGTTGCCGATGTTTTTGCAGCGCAGGCTCTTCTTGCAAATGGAGCAGGCGCATTTTTTCCATTTGCCAATCCACGCCTGTTAAGGCCGTACCATCGGGGTTCAGCAAGCAAGCTACATCGCCATCTTGGGTCTCATCGATGGTCTGAAACTTATCGAGATGCGCAGTTTTTTTCTGAAAATGATATTGCAGATACGGCCGTCGTCCGTAGCCTTGATCGAGTTCCGTTTGCACTACGCTGCGTAGCAACCACCTAGGCTGGCTTTGCGCCATCGCGAGCAGGGAACGGGGATCTGACTGTGGGCTCTGCGCCCGGCTAACCAGCGCCACGGATAGAAATCCCCAGATTGCCAGTCGGTAAAAAAAGGTTCGCACACTGCTTTTTAGCGAAGTTTGCCCAAAAATGGCAAGTTTTTGCTGGAAACTTCCGGCTTACATCCTCGGAACTGCAACAAAGGGGGGTATTTGTCTAGGTTCCCGGCTTCCGTTGTCGCCAATCAAGGAGCATAATGTTTGCAATGATCGAAAGCTGGGATTTGTGCATCTTTAGCCTGTAAAGGTGGGACGTCTGTGCTAAGCCGTATTTTTCAGCGACCAGAGGTGGAAGCCCCATCGGTAAAAAATGGGGGACTGTCTCCTCTAGCCCCGGCAAAAGTTGTGCGTCACTCCAGTGGTTGGAGCATGATCAGTGCGCGGCTGCGCAAGCAAGAAAGCTTATCCATCCTGGACATTGGTCCCACCTCACACCGGAGCATCAATTACCTGACCGACCTGGGCCACAGTGTTTTTATGTCAGACCTGGTTGAGGAAGCCAGTCGCCCAGAGTGGAGCAGTCCCGGGCTGGATCAAGCGCCCAGCCAGGTGCGAATCCATGACTTTATTGAAAAGCACATGCAATTTGGAACCAGAGTCTTTGACATCGTGCTTTTGTGGGACACGCTGAATTATCTCCCGGAAAATTTTGTGGCTCCTGTGCTGCGCAGATTGCAGGATTGCCTGGTTTCCGATGGGGAAATGCTTGCATTTTTTCACACACAACCGCATCGCCGGGGAACCAGCTACTACCGCTATCACCTTTTGGATTCAGAAAATGTAGAGGTGCAGGAGTATGCCGGCCATGCTCTGTTACATACCTATCAAGTACGCGCGATTGAACGCCTTTTTACAGACTTCCGCTCTTGTCGGTTTTTTTTAGCCAAGGATAATTTGAGCGAAGCGATTGTTCTGCGTTGACCCACGATAAAAATATCTGGAATGGTTGTTTTAGACATAAAAAGCCGTTTGTTCGCAGAAGGAATCTGGGAACAAACGGCTGGGTGTTCTTTTGGACTTTTTTACTTGGAGGATTGTTGCTTGCGACGCTCAGCCCAGCGCTTCTTCATCGCGTCTGCGATGCGCTTGCGGCCTTCTGCACTCAGGCGACGCTTCTTGCGCCCAACTTTGGGAGCCTTGGTCGGATCACTGGGCGGACGGCCTACACGGCCTTTGGTCGTGGTTCCTGTTCCGGACAACAGCGCTCGTGCCTGCTGAAGGCGCTGAATCTCTGCATCAATTTGTTGAATAATCTGGTTTACTTGCACAATCCCTCCCGACATGTAGTAGTTTGCGGCGAACGGCCTTACTGAACTTTGTAATAGAAAATTACTCCGCTAGCTCACCATACTATAAATGATTCCGGATAAGCAAACCTATATTCGATAAGTTTGCTTATCGGAGCTCACTTACAAGGTTGTGTTCTTTTTCTTAGACTCTTCCAGTGCAAGCATTGTAGAGCTGCTGTCACTAATGGATCCCTGTGGATCGGGTTCATCTCCATGGCGGATGGAAAGTCGCAGCCCGTCCAGCGTGCCTTGCTTGTCGTGCTCGTAGGCCGTTGCCAGTCGTGTTAGTGCGTAACTGACGATGTCGCAGTGATGCAGATTCGACATGTCAGGATTCCTGCGCATATCCAGCCAGAGCTGATGCACTATCTGCACATCATCGGCCTGCAAGGATGGCGCATGCGGGCCAATGTGGAACACCAAAGCCTCGCCATTCGGCTGCACCACGTAGAAGGCGAACTGCCGTTTGGGTTCCTTCTGCGCCTCCCATGCCTGACCCATGTGGAAGGCCTGTTCCTGCGCAGTCAGCTTGTTGGATTGGCCGGCGACTACAGCCGAAGCTTCCAGCGAAAGCGCCGTCTGTACCAGCGCGGCGAACACGTCGCCCGCCGGAACCACCAGCAGGGAAATATGTTTGCCATAGCCTTCTGCAACGGAAACCGCTTTGGTAAACACCAGCTCTTCGTGTTCGCTGAAGATCTGATTTTCGGGGCTAATGTACTCCGGCCCGCCCGCACCCGTCAGACGCGCGGCCAGCACAACGATGTCCTGACTGTTATCCGTTACGCGGCTCAGCGTCCAGCGTAGCGCCGTCGGCACATCCGGGTCGCGCATGGTCACAACTACGCAGCCCGGGCGAATTTGTAGTGCTTCGCGGCTGACGTCGTCCTCATGCTCTAGTTGGAAGTGCTCCTTCATCTTTCGCTCGGTGATGGCGTGCCGACGCACATTGTCTTTTTCAGACAAGCTGAAGACGATATAGAAGACCAGCGCAAAGACAATGCCGCTGACCGTCGCTACTTCCTTAGTGAATAAGTTGACCAAGGCGGTCGACAGCAGCACCAAGAAAATGCAGAAGAGTCCAATGGGTGACTCCACTCCGGCGATCTTCAAGTTCAACGGCACCTTCCAGCCGCGTTCGCCATGGTACTTCCAGCGCAGCACCAGCATGGCCAGGCTATTAAAGGTGAAGCTCCAGATCACGCCAAAGGCATACGCTTCGCCGATGATGATGATGTTGCCGCGGCTGACGATGATCGTGAACAGTTGCAGAATTGTAACTAGATTCACGATGCGCGACGGCGTGCCAAACCGCTTCTGCGGCTTGCGGAACCAGTCATGCAGCACGCCATCCTCGGCCACACGCATCAGCACGCCTGTCGAGCCGATAATGGATGTGTTCACCGCGCCGGCCAGAATCAAAAATCCTACGATCACAACAAAGATGCGCAGCGCAATCCGCAAAAACAACGGGCCAAACATATACATGGCCAGTCCCGCGATCAAGTTGTTGCCATACACGGAGACGCGCACATTGTCGGGAATCAGCATGACGGCCAGCAGGGAAGCGCCGCCAGTAAAGATGAAGCTGTAGAGCGCGATCACAATGGCTGCGCGCTTCAGGTTCTTCAGCTTGGGATGCTCAATTTCCCGGTTGACCTGCGCCAGCGACTCTTCGCCGCTCATGGCCAGCACGGAGTGGCCAAAGGCCATCAACACGCCGAAGAGACCAAACTTGGTCACCAGCGACGTGTGCTTCAAGAAGCCGAAGGCCCCTGGATCAAACTTTAAGTTCGACGGTATCGGCAGCGGCGGCATCTTTGCGCCAAAGTGCAGCACGGAGAATATGCCCCACACCATCACAATCACCACCATCAGCGTGGTGATCTTCATAACATCCAGCGCCTTCTGGCTGGACTCTTCAATGCCCTTAATGTTTTGCCACCAGAAATAAATGGTGACAATAATGGCGACGACTGCGGAGGTGCCATCGATCGGCAACTGGAGCGGCGCAGCCGCCGTCCCAATCACGGAGACTGGAAAATTATGGTGCCGCGCCGCCAGCGCCAGCAACTCATTCAACAGGCCAACAATATATTGCCCCGCGGAGACGCCGGAGACCGGCCCGGTCAGCACGTAGTCAAACATCAGCGCGGAAACGCTAACCTTGGCGAAGGTGCCGCCCAGGCCCTCCTTCACAATTCTGTAGACGCCGCCGCGCGTAAACATGGAGCAGCTCTCCACGTACACCGCACGCACGGCGAAGGAGAACAGCATGACGCCAAGAATGATCCACGGCGCGCTCTTGCCAAAGTCCTGCTCGGCAATGCCGCCTGCGTAAAAGGCAGAGGAGGCCAGGTCATTCAAGACGACGGCTGCGGCCTTCCAGAAAGAAATAAATGTCAGCATCACGGTGGATGCAACGACAAGTCGAACTCGATTATTGGACTGCGGGAGGGTGACGGTACGATCGGCCATGGAAGTAAAGTGACTTTCCTGTTGCCTGGCATCGCATCTTGGCGGCCCGGCGCTTGTTCAAAACCTAGGGTTGAACCGGAAAACGGCGCATCTTGGTGCCGCATCTGGTTTCAGGAATCTTTTGGATGCGGCTTTAGTCGCCGAATAGTTCTGTTAGATCTTCAATAAAGCTGACCACCACAACGATGGAAGAGCCAACCAGACCTACCAGGAACATCCAGACAAGAAAATGTTCGAGAAATTTCAGGGCAAACATAGCTGAGAGTTTACTCCCATCCTGCCAAAAACGTTCATAAATAATATGGATAGACTCTATTCGAAAAATTGTAGGTTCCGTTTGTGAACCAAGGGTAAATACACACGCGCCCGCGCAGAAATATCTTCATGCAAAACCAGCAGGCAGTAGATGATAGACTGCATCCTGCCATGGAGCGTGCCCGGATTCTCGTTGCCAGTTTGCTGGCGGCCATCAGCGCTTTTCTGCTTGTGCTTCCGTTTCCCATTGCGGGGCCTGCGCCACTTTGGCGCCAGCAGATCGCCTGGCTGGCGCTGGTTCCGCTGCTGGTAGCCCTGCTGCTCTTTAGCCGTTCCGAGCGTGGCTGGCGCTGGATCGCGCGCAATCTTTCTCTCGGCTACTTCTGCGGAGTGCTCTGGTACGCGGGCACCTGTTACTGGGTCTATCCCACCATGTATCTGTATGGAAATCTGCCCAAGCCAGTGGCCGCAGGCATTCTCGTTTTGTTTTGTCTGTATCTCGGCCTGTACTTCGCGCTCTTCGCGCTCTTGGTCACGCTGACGCATCGCGCCACCGGAAAATTCGCGTGGACGCTCTTTTTCACGCCCTTTCTTTGGGTGGCTATGGAGTTGGCCTGCGCGCGCATCACCAGCTTTCCGTGGAATCAGCTCGGCGTCTCGCAGATTGACAATCTTGCGCTGACGCGCGTGGCCACGGTGACCGGCGTTTATGGCATCTCCTTCCTCATTGTCGCGGTCAACTGCGTCCTAGCCGGGGCGATACTCTTTCGCGGCTGGCCCAAGCGCGTGGCCTGCCTGCTGGTCTGGTTGGCCTTGGCCGCAGCGGCGCGGCAGGCAACGCTGTGGCATCCTGCGCCAGAACCGGCCACAGCCTCGGCCATGCTCCTACAGCCCAACTTAAACGTGGACGGCGGCGACAACTGGTCGGGGGATGCCTACGACTTAAACATGCAACACTTTGCCGCACTCACGGAAAACCGCTGCAATCCCTTCTACGCTGGCCTGCCCCTCGCCGCGGCATCCGTGCATCGGCCCGATTGCACGCCACGCGCGAGCAATCAGGCCTTGGCCGATGTCATTCTTTGGCCGGAATCCCCGGCACCGTTTCAAGCAGGCAATCCCCGCTTTCAATATTGGATTGCGGCCTTGGCTCAGGATGCGCGCGCGCCGATGATTGTCGGCGACGTGGCTCTGGTCAACAATCCCAATCAGCCCGGCGCAATCAACATCTACAACTCCGCTTCCTTCGTCGCCGCCGGTGGCACCTTCGTCGGGCGCTACGACAAAATGCACCTCGTCCCCTTTGGCGAATACATTCCATTCCAGGACTGGCTCTGGTTCGCACGCAGCCTGACGCAACAAGTCGGCACCATGCAGCATGGCGAGGAGCGCAAGGTCTTCTTCACGCAGGGCCACGCCTACGGTGCCTTCATCTGTTATGAGTCGATCTTTGCCGTGGAGGTGCGCCAGTTCGTTTTGCTCGGCGCAGACGTGCTCGTCAATCTCTCTGACGATGGATGGTACGGCGACACCAGCGCTCCCTGGCAACATCTGAATATGGCGCGCATGAGAGCCGTAGAAAATCACCGCTGGCTGCTGCGCGACACCAACAGCGGCGTCACGGCGGCGATTGATCCTTACGGACGAGTAGTGCAAAGCCTGCCGCGTCACACACAAAGCTCTCTCTATGCGCACTTCGGCTTTGAAAATGACCTCACCTTCTACTCCGTGCACGGCGATCTCTTCGCCTGGCTCTGTGCCATAATGGCCATAGTGCTTGCCGTCGATGGCTGCATTCAACACCCGCAGATTTGACGCGCACAGGCACAATCCACCCCGCAAAGAGCCGCTGCAAACTATGCTGAACGATCTGGAATTTCTCTACACTCCCGTGCAGGAAAAAGTACGCGACCTGCGGGAGTATCTTTGACCCGCTCCGCCTGCGCAAAGAACTCACCAGTATTGAAGAAAAAATCTCCGACCCAAAACTCTGGGCCAATCCTGCCGCGTCGCAACCGCTAATGCGCGAGCGCAAGCGCCTGGAAACTCTGCTCGGCAACGATGCGGAGCTGGAGCGCCGTACCGGCGACATCGCCGCATACTTTGACTTGGCGCGTGAAGGCGAAGCTGTCGAGCCAGAGCTGGAGCGCGAGATTCACGATCTGCGCAATTTTGTCGAAGCGCTGGAAACGCGCACCATGCTCTCTGCGGAAACAGACCCGCTGCACGCCATTGTCACCGTGCATCCCGGCGCAGGCGGAACCGAGTCCCAGGATTGGGCCGAGATGCTGCTGCGCATGTATCTGCGCTGGGCAGAAAAACAAGGCTTCTCCGCTGAGGTCAACGACTATCAAGCTGGCGAAGAGGCTGGCATCAAATCCGCCACCTTCACCGTGGCCGGGGAATACGCATACGGCCTGCTCTGTGGCGAAACCGGCGTGCATCGCTTGGTGCGCATCTCGCCCTTTGATCAGGCCAAGCGCAGGCATACATCCTTTGCCAGCGTCTACGTTTCGCCAGAGATTGACGACACCATTGAAATCGACATCAAGCCCGACACCCTGCGCATTGACACCTACCGCTCCGGCGGCAAGGGCGGCCAGCACGTCAACACCACCGACTCCGCCGTGCGCATCACGCATTTGCCCACCGGCATCGTTGTCGCCTGTCAAAATGAGCGCTCTCAGCATAAGAACAAAGAAAAGGCCATGAAGATGTTGCGCTCTCGCCTGTATGAATACGAACTGGAAAAGAAGCGCCAGGTCACCAAAAAGATTGAAGACTCCAAGCTGGAGATCAACTTCGGTTCGCAAATTCGCTCCTACGTCTTGCAGCCGTATCGCATGGTGAAGGATCTGCGCACGCGCGTGGAAACCGGCGATGTGGATCGTGTGCTTGACGGTGATCTGGAGATTTTTACGCGTGCCTTTCTGCGCATGCGCCGCGATGGCACGCTCGCCGCCCCAGCCATGGACGATTTGGAGTAACGTTTTCATATGACCGCAAACGATTCGCACGCCACCATCGATACGATTCTCGCCAACGCCAAGACTATTGCCGTTGTCGGCCTTTCTGACAAGCCCGAACGCGCCAGCTATGGCGTCTCGGCGCAAATGCAGCGCCGCGGCTACCGCATCGT
>DAHWKP010000191.1:0-1107 GCA_027343585.1 Acidobacteriaceae bacterium
GGGGCGCTGGCGCTGGCGCGCTATGGCCTGTACCCCTCCCGCTGGACGGAGACCACGGACTGGTGGAGTGGGCTGGTCTTTGATGCGTGGCTCACGCGGCGCATTCCCGATACTGACGCGCTGATCGCTATTTCTGGCGCGGGCCTGGCCGCAGGACGCCGCGTGCAATCGCGCGGCGGCAAATATATTTGCGATCGCGGCTCCTCGCACGCTCGTGCACAGGGTCAGATTCTCGAAGAAGAATTTCGCCGCTGGAAGCTGCCGCTCCAAATCCACGACGAGCGCGACACGCAGCGCGAGGAAGAGCAGTATGCGATGGCCGACTGCATCGCCGTGCCATCGCAGTTCGCGGCGCGCAGCTTTGTGCAACAGGGCATGCCAGCGGAAAAACTCCGCGTAATTCCCTATGGCGTGCGCCTGGATCGTTTCGCGCCGCAGGGCCGTCCCGCTGCCGATACATTTCAGGTGCTCTTTGCCGGGCAAATCTGCCTGCGCAAAGGAGTGCCCGATCTGCTGGAGGCCTTCGCGCGCTTGCGTCATCCGCGCAAACGTTTGTGGATGGCCGGGGCCGTGCAGCCGGAGATGCGCTCCCTGCTGTCCAAGCTGCCGCTGGAACAGGTGGAATTTCTCGGTGTGCTCTCCAGCGAAGAGTTGGCGCGCCGCTTCCGACGCAGCCATGCTTTGGTTTTGCCCAGCGTCGAAGAGGGTCTCGCATTGGTGCAGGCGCAAGCGATGGCCTGTGGCTGTCCTGTCATCGCCACCACCAACACCGGCGCGGAAGACTTGTTCACCGATGGCAAGGAAGGCTTCATCGTGCCCATCCGCGATCCGCAGGCGCTGGCCGATCGAATGCAACAGCTCGCCGATGATCCGCTGCTGCAACAGTGCATGAGCGCGGCTGCACTGGAGCGCGTGCGCAGCCTGGGTGGCTGGCAACAATATGGCGAGCGCTGGGTGCAATTGCTGACGGAGCTGTGCGCGCGATGAAGATTGCCTTGGCCACCGGACGCCCAGCCCACGCGGCCATCCCCGCCAATCTGCTGCACCGGCGCGGGGAGCAGGTCACGCTCTACACCGCTGCCTATCGCGCGCGCTTTCGCACGCTGG
>DAHWKP010000192.1:0-1162 GCA_027343585.1 Acidobacteriaceae bacterium
GCGCAGAGTTTTGGCCGCGATGTGCTCGATGGAGTAGAGCAGCTCCGCGTTGCGCTCGAGTAGCAGCGGCTTGTCCGGGCCGCCCAGTTCGACGTAAATCTCGCGCGACTCCAGCCCATCGGGATCGGCTGCGCCGGGGCCTGCGGTGATGCGGTACTTCAGGCGTAGCCCGCCTGTGCCGATCAGCGTCTTCATCAGCGTGTCGATCTTCTGTGCAGCGGCGCGATAATCCTCGATTGGCATGGCTCTCCCTGAAAATCTGCGTCGAATTTAGTGTCCACACAATGCGCGTGGGAAATATATCATCTGCGCGCCAGCGCGGGCTTGCCTTGTTTTTTGGCGGCGCGCTTGGCCTGAATCGCGCGCAGTTCCTTGCCCAGGCTGGTGCGGTTGATGCCCAACTGCATGAAGATGCCGATCAGGTTGCTGCACGCCCAATAGAGCGCCAAGCCAGAGGCGTAATGCCACGTGATGAATCCGCTGAAGAGTGGCATGGTGAAGGCCATCATCTTCTGCTGGGCTGCATCAACACCCGGCGTGGGCGTAAACAGCTGAAAGGCGAACTGCGAGACCACCATCAAAATCGGCAGAATGTGATACGGATCCGGCGCGGAGAGATCATGGAGCCAGAACCAGTGCGCGTGGCGCAGCTCAATGGCATTCTCCAGCATGGCGTAGAACGCGAAGATCAGCGGGAACTGGATCAGCATGGGCAGGCAGCCGCCAAACATGTTGATGCCCTCATCGCGGTAGAGCTGCTGCATCTCCAGGTTCATGTCGCGCTTGCGCGGATCATCGAACTTGTACTTCTTATATTTTTCCTTGATCGCGTTCATCTGCGGCTGCACGCGCTGCATCTTGATGGACGACTTCATCATGGCGATGCGCGTCGGCAGCATGGCCAGCGTGATGAGCACGGTGAAGAGCAGAATCGCCCAGCCCCAGTTGGCTACGATGTGGTTGTGCATCCAGCGCAGCGCGTAAAAGAGCGGCTTGGCCAGAAACGAAAACATTCCATAGTGAACGATCGGCACCAGATCCGGCCCGGTTGTTTTGCCATCGGCTGCCGAGGCGTGAATGCTGTGCAGCAAGCCCAGCTTTTTGGGGCCGACAAAAATGCGCAGGCTGGTGGGGCCATTCGGTGCGCCCACAGCAGCGCCCA
>DAHWKP010000200.1:0-3749 GCA_027343585.1 Acidobacteriaceae bacterium
TAGCCGACCCACGGCTCGGTCAGGATGAATTTGATGCCGTCGTCCGATTCGATCTTCTTGCGCAACTGGCCAATGAAGACACGCAGATACTCCGGTTGCTCGGTGCTATGCGCTCCCCAAACTGCAACCAAAAGCTGCCGATGCGTGAGCACCTTTCCCGGATGTTGCGCCAGGTAATGCAGCAGATCAAACTCTTTCGGCGTCAGGCGTACCGGCTGGCCAGCCACGAGTACTTGATGCGCCTCCGGATCAATGCGGAAGCGTCCAGCCTCCAGCACTGCTCCTGTTGCGTGTTCTACTTCCGGCTGCTGCGCCGCGCGGCGTAGATTGGCGCGTACACGCGCCAGGAGTTCTCCGGTGCTGAAGGGCTTGGTGACAAAATCATCCGCGCCCGCATCGAGCGCCTCCACTTTTGTTTGCTCCTGATCGCGCACAGAGAGCACCAGCACCGGCACCTGTGAGCGCATACGAATCTCGCGGCAGAGCGCAACGCCGTCCATCTTGGGCATCGCCAGATCCGTGATCACCATGTCGGGATTCCACTGCTCAAACAAGCGTAGAGCGCTCGCTCCATCGGTAGCCGTTTGAATTTCGTAGCCCTGGATGGTCAACGCCGTGCGCAAAACCCGGGTAATTTGCGGCTCGTCATCGACCAAAAGCAGGCGAGGCTTGTTCATCGCGCATCCTGCGTAATGATGTGTACATCGACCTGCGGCGCGCCTTTCAACAGCCGCTGAATCGCAGAGTAGTACAGATATTTTTTGAAGCCATGTACCGACTTGCGTCCGAGAAGAATTTGCGTAATGCGTTTCTCCTGGGCAAAGGCGGCCAGCGCATTGGCAACGGTCTTCCCTTTCAAAAAGATCACTTGCGCGGAAAGGTTTTCCGCAAAGCGAATATTGGCCTGCAGACTGCGCCGCTCCTCCGGCTCCAACTCCGCCTCGCTGCCAACGTGTACCACGAACAGCTCCGCGTCGATACCTTCGGCGATGCGCGCACCGCGGGCAATCAACTGTTGCGCTGCCGGGCTGGCGCTAATGCAGACCGCGATGCGCTCCTGTACCTGCCAGTGGTCACCAAAACGCTTGCGGCGCAGATAGGAATCCAGGCTGCGATCCACTGCGCGCGTCACCTGGCGCAAGGCCAGTTCGCGCAACGCCATCAGGTTGCCGCGCCGGAAGAAATTGGTCAGCGCCCGTTCCACGCGTTCCTGCGGATAGATGTCTCCACGGCGCATGCGGGTTTGCAAAGCCTCGGGCGTCAGGTCGGACATCACCACTTGGTCGGCCCGCTCCATTACCCAATCGGGCACCGTCTCACGAATGGCGATGCCGGTGATGCTTTGCACGGTCGGCCCCAGGCTCTCAATGTGCTGAATGTTCACCGTGGTCAGCACGTCGATCTTCGCCGCGAGAATCTCCAACACATCCTCATAGCGTTTCCGATGTTTGCTGCCTGCGACATTGGTGTGCGCCAGCTCATCCACCAGCACCACGGCAGGTTTGCGCCGCAGGATTGCATCCACATCCATCTCGTGAAACACCGTACCCTTGTACTCCAGCGGACGCAACGGAACGAAGCCAATCTGTTCTGCCAGCTCGGCGGTGCCCTTACGCCCGTGCGTTTCGATCACGCCGGCCACAACATCCTCTCCGCGGCTGGCGCGGCGCAGTGCCTCGCTGAGCATGTTGTAGGTTTTCCCCACGCCCGGCGCGTAGCCCAAAAATACTTTGAAGATGCCTGCGGTCTTTTCTTCCGCAGCCTGCTCCAGCCAGTCTTCGGGAGTCTTGCCGGAAACGAATTGTTCCCTAGATGCAACCATGGACGCCTCTTCTTCGTACAATACAACGCATGAGCAAAAACCGCGTACTGAAAATTGCGGAGTACCTGGCTGGGGCGGTTGCAGTCGCAGCGATTACGTTCGTTGAATACCGCCTGTTCCACGTAAATCGCACCACGGTGGCGCTCTCATTTTTATTGGCTGTTTTGTTTACGGCGGCCAGTTGGGGACTGCGCCCGGCGGTCTTCGTTTCCCTGCTCTCCACGCTGGCCTTCAATTACTTTTTTCTTCCTCCAGTGCTCACCCTCACCGTGGCCGACACGCGCAACTGGGTGGCGCTGTTCGCATTTTTGGTGACTGCGGTCATCGCCAGCCACCTGGCCGAGCGCGTGCGCAGGGAGGCGGACAAGGCCAACCAGCGCCGCCGGGAAGTGGAGCGGCTGTACGGCTTCAGCCAGCAGTTGCTCGTCACAGAAAACCCTACGGAATTGCTGACGCGCATTCCGGGCGACATCACGCTGGCCTTTGGATTTATGGAAGCCGCATTGCTCGCCAGCAGGCGCAACCGCATCTACCGCTCCAGCGGCAATGCGTTGGACCTGCCCGCCGAGCGGCTGCGTGAGGCCGCCCAAAGCCGCGAGCCGGTGCAGGAGGGCGCGCACATTTTTTATGCTCCTCTCATGATGGGCGTGCGACCGATGGGCGCGCTGGCCGTGCGCGGGCCGCTGCCCTCACGCGAGACCTTGGAGGCGCTGGCTGGACTGATCGCCATTGCCGTGGAACGCGCCGACGCGCTCGAACAACTGACCCGCGTCGAGGCCGCGCGCGAAAGTGAGCGCCTGCGCACGGCCCTGCTGGACTCGATTACCCATGAGCTGCGCACGCCACTGACCGCCATCAAGGCCTCCATTACCAGCGTGCGCGCCACGCCGGATATGGCTGCGGAGCAAAAGGAAGAGATGTACGCCGTGATCGAAGAGGAGACCGACCGGCTCAATCGCTTGATTGCAGAAGCGGTGGAGATGGCGCAACTGGACGCACGCGAGGTCAAGCTGGACATCCGTCCGCATCCCGTCCGCGCCGCTGTGGATGCGGCCCTGGCCGATCTGGCGGAGGTGCTGCATCACAATCCCGTGGAGGTGCGCCTGCCGGAGTCGCTGCCGCTGGCGCGCATGGATTTAACCTACATCACCAAAGTGTTGCGGCACCTGCTGGAGAACGCGGTGAAGTATTCCGAGGAAGGCAGTCCAATCTTCATCAGCGCCGAAGCTGGCGAAGGAACGCTGACCATCAACGTGGCCGACCGTGGCGCAGGCATTGACGATCTGGAGCAGTCCATGATCTTCGACAAGTTTTATCGTGGCCGCGAGCGTCGCGGATTGGTGCCGGGCACGGGCATGGGCCTTGCCATTGTGCGCGCCATTGTGGAGGCGCACAATGGCAAGATTACCTGCACCAGCCAAGTCGGCCATGGCTCCGTATTTTCTTTCACGCTGCCCATCGCCTATTAGCCGCTGTACCGAACAGATTCCCGCGCCGCCCCCTGCGCAATTGTTAAACTGGAAGCAATCATGTCCAGCCAGAAAAATCCTCCCATGTCCGGCGCCGCAATCCGGGAAATGTTCCTGAAGTTTTTTGAGAGCAAAGGCCACACCCGCGTTCACTCGTCTTCGCTGGTGCCGCACAATGACCCCACGCTGCTCTTTACCAACGCGGGCATGAATCAGTTTAAGGATGTCTTTCTCGGCGCGGAAAAACGCGCCTACTCCCGCGCCACCACTGCGCAGAAGTGCGTCCGCGCCGGAGGCAAGCACAACGATCTGGAGAACGTTGGCTTCACCCGCCGCCACCACACATTTTTTGAGATGCTCGGCAACTTCAGCTTTGGCGACTACTTCAAAAAAGAAGCCATCGCCTATGCGTGGGAGTTGGTGACCTCGAAGGAATGGTTCGGCCTGCCCAAAGACAA
>DAHWKP010000239.1:0-45495 GCA_027343585.1 Acidobacteriaceae bacterium
AGTGGCACGTTGCAACAAAATCGTACTGTGGGGAACTCTACTGCTCGCCTCCGCGCCGGTCAAGCGAACCGCGCTGCATACTTCGATGCGCTCTCCCATCTCGGCGCAAAGGGCACACTAATGGTGTCATTCTGAGAAGCAAAGCAGAGCCAGCCCTGAGCGAAGTCGAAGAGAGCGAAGAATGACTATGTCGTAGATTCAACGATTATGCGATCACTGCCTATATGTGAATCTTCCGTATTGGGCTACCAGATGCACTAAGAAATCCTTCTATGCACAAATGTGGCCTCCTCGTGTTCGTGATCCCCAAGAATCCATTCAGTATCGATGTTGTTGGCAGCAAGTGGCCATTGCCTAAAACGCAAGTAAGGAACTTTCGGAAACCAGTTCGGATTGAATGGAATTGCAGGTTCTGGATGGAGTAATCCAACGATCCGTGTGCAACTTGGATATATTTGAATCAAGAGGATTGCCGAAACGCTCTTACGACACGGCAAAAACATCTGCTCCCCAGAGGCATTGAAAAGACCGGGACGGCAAAACACCGCATTACGAAGGTCAGTCGTCATGTAATCTGGGCCGCCATTCAAAGGTTCGTTGAATTGTGGAGCAGAGGTCATCAGGCATTCAGCGGACATCCTGTCTAACAGCAAGCCGGAGAAATCATAAGCGGAAGTGATGACGAGAACTCCGGGAAGACCTCGGCCACTTAATTGCTTGGTCTTGCTCTTAACTGCCGAAAGTAGTTTGTCAGTGATGAGACCGAAAGCACCGCGTCCTGCACCGCTCATCGTTAGCGGCAGATCGGATTTCTTTGAGACCGAAGCCGAATCCAGCGATGTTACCTCTAAAAGAAACGACTCCTCCGACGATGGATTACATATGAAGTCTGGGCCACCAGTGCTGGGATCTTCAAAAATCTCAGGCTTCAGCTTTTCGGCTCGGAATAGAGAAAAAACTACGGCCTCTGCTTCAGCGGATTTCTTGTCCGAGTTATAACGCTTTTTGAACTGTTCGAAATGCGTTGCATACTCTTTGTTGCGCGACAAATAGCACCAATAATACTTGATAACTTCATCAGTAGTAGTATGCTCGTTCACTTCCCTGCGAGTCTTGTGCATGTTGTTTCTCCTTTGATTTTTATTTCTAACCCAAAAAGAAAACGGCGAACTTAGCCGTTTTCGACTAAGAGTCGCCGCTTGTATCCATTTCCACAAAAGGAGGCGCTGGATGGCGCGTGCTCGATTCTTTAATGAGTTAAAGGTACTTTCAATATCTTGTCAAGTGTTTTTTTAATTTTTTTGTATAAATCTTTGAACTATAAATACATTGCGCTTTATTCTTCGCTTTATCGTCAAAATAAATTGATGCCCCCGATGCTGTTGTCGTCTGTCGCAGTGTGTATCTCTGCTTCGTTATATTCACTGCAATCGCAAAGGGTACACATTGCGTGATGCCACAACTACGCACTGGCATAAGCTTTTGAGCTAACACATGTAGTAGCATGCTCGGCTAAATCTTCGATGTGCTCATCGAAGACATATATACCTCCTGACATGTCTGCCATCGTTCAGCGATCTGTCCGCGCAAGTATTTCGGCTAGGATTTGGGAGTGTGTCAGCTTGAAAAACCCTCCCTCGGTGGCTGAAGCCCGGAGAGTTTTTGCAGAGGATATGGACGGGCTAAAGCCCGTCCCCTTCACCTCCAAGAAATCTTTGCATAAGTCTGTGTTTTCAGTGCGCGATTTTGAAGGGGCGGGACTTTAGTCCCGCCGTATGTACATGAAATAAGGGAGGGCTTTAGCCCCTGAGGGACAGCACTGAAACTGAATCCGTTTTCTCCTAAGCAAAAAAATAACCAATTTCCCAACCTCCGTTGACTTCCCTCCCTGCAGCGTTTAGCTTCGAATTTTTAGAAGTTCTGCACCTGCCATGAGGATTCCACCGCGATGATGACTCTGCACCGCCGCATTTTTCTCCCAGCCATGCTGGCTGCGCTCTGCCTGTTCGGCACGGCCCGCGCACAGGATTTAGCCAGCTTTGAGAAGCGCGTCACCGTCAAAGTGCTACCGAATGGGCTGACGCTCATCCTTTGCCGTCGGCCCGAAGCGCCCGTCTTCAGCTTCTTCACCATCGTGGACGCAGGCAGCGTGCAAGACCCCATGGGCGAGTCGGGCATTGCGCACATGTTTGAGCATCTGGCCTTCAAGGGCACAGACACCATCGGCACCACCAATTACCCGGCAGAAAAAATCGCGCTGGCCAAGGTGGAAACCGCCTACGCCGCTTATGATGCTGAGTTCCGCAAGAGGGTTGGCCGCGACCCAGCCAAGCTGGCTGCGCTGCACGCGCAGTTTGACGCCGCCGTGGCCGCTGCGCAAAAGTACGTCATCCCCAACCAGTTCACGCAAATCGCCGAGGCCAACGGCGCAACCGGCATCAACGCCAGCACCTCGCTCGACGACACGCAGTACTTCTGGAGCATGCCCGTCAATCGCCTGCAACTGTGGGCTTATATGGAGAGCGGACGCATCGCCCATCCCGTTCCGCGCGAGTTCTACAAGGAACGCAACGTCGTCAATGAAGAGCGTCGTATGCGCATTGACTCCAGCCCCATCGGCTATCTGGTGGAGCAATTTCTCGCCGCTGCCTACACCGCGCATCCTTATGGTCGGCCCGGCGTTGGGTGGGAGTCAGAGATCACGCAGATCAGCGCCACGCAGGCCATGGCCTTCCACAAAAAGTATTACGTTCCGGCCAACATCGTCGTCACCGTCGTTGGCGACATCGACCCCAAAACCGCGCTGCCCATGCTGACAAAATACTTTGGTGCCATCCCCGCCGGGCCCAAGCCGCAGCCGCTGGCCACGGTCGAGCCACCCCAGCGCGGTGAGCGCGCCGTGTTTCTGCGCGAAACGACCCAGCCCATTTATGTTGAGGGCTACCATCGCCCGGATTATCTCGACAAAGACGATACCGTTTACGACGCCATCAGCGACATTCTGTCGAACGGCCGCACCTCGCGCCTGTACCGCAGCCTGGTGCGTGACCAGAAAATCGCCGCCGATGCGGCTGGCTTCAGCGGATTTCCCGGCGACAAGTACCCGAACCTCTTCGCGTTTTACGCCGTCCCCACGCCCGGCCACACACCGCGGCAGATGCGCGCCGCCATCCACAAGCAAATTGATCTGCTCAAGACCCAGGACGTCACCGACGCCGAGTTGCAAATGTACAAGACGCGCGCCCGCGTTGACCTGCTGCGCAGTCTGGATGACAACCAAGGGCTGGCCGAAGAACTCGGCACCTATCAGTTGCGCTATGGCGACTGGCGCATGCTCTTCAACCAAATGCAAAAGATTGATGCCGTCACCAAAGCCGACATTCGCCGCGTCGCCAATCAGGTCTTCACCGCAGACAACCGCACCTACGCCATGATCGAATACACACCACCCACGCAACCGAAGAAGCCGGCGCAAACCGCTGCCACCCCGGCCAAGGCAGGTGCACGCTAATGAAAAATTCATCCATGCACAATGCAATCCTCCGCTACGCCTGCGCCACCGTCGCACTCACCGGCATGTTCGCGCCCGCTGCCATGGCGCAGGCAACGCACGCGCGGGCGTCACAGGCGCAGCCCCAACAAGCACAGCCCTGGACGAAGATTCCCATTCCCCCGCTGCCCGCCTTTCATCCCCAGCAGCCCAAGCGCATCGTGCTGGCCAACGGCCTCACCATTTTTCTGCAAGAGGATCACGAGTTGCCCTTGATTGACGGCTTCGTGCTCATCCGCGGCGGCTCCAGCGATGAGCCAGCAAGCAAGGCCGGCATGCTCGACCTGTACAGCCAAGCCTGGCGCACCAGCGGCACGGCCAAGTTGAACGGCGATCAGATGGATGACATTCTCGAAGCCAAGGCTGCCAAGATTGAAACCGCCAACGACGACGACTCCACATCGCTTACATGGTCGTGCCTCAGCCGCGACTTTGACTCTATCTTCGGCATGGCTGCGGACTTACTACTGCATCCGCAATTCCGCGCCGACAAGTTGCAACTGGCCCAGCAACAGGAGGAGACCGGCATCATCCGCCGCAATGACAGCGCGAGCGCCATTGCGCGGCGCAAGGCGCTCCAGCTTGCCTACGGCCAAAACAATCCATACGCGCGCATCCCAGAGTTTGCCACCGTGCAGGCTGTCACGCTGGCGGATTTTGACCAGTGGCACGCGCGCACCGTCGCGCCCGCCAATATGATCGTCGGCGTCACCGGCGACTTTGACTCCACCGCCATGGAGCAGAAGCTGCGCGCAGCCTTCGGCTCCCTGCCGCGCGGCACGGCGTTTGTCTCTGCGCCCAAGTCATTCACTCCGGCGCAAAACGGCGTTTATTTCGTGCAAAAAGACGACGTGGATCAAAGCAATATCTGGCTCGTCGGCCTGGGCACAGAGCGCAACAATCCCGACTATTACGCGCTAACAGTGATGAATGAAATCTTCAGCGGAGGCTTTGGCTCGCGCCTCTTTCAATCCGTGCGCACGCGGCTCGGCCTGGCCTACTCCGTCTCCGGCGCGTACGGCGCAGACTATGGCCACCCCGGAATTTTTTATGTCGCAGCAGGCACAAAAAGCTCCAGCACCGTGCAGGCCATCCAAGCCATGCTGCAACAGGTGCGCGCGCTGAAAACCCAGCCGCCCACCGCCGATGAGCTACGCAAGGCCAAGGATCAGATACTCAACTCCTACATCTTCCACTACGATTCCCGCGCAAAAATTCTGCGCGAACAGGCCAACTTGGCCTTCTACAACTACCCGTTGGATTTTCTCGATCAGTATCGCGCAGGCATTGAGCGGGTCACCGCTGCCGATGTAACGCGCGTGGCGCAGAAGTACGTCCACGCCAGCAAGCTGGCAACGCTGGTGGTCGGCAATGCCCAGCAATTCGGCACGCCGCTCGACACGCTGGGGCCAGTTAAAACGATGGACATCACCATTCCCCTGCCGCCAGGCCTACAGGGGCAATAGCCATTTCATTTCGACACCTCAAGTGTTCGATCGGCAATCTTGGGGTGTCGCTGGACAGACAACGAGCGACGTAGTCGATTTTTTCGTACTGCGCTCGGTCTGGATGCACAACTTCTTCATTCTTGCGACAATCATCTTGCGGACTCAATTTCTCGGAGGATGATTCATGTCACAGATGCTTTCTCTCAAGACCAGCGATGGCCACACACTCGACGCCTATCTGGCCCAACCCAAGAGCGCGCCCAAAGCCGGCGTTGTCGTTTTGCAAGAGATCTTCGGCATCAACCCGCATATTCGTTCGGTTGCAGATGTTTACGCACAGCAGGGCTATCTCGCTCTTGCGCCTGCGCTCTTTGACCGTGCGCGCAAGCATGTCGAATTGGCCTACGACACCACGGGCATGCAGGAAGGCTTCGCCATTGCCAAATCACTGCCGTTGGCCGAAACGCTGGCCGACGTCCAAGCCGCGATTGACTACCTGCGCCAACAACCGGGCATACAGAAGGTGGGCGTCGTTGGTTTTTGCTGGGGCGGAAAATTAGCCTGGCTCAGCAACACGCGCCTGCGCGGCGTCAGCGCCACGGCCTCGTATTATCCCGGCGGCATTCAGGAGTGCATTACAGAAAAGGCGCAGTGCCCGGCCATCTTTCACTTTGGCGCTCTGGACACGCACATACCGCAAAGCGTGATCGATACGGTGGAGCACGAATATCCCGGCTTCCCTGTCTATAAATATGAAGCTGGCCACGCCTTCAACCGCGACGTGGACCCGAATGTTTACAAAAAAGAGATTGCCGCTCTGGCCCTGCAACGCACCTTGGCACACCTGCAGGAGCATTTGAGCTAACTGCGGCCGCAAGCCGCAACAGATGCCATCCCTGCACATGCCCCTCTACTGTGACGTCGCGCTTCCAATTCCCGTCGATTCCCTCTTCACCTACACCGTAGAGGGGCCAGCACCGGAGCTGGGTGCGCGCGTCATGGTCGCCTTTCGCAGTGAGCAAATGCTTGGCGTCGTTGTGCGCCTGCATTCTCAGCCACCCGCAGGACAGGAAAAAAATCTCAAGCCCATCCTGCGCGTTGTCGATGTGGAGCCGGTGCTCACCGCGCCTCTGCTCGAACTGGGCCAGTGGATTGCGCAATACTATCTTGCTCCGCTGGGTGAGGTGCTGCGCACCATGCTTCCACTGCAAGCGGAGCTGCGCCAGCGCACATCCTACCGCATCACTGAACTCGGACGCCGCACGCTCGCCACGCAATCCCAGGCCTTGTTCCACACGCCCGGGGATGCCGGTGCAGCCAATCTCGAATACGCGGTCTTGGAGCAACTTGCCGCCGGAGGCGGTGTGGCCACTGCAACGTCGCTGAAGAAATCGAAGGCCGACGCGGCCATGCTGCAAAGCCTTCTGCGCAAGCGTTGGATTGAGCGCGACTCCGCCGCTGAATCTCGCGCGGTACACCGCACCGTTTCCATTGCCGTGCTGGTGGAAAATCTGCGTCTGCCTAAGCTCAACACAAATCAGCAAATTTTGCTCGCAGAACTTGCTGGCGCACAGGCTCGCTTGCCTGTACAAACACTGGCGCAACTTCCCGTGCCCAAAACCACATTGGCCACACTGGTGCGGCGGGGACTCGTGTGCATCGAGGAGGTCCCAGCCGCATCTCCCTTTGCACAATCAGCTGCTGTACGTGCTGGGCTTTCCTCGACACATGTATTGAACGCAACGCAAGCCGATGCGCTCCAGACAATCTCGGCCAATGTGCAAGCGGGCCGCTTTTCCTCCTTTTTACTGCATGGCATTACTGGCTCTGGCAAGACCGCCGTCTATCTGGCGGCGATGCGTCGCACGCTGGATGCAGGCCGCGGCAGTCTGCTTCTGGTACCAGAAATTGGGTTGACTCCGGCGATGGTTGCACAGATGCAAGCTGTCTTCGGGGATCAAGTCGCGTTGCTCCACTCCGCACTCACGCCTACTGAGCGGGTGGAACAATGGCGTCGCATTCACAACGGAGAGGCTCGCGTGGTTGTTGGCACGCGCTCGGCGGTCTTTGCACCCCTGCGCGATCTTGCTCTCGTGATTGTCGACGAAGAGCACGACTCCTCGTACAAGCAGGCCGAGATGCCACGCTACCATGCACGGGATGTTGCAGTCATGCGTGCGCGGCTGCATCAGGCCACCGTCGTACTCGGCTCAGCCACGCCATCGCTGGAATCTTGGTCGAACGTTGAACGCGGCAAATACACACTGCTCTCCATGCCGCAGCGAGTTGCGGATCGTCCACTGCCAGAGGTGACGCTGATTGACATGAGGCAGGAGTTCCGTGAGGTTGGACAAGAACAACTGCTTTCACGAGCGTTGCACACGGCCATCGAGGAAACCCTTGAACGCGGCGAACAAGTGATGCTGCTTCTGAATCGGCGTGGATATTCCTATGTTGTGCTCTGCCGTGCGTGCGGCGCAAAACTCGAATGTGAAAATTGCGCCATTTCACTGACCCATCACAAATCCGTGGAGGACTCTTCTGCTCTTGCCACCGCCGGCCAACGATTGGAGTGCCATTACTGCGGCTTTCGTCGCACCGTTCCCAAGCGCTGCCCATCTTGCGACAGCGAGCACCTCTACTCCTTTGGCGTTGGCTCCCAACAAGGGGAAGAGCGTCTGCGTGCGATGTTTCCTGCAGCCAGAATCGCGCGCATGGACAGAGACACCATGCGCGGCCACAGAGATTTTGAGCGTGTGCTGACGCAACTGCACCGTGGAGAAATCAACATGCTCGTCGGCACACAGATGATCGCCAAAGGCCATGACATGCACGGCGTCACGCTTGTCGGAGTGCTGGGTGCAGATCATGCTCTGGGCCTGCCGGACTTTCGCGCCGCTGAACGCGTCTTTCAACTGATCACCCAAGTTGCCGGACGCGCCGGACGCGGCGAGCGTGCTGGCCGCGTGCTGGTGCAAACTTACTATCCTGACCACTACGCGATTCAACAGGCCGCAGCGCACAACTATGCAGCCTTCGCAACGCAGGAGCTGCGTTATCGCAAGCTGCTGCATTATCCGCCCGCTGCCGTGCTCACCAACATTCTTTTGGAACACACCGACGAGCAAAAGGCAGCGGGCTGGGCCCGGCAAATAGGCCGCTGGCTAGAGCAGCATCCGCACCCGCATGTGCGTGTATTAGGACCTGCCGCCGCGCCCATCGCGCGCATCAAGCGCATTCACCGCTTTCATCTCATCTTGAAAAGTTCCAGCCGCAAAGAATTGGCTCTGCTCGTCCGCAGTCTGCTGGATTTTGCCGCACAGTCCGAGATTCCCCGTCGGGCCCTGACCATCGACGTGGATGCCCTGCACTTGATGTAACGGCTAGCGCGGAATGTCGCGGTGTACGCACTTTACGCGATAACCCGCGCTGGTCAACAATTTTTTTACCCGCTCAGCCACCATCACAGAGCGATGCTGCCCACCAGTACAACCGAAGGCGATCGACAAATAACTCTTGCCTTCCTGCATGTATTGCGGAAGCAAGAAGAGCAAAAACTCATGCAGCCGTGCGATAAATTCCTTGGTCGCAGGAAAGCGATTGATGTAGCGCACCACGGGCGCATCGCGTCCTGTGAGCGGACGAAACTCCGGAACGAAATGCGGATTCGGCAGAAAGCGCACGTCGAAGACCAAATCGGCCTCTTGTGGAATGCCATGCTTGTAGCCAAAGCTGATGGCCGAAACTAAAAGATTTTTATCTCCGACATGCTGCGACTGGAACAACCCATTGATGTGCGCACGCAGTTCATGCACGTTGAAACGCGTGGTATCAATGACCACGTCTGCCAGGTCGCGCAGCGGCTCCAGCATCTTGCGTTCAGAGTGAATCGAGCGCAGCACCGTGTTGCCATTGCCCAGCGGATGCGGACGGCGCGTCTCAGAAAATCGTCGCACCAAGGCGTCCTCTGCCGTCTCCAAAAAAACCACCCGAGTGGGCAGCATTTGTCGAATTTTGCGCAACGCCGCCGGCAAACGCTCCAGTTGTGCGCCTTCGCGTATGTCCACCACCAGCGCCGCCTGCCGCGTCTCCGGAGATTGGCGAATCAGGTCTGCAAACGGCTCAATCAAATCCACGGGAAGATTGTCGACCGCATAGTAGCCCAAGTCCTCAAATGCCTTGAGCGCGGAGAGTTTGCCGGAGCCGGATAGCCCGGTCAAAATCACCAGCTCATTGCCCGCTGCACGCTGATCCTTCAGCGCCTTCGTGCGCTTGCTGTTGCGAGCAACACTCGTCTTCTGCACGCGTGCCAACTTCTTGCTCTTGGCTTTCATGCGGTGACACCCTCACTCTTTTCCCGTGTGCGCATTGCTGCTTTCTGGTTACGGGACTTCGATCAACTGCACGGTTCCACTCTTCGTCCGATGCAATACCTTCACATCGCCAGCGTGATCACGAAAGACAAATACATCTCGATCCTTATATTCCGCTTCTTTCACCGCCTCGTGGATGGACATTGCATGCTTCGCCACGGACTCCTTGGAAGGAATCACATGCAGTTCCGCTGCGATGTCTTGCGCATCCAAAGCAACATTCGCGCTCGGCTTTAGCTTCGCATTGGCTTGGCTGGATGTGGCTTTCATCGCAGTTTCTTCCTTGCCATGGCGGTGCGCGTCGATCTTGCGTCCCTTGCTGCGCAGCGCTTGCTTCTCCACTTTGTCCAGTGCCGCGCGCAGCGCAGTACCAGAGTCCGCCGCTTCAGCCAAACCCACAATCATTTGCAGTTTGGTCTTTATGGCAACTTCCACCGCGTGCCCGTATTTCTCTTGGGAAAATGTCACATGCGCGCTGGCGCTGCGGCCCACCACCTTCTCAATCCGGCTCAATCCCTCTTCTGCCATGGCCCTTAGGCCTTTGGTAACCTTCTGCCTTCGTCCGGTAAATTCAGCCTGCATGCAACTTCTCCTTGCTGGTTGTTTTCATTTTTTTAGTGATCTTTGGGTTCTGTTGGCTTGATGATGACAGACTGGAGTGCAATTCATCAACCTATCGACATATTAACTGCGCACACGCCGTTGGTGTGTGCTGGGAATCCCTAAGTCCTCACGATATTTGGCCACAGTGCGCCTGGTAACGTTAATGCCCTGCTCCCGCAAAGCTAGCGCGATGGCATCATCCGTCAACGGCTTGCTTTGGTCCTCCTCTTCGATCATCTTCTTCACCTTGAGCTTGAGCAAGAGCAAGGGCGTCTCTGCGCCCTCCGGGCCATTGACGCCTTCAGAAAAAAAGTAGCGCAGCTCAAAAACCCCTTGCGGAGTGTGAACATATTTGTTGGCTACAGCGCGGCTCACCGTAGAAGGATGCACACCAATCTCCTCTGCAACCTCCTTAATCATCATCGGATGCAGCGCCTCCACGCCATTTTCCATGAATTCCTGCTGGCGTTGAACGATCGCCTCACACGTGCGCAAAATCGTGTTCCTGCGCTGCTCAATGTTACGCATCAATTGAATGGCTGAGCGATAGCGTTCCTTCACGTAATCGCGCACATCGCGATCCGCACCGCCCTGCGTAATCATGCGCCTATAGCCCTGGTTCAGGCGCAGCGTGGGCAGATCATCCTCGTTCATCACGACCACATATTCCCCATCGCGCTTTACAAAAGCGACGTCCGGCTCAATCAGCCGCGCCTCTTCACGGTTGTAGCGACGTCCCGGTCGTGGATCCAAACTGCGGATCAAATCGATTGCCATTTGCACGCGCGCACTGGTACTGCCGGTCAGCTTAGCCAACTCGCGCAGATCGCGTTTTTGCAAATGGGACAAATGATCGGAAATGATTGCGCGTGCCAAGGCATCCACCGCCTCCGCTTCGCTGTGCGCCAGCGCTTCTGATACATCTTTTTGCAGTATGGCAGAACCGCTTCTACTCGCCCCGGCAGCATTCAACAGCGCAGCTTCATGCCCGCGTTGGTCGATCTGGATGAGCAAACACTCCCGCAGATCCCGCGCTGCAATGCCGGAAGGATCAAAGCCACGCACGATGCGCAGTGCCTCGGCCAGCGCATCCCGCAGCGCTGCTGGATATGTATCGGCTGCTTTTTCTTGCAGGATGGCCGGAGTCTCCGGAGCATGCGGCACATCCGCATGCAGCTGCATACCTGCCATATTCTCGGACAGAGATGCAAGCAACTCCGCCTCACTCGCCGTCAGATATCCATCCTCATTGAGATTGCCAATGATCAGTTCTGCCGCCTCATGCACCTCGGGTTTCAGATGCAGCGGACCCAATTGCCACAATAAATGATCGGACAGTGTGCTGGGCTGTGAAAGAAAATTTTCAAAGGAAGGCCGCTCATCGCTCTCGCCGCCATCGGGGGAGCGAAAACCAGGATCTAAATAATCCTGAAAATAGGAACCAAAATCAATCTCTTCGAAAGGATCACGCTCGGCCTTGGGAATCTCGGTTGCCTCGGCTGGTACATCTTCCGCGCCTTGCACCTCTTCGAGTACCGGTGTGCTCTCGTCCAACTCCTCCAGCACAGGATTCTCAACGATCTCGGCGTTGATCATCTCCTTCAATTCCATTTTGTTCAGCGCCAGCACGCTGACCATCTGCACCAAGCCAGGGGTCAATACCTGCTTCTGAGAAACTTTTACGTTCAGTCTTTGTTGAAGAAATGACATGCGCGCCCTTGAACCTTCATTCCCGATTGCCTTCAGTTTACATGTGCTGGAAGAGAAAAATTGAATACGCGCATCTACGCCACATTAGAATAAGTCACGAATCAATTGCCAAACGTGAAACTCTCGCCTAGATAGACCCGTTTCACGTCAGGATCGCGTCCCAATTCTTCCGGGGTTCCGCTGCGAAATATCTTTCCTTCATTGATGATGTAGGCTCGATCCGTTACAGAAAGCGTTTCACGCACGTTGTGGTCGGTAATCAGAATGCCATAGCCGCTGGCCTTGAGATCAAAAATGATTTCCTGCAAATCATGCACCGCAATTGGATCGATTCCCGAAAAAGGTTCGTCCAGCAGGATAAAGCGCGGATCAATGCACAGGCAGCGCGCAATTTCCACACGACGCCTCTCACCGCCAGAGAGCGCATAGCCATGCGTTTTGCGCACATGGCCCAGATTCAATTGCTCCACAAGTTTTTCCATGCGCGTGCAACGCTGTTCCCATCCTCCAGGTTGCGTCTCCAGCACGGCAAGAATGTTTTCCTCCACCGTCAGCTTGCGAAAGACAGATGGCTCTTGCGGAAGGTAGCTGATGCCGAAATTGCGCGCGCGCAAATACATCGGCAGGCGGCTGATGTCGGTGCCATCGATCAGAACGCGCCCACCATCCGGCTGAATCAAGCCGACAATCATATAGAAGCTCGTCGTCTTGCCCGCGCCATTGGGGCCAAGCAAGCCCACAACCTCGCCCTGATGAATCTCCAAGCTCACGCCGCGCACCACCTGCCGTCCGCGATACGTCTTGGCCAAATGATCCGTCGAGAGTTTTTGCATTTACTTCTGCACCCGCGTCACTGCTGTAGTTGGCTGCTGCGTGCCTAAAACCTGCACCGTGTTTTGCTCCGAAGCAAAGACCAATGCTCTCCCCGTCAGCGAACCTTGCGATGCGTCTACCAAACGTGGCGGATGTTCCTCCGTCCCCGTCAGCACAAAACGCCCGTCACTGGCAGTGTAGACGATTCGCGCCCCAGTTCCACTTCGACCCGGCTGCACAAGCTGCACATTGCCCTGCGCCACAAATCTTTCTACGGATGTCTGTCCTGATAAGACGCCAGCGGCGGCAGATTTATTTTCCTCTGCGCTGGCAGGCTGTGCTGGCTGCAAATACAAATCCACTGCATCTGCCTGCATCTGTTCGGTCTGCATGGTCATGACAACTCTGCCCGTCCAATGTGCTTTGTGTTCCGCATCGGAGTACACAAGTTCGTCCCCCGTCACATTCACTGGCATCGGCGACGCTGCACTCGTATGAGCACCGGACTGCTGCGCCTGCACAAAGGTTCCATGCACCGCGCCGGATGCGCCAGCGCCAGAAGCAAGAATCTCCTGCTGCCCCTGCAAAAACTCCAACGTCGGAGCCTCAATCACATTCGCTCCCTGCCATAGCCGTGCGTTGCCTGAAAAATCTGCCGTGTGATCCTTTTGCCGCAACAGCGCGTGATCCGCAAGAATGTGCGTGGAGTCATACCCGCTCGCGCCAGACAGATTCGCACCGCGCAAGAGTCCTGCCCCTTGCGCACCATTGAACAATGTCGCCCTTACGCCACCCGTTGCTGTCATCGCTCCAGTTGTGCGATTCCACTGCATCTCGTTTGCAAACATCTCCATGTCTGCATTTTGAAAGTGTGGGCTGCCAGTCAACGTCACCAGTTGAGCGCCCGCAGCGTACTCTGCCCGGGCAGCAGCAATGGTTGAATCCCCACTTCCACTTAAAAATTCTTGCTGGTGGATTTGCTTCGGTCGCTGTGTCTCCACGCGGGTGACCACCTGGCGCAGCACCACATGGCCTTGCTGCACCGCAGATTGCAGCGTGCGGGCATCAAAATTCATTGCGCGCTTGTCCACGGTCTGCGCTGCTTGTGAGTTCGGGGCAAAAAATGCAGTCAGCCTGTCACCACTGCTGGAGTTCACCGTGCCATCGGCGTCTTCGCTCCGTATCTCCGTGTCGCCAGCTCCATTCACGCGCTCTAATTGATTGCCTGCGGCAAACTTCGCTACCAGCCGCTGCCCGTGCAGATTCATCTTCTTTGCCCAAGTTTTCTGTTGGCCCTGTTTGGGGTTTGGAGCAACGGGATTTATTTGCTGCAACACGGCATCGCCGTTGGCATCCGCTTCGCTTAATTCCAAATTTCTTTTTGCATCCGCAGAAAAATGCAGCACCATGTGCCCCGCCTGCATTGTTCGCGTCAAAGCAGTGCCCTGCAACCGCTGCCGCAGACGCACAGCACGATCCAGCACCGCCTGGTGCAAACGTCCTGCGCTGTCAAAATCAAATTGGCCTTCTTGTGCCGAAGCGTGCGTGCGCTGCTGCGCCTGTTGCACATCCATCTGCACGCCACCGGCAAAGTGTGCCGCCTGCGGGCGACTCGAAGCGTCGAGCGCAGCAACCATCGACTCCGCGGCAACGGACTCGCCACTGGTATTGCGATACCGCACGTGCTCTTGGGCGTGGATGTTCTCCACACTGTTGTCAGCGCGCAGCAAAATCTCCGCCGTCTGCGCTGAAGCACGCTCCGAAGCACTTGCATACTCCGCATGCTGCAATTGCACACTGCTTCCCTGCTGGTTATAGATGGCCTGCGTTGCATGGATCCAAGCCCATCCCCGCTGCGTACGCAGATGCAAGGCAACTTTGGACTGCAATATCAGTTGACTCATTTTGCCGTTGAAAACCGCGCCGACGGCCTGGCCCTGCCCCTGCGGCAGATCAAATGCGATCAATCCGCCCGCCACGGCACTGTCGGTTTTTTGATTGAAAACCAGATCGTGCGTCAGCACATGCACGGCATGTTGTGCGCTCGCGCCTGTACTTGCGCTTGTACCCGCAGCCACATGCAGATCCATATGCGCCTCACCCGCTGCGCGCACAATGCCCGTCTGTGGATCGTACTCAAATTGTTCGCCGGAGACCGTGTTGGAACTGCCATCCTTGGGATTAAAAATTTGGATGCGCACATCGTGCAGAATCGCATGGCCGCCCGCTCGATATTGCAACGCATTGGCCGCATGCAGCGTAAAGACCGTCCGCCCCTGCTCGGTTTTGGAGTAGGTGAAACCCTCGGTCGATTGTTGAATTTGAATGCCCAGCTTGGCTGGAAGATCCCGCGCAATCCTGCGCGTCTGCCAGCGCGTATAGCCCAGCGCAGCCAGAATCACCGCCACTGCCAAAACTCCCAACCCCACCAAAACCATGCGGAGCCGCTCAACCGTCCAGTGCATAGATGCCTAGATTCTCTCACCTCGCACGCATTGCGCGCGCGCAATCCCATCTACGCAATTTTCGCCCGGCTTGCCTCCCGCGATCCTGCCCTTTTGTGCAACCTGCCGCTTGTACAATCTCTACATGGCCGACCCGCTCTACTTCAGCCTTTGGTTCCCCAATCTTCGCTTAGAACAGTTGCAGCAGCACCTGGTCAGCGTGCTGCGTCAGTTGCCCACACCGCCGGTACATGCGGCCACCGTCTATGCACTGGACTGGCAGCAGGCCCCTACCTTCCAGCGCATTTATGGCAACGAATCCACCGGCCCTGTTCCGCCCGAGGAGGCCGTGACCGAGGCTTTGGAGTTTCTGCACGACGATTACGCCTACGAGTTTGAGACCCGCTGGAAGCTTTGGATGCCCGAAGGCGACGGACTGCTCGACACGCTCTGGCGCGAACAAGAGCTTCCCCTGCGCATCGTGGCCTTTGGCCCGGAGTTTGATGCGGGCTGCTACCAGCAGCAGGGCCACATCCGCATCGACCTTGGCTTGGACACGCCCTTTTTGTGCGAAGAGGTTCCGCTGGATGCAGAGGGACAAAAACGCTTGCAGCAGAATGTGCTGCTGCTGGTCGCGCTGACCAAGGCGGTGGAAAAGAATTGCGGCGCTGAGACGCGCCTGCTTTGGACGGAAAGCGAAGACAACATGGCCAGCAAGTTGATCGCACGCCTGCAAAAATTACATTGAGTCGGGCCACCACGGCGGCAAGCGCTCGGAGGCGCACAAGGCCTCGGTCGTCGGCGACACGGTCGGCGATCCCTTCAAGGACACCGCCGGGCCATCACTGCATGTGCTCATCAAACTGCTGGCAACGATTACGCTGGTGCTGGCCCAGCTGTTTTTGTAGTTTTGTAAGGCTGCGGAGCCTTTGCAAGCCAAGTGTGAACAAAATTTGTGGTGCCCCATCCTAGCCGCGCTCTTTTGCGGCTAGGGTGGGGCAGTCTATCTCACCCTCCAGAACGTTCCTGCTCTCAGCGAAAAAGACTTGTAGAAGCTCTGAACGAAGCAGCGTTTTGAAGAGGCGAAACTTGAGTCCATGAAGGGAACAGGCCTCAGCCCGTCCGTACCTGTGACGCTGACGGCGGTTTGCTGATCCGTAGCATGGGAAAACTCCGTGCCCCAACAAGCAGAAACCTATCTATGGGGACTATCACCATCCCTGCCGCTTAACCTTGCCAGCGCGATCCCTCTCCACCAAATCAAGTAGCTGGGATATGAGCTTCGCGGCGAGGGCTTCACTCGTAATCATCTCTTCTCCGCCTCTCATAGGTCTCCAAACGTATTTTCTGTCTCGCGAAATATCCGGCAGGTATTTTTCCTCCCTGAGTACATTGGGCAGTTGCCGACGAATCTGGTTCAGCGGGGTGGTTGGGTCCTCGTTGAGTTCACAAACGATTAAATGAGCTTCATCAAGAGTATTGGAAAATGGCTTGACCCACCTGATAGACATACCAAGCCCTGGAAGGCCTAGCACGCAATACGGTCCACCGCTCTGAAATTGACTTGTTATACGGCATTCAACATTTAAATCGCTCTCCGCATTGACGTCCTCAATCTCTCCGCTTATTTTGGCAAACAACAGTTCGACGTTCTGCTGAATTTTCTGCATACCATCCTGGTGGGAGCTAATCAGGCGACGGTCGCGCTGGTATTCGTCCTCGTCCTGAAAACGTGCTGCCTTTCGTGCGGGGGTCATCTCCATGGAATGGCCGCCTCTCTCCAGCACGCGCGCATTTATTGCCCTGATAGCCTGGTCGAGCGGGAAATCTACGAAATTGAATCGGACATGGGTATTGGGCAACCAAGTTGGAATCTCGGAAGTAGGCTCGATAACGAAAAAAAAGATGCTTTGGAAAGACGTTGCCAAGCAGCTATCCTTTATCGCTGCCTGCTCTACGCCTGTCCAAGGCGTCTTGCCCCATCCCTGACGATACAGAACGACATTAAGGCGGGATTGACTACGAAAGGGTTTTTGCATGGACTCCAATCCATCGCTACCCGCAAGCTCTTCCTGATTGCGCGGAAAGAAGAATACATTTAACCCTTTGCTTAGTTCATCGTGAAGAGCCTGAGCCAAAGCAAGGTCTTCATAAAGAAATGATAGGGCCACATCATAGATAGGTTCTTGATCGTGCATCTGAGTCACCCTCTGAAATCCAAATCAGATTGCAAACTTGAATATATGTACAGATTACTAACTAAAAATGTACTGTTTGTCACTCAATCCCCTACGACCCATCCCTAACAAATGCCGCTTTGGGTTTATCGATGAGCTGGTCAGCGGGAGCATAAAAAAAGTGGAGGCATGGGCGGTGACGGCCTGGCGGAGTCTTCGGTTCCCTTTCCTCCAAGCCCGATCGCCACTACAGAGTTTGCTGCAATAACTCCACCAGTGCCTCGGCGCTCTGCACCGGAGGATGGCAGCTTGCGCCCGCGCAGACCACGGCCAAGCTGGCGGAGTTCTTCAACTCCGGCAGATGCGGCAGCGTTGCGGCCAGAACCGGCGGCAGGGCACGCGCGGCCAGCGCAGCCCGCGGAATGCGCAGCACGGTTTTGTTGACAGCGTAGCGCGTCATCGCCGCGGCGAACAACACATCCGCCGCTGCGTCCTCACCCACCACGCAGACCTGCACCGGCGGCAGCAGATGCCGTTGCAGCGCCAGACCGTACGCACCAGCATACAGGCCAAAATGCTCCACGACTCCGGCAAAGGCCTCCAGCGTGTCTTGCGCCTTTTCGCGCCAATCGGCGCGGCCATTGTAAGCCTCCAACCGCAGCAGGAGCGCGGTAGCCGTGGGATTGCCCGCAGGCGTGGGCGAATCCTGCAAGGGCTTGCGCCGCGCACTCAACACTCCCAGCGGAGAGGGTTTTGTATCGGATGGCGAGAGGCTTGTGTCGAAAAATCCGCCGCCGGTCGGGTCATAAAACTTTTTGACCATGACATCTGCGATGGCCTCTGCCGTTTCGTAGTAGCGCATCTCTGCGGTGGACTCCCAGGCGTCAAGGCAGGCCGTGCCCAGCATGGCGTAGTCGTCCAAGGTGCCGGCGATGGGCCGCGCAGGGGCGGATCCCTCGGCCGCGGCGGCCACGCGCGTCAGTTCCCCGCCCGGCTTCCATGTTGCCTGCAAAATGCGATCCAGACTGAGCAGCGCGAACTTCTGCGCCGCAGGCAATCCCAACACGCGCGCGGCTTCCAAATAGGCCGAAATGCACATCGCATTCCAATTCACATACAGCGTGCGGTCAATGTAAGGTGCCTGCCGCTGCATTCGGGCTGCGAATAATTTTTTACGCGCAGCGGCCAGCAGCGACAGCGCTAGCGATGCGTCGATCGCCAGCCGCTGCGCCGCTTCCGCCAGCGAATACGGAACGTGCAGCACATTTTTGGCTGGATTGTGGTGCATGTCGCCGAGGTCGCCAATGTCGTAGTAGAGAGCGGCGATCTGCATTTCCTCTGGCGTCAAAACCGCCGCAGCCTCCGCGCGCGTCCAGGTAAAGTAGTCGCCATCGTCGTCCAGCGTAATGTCGGCATCCTGCGAGCCATAAAATCCTCCGCGCTCGCGGTCGCTTAAACAGGCATCCATCCAGCGGAGAATTTCGCGGGCCACGCGCGCATGTTCCGGCTCAGCGAAGCTTTGAAAGCTGTGTAGATAATTCTTCAGCAGCTCACTGTTGTCATAGGCCATTTTTTCAAAATGCGGCACCACCCAGCGCTCATCCACCGAGTATCGATGGAAACCGCCGGCCAGTTGATCGAAGATGCCGCCGCGAGCCATTTTGTCCAGGGTCACCTGCGCTACGTTTTGCGCGGAGCTGCGTGCGGCTTCATCGCCGGGGCGCGCTGCGGCGTCCAACAGCAGGTCCAGCATGGCTGGATGCGGAAACTTTGGCTGCGAACCAAAGCCGCCGTGGCGTGGATCAAACTGCTGCACCGCAGACTGCATAATTTTTCCGGCCAGCCCTGCGTGCAAATCGCCGGAGCGGCCAGAGAAGCTCTCGTTATATTCGATTGCGCTCACCACGCTCTCGGCAGACTCCAGCACTTCGCCGTGCTTGGTGCGGTAGACCTCCGCCATGGTCAGCAGCACGCGCGCCAGACCGGGTCGTCCGTAGCGTTCTTCTTTCGGGAAATAGGTTCCGCCGAAGAATGGCTTTCCATCCGGCGTCAAAATCACCGTAAGCGGCCAGCCGCCCGTGCCGCTCATCGCCGAAACGGCCGCCTGATAGCGGCTGTCCACGTCGGGGCGCTCATCGCGGTCGACTTTAATGGCGACATAGTGTTCGTTCAGGATGGCGGCAATCTCCGCATCCTCGTAGCTCTCGCGGTCCATCACATGGCACCAGTGGCACCAGACGGCTCCAATATCGAGCAGGATGGGTTTGTTGTCGCGTTGGGCCTGCGCGAATGCGGCCTCGCCCCACTCTTGCCACGCGATGGGCTGGTGCATGGCCGAGCGCAAGTAACTGGACGAGGCCTGCGCCAATGCGTTGGCCGCCTGCGAAATGTGTTGACTGGTTTCCATGTAGACTCTTCCTGCGTCGTGTTGCCGGGGAGGCGTTAGGGAATCTCTGATCCAGTCCCACAACGATCCCTCAGTGGCTAAAGCCCGCGCATATCTCCGGTGCTACGGACGGGCTGAAGCCCGTCCCCTTCAAAACACAGACTTGTTCAGAGATTCCTTAGCGCACGAGGCGCTGCGCAATTTCCGTGTACAGATCGATGGCCTCGAAGAGTTCGCGCTTGGCCAGCCGTTCATCCGGCGTGTGCGCCACGTGAATGGAACCCGGCCCGATCAGCAGCGGTTCGCCCCAGGCCATCAACGAAGGCACATCCGTGGTGAAGGCGGCGATCATCGTCGGCAAGCCTTCAATCTTACGGAATTTTTGGTAGGGCAGGTCCAGCGTAAACTCCACGCTGACCGCATCGCCTGCGGCAGCCTTTACGGTTTCCCGCACGGGCTGCGACGGACCCACCAAGCGGATCAAGACAAAGGCCGAGGCCTCATCAGCGATCACATTCGGCGCGCGCCCGCCCTCAAGCAACCCAATGTTCAACGTGGACGGCCCCACCTCATCATTGACCGGCAACGGCGCTTGCAACAGGCGGTCCAGTGCGGGCACCAGCTTGTGAATCGCCGAGTCCCCCAGCTCTGGATAAGCCGAGTGCGCCATCTTGCCCTTCGCGCGTACCTCTGCACGCAGCGCGCCTTTGGAGGCAAGCGCCAGGCGATTGTCCGTCGGTTCTCCATTGATGAGAAACCGGCTGCCCCTGGGATGTTGATTGGCCACGCGCGCACCGGCGCTGTCGCGCTCCTCGCCAACGACGAAGAGCAGGCCCACGCGCACGCCAGCATCCCGCAGGCGCTCGGCTGCACAGATTTGCGCGGCGATGATGCCCTTGGCATCGCAGGCCCCGCGACCGTAAATATATTCGTCGTCTTCGGAGCTGCCAAAAAACGGCGGCACAGTATCCATGTGCGTGGATAGCACCACGTCCGGCGTCTGGCCGGGGATGCCTGCATACACATTGCAGCGCTCGCCGCCTGCAGATTGCTCGACGAGCGTGCGCTCGACGGAGAATTTTTGTGCGGCAAGATACTCGGCGAGGAAGTGGCCCACGGCGGCCTCATGAAAGGTGACCGAGGGAATGTCGATGAGCTGGCGCGTAAGCTGGATTGGATTCGTAGGCATTCTATTCCAGCATACCGCGCCGAAGGCCGACAGGCCGTGTACCTGCACGCTTACAATGGAGCTTTGCGCCATCTGCCCAGCATGGAACCCACCGCCGCCAATTCGCCTGCCGCAGCCGTGCGCGCCTTGGACCTGGCCGGCCCCGCCGGACGCTTGGAGGCGCTGCTGAATGCTGGCCAGCCCGATGCGACGTACGCTGCTCTGGTCTGCCATCCGCACCCGCTGGGCGGCGGCACGCTGCACAACAAGGTTGTCTACAACACGATGAAGGTGCTGCATGGCTTCGGCCTGCCCGTGCTGCGCTTCAACTTTCGCGGCACTGGCCGCAGCGAAGGCGCGCATGACCATGGCGTAGGCGAGGTAGACGACGTGCGCTGCGCGCTCGATTGGCTGGAGCAGGAATATCAGCGGCCTATTCTCTTCGCCGGATTTTCTTTTGGCGCAGCCGTTGGGTTGCAGGCCTGTTGCGGCGATGCGCGAGTGCGCGGCCTGATCGCGCTGGGCTTGCCGGTGGAAGCCGAAGGCCGCACCTATACCTACGATTGTCTGCGCGCCTGCCCGCAGCCGAAGCTCTTCGTCAGCGGTGACCACGACCCGTATGGGCCGGTGCAAGCGGTCAGTGCGATCGTCGCAACCGCAGCGGAGCCGAAGCAGCTGGTCTGGATCGCCAATACAGACCATTTCTTTGCAGGCAAGATCGACACAATGCAAGCGGCGCTGCGCACTTGGCTGACAGAGAATTTCTTTCCAGCACGCTGAATCGGAGAGTGTCGGATGCCCTTGCTGCCTGAAGATTCCGCGCATGATTTGGAGTTTTTGCGCCAATCCGCGCGGGACATTTTTGCGCATGCGCTGGAGCAGTGCAGCGTTGCAAAGGCCTTCGCACGAAAGGTACGCGTCGAAGGAACGCTGCTGCGCATCGATGACATGGTTGTGGATCTAAGCGACTATGACCGCGTGCGCATCGTGGCCGCGGGCAAGGCCGCTGCGCCAATGCTGCATGAGTTACTGCAACGGCTTCCGGTAAGCGACATCGGGGATTGGGCGGGAATTCTTGCAACTCCCCATGCACCGGAGACGCTACCCCGAAACATTGCGTACTTTCCCAGCGGCCATCCCGTGCCCAATGCCGCCTCGCTGCAAGCGGGCTGTGCGGCGCGCTCCATGCTGGAAGCACTGCCCCGCGCAGCGGAAAGCGCACGACGCACGCTCTGTATTTTTTGTATCAGCGGCGGAGCATCAGCCATGCTCGAAGAGCCGCTGGACCCGGCCATGACGTTGGAAGATGTGCAGAACTTCCACCGCGCTCTGGTTCACTCTGGCGCGTCGATTGTGGAAATGAATTGCGTACGCAAACATTTTTCCTCCGTAAAGGGCGGACGGCTGGCCATGGCAGCTCCACGCGGCGCGACGCTGGTAACGCTATTAGTCTCCGATGTGCCCACGCACGCACTGGCCGAGCTAGGTTCCGGCCCGGTATTGCCGGATCCAACCACGCTGGCGCAATGCCGCGCAGTCATCGATCATTTCGCGCTCGCAGAAGCGTTCCCGACACGCGTACGCAATTTTTTTGAGCAAAATCATTTGCCAGAGACACCCAAGCCTGGTTCTTTTCCCATTCACGTTTGCACGCTGCTGGATGTAAAGGATTTGCTGACGGCAGCGCGCGCGCGCGCGGAGGCGCTGGGATTTTTAACCAAAATTGACACGAGTTGTGATGACTGGGAGTACATGGCCGCAGCGCGACATTTACTGGAGCGGTTGCACAACTTGCGCCTGCCCGCACAAGATGCGGACCGGGCAAGTGCTGCACGACCAGCAGGCGCGCCGCGTTTCGTCTGCCTGCTCTCCGGCGGAGAACTCAGCGTTCCCGTACCGGAGCGCTGCGGCGTGGGTGGACGCAATCAACAGTGGGCGCTGTATGTTGCAACAGAAATGAAGCCGGAAGATGCGCCCCTGGTTGTGCTTTCTGCAGGCACAGATGGCATGGATGGCAACAGTCCCGCAGCAGGCGCGCTGACGGATTCCGTAACCATGCAGCGCGCAGCCCATCTGGGGTTGGATGTGGAGCTTGCACTCCAGCGCTTCGATGCGCACCCGCTTTGCGATGCGCTGGGCATTGCAATTTGCACCGGGCCGACGGGCAACAATCTACGGGACCTGCGCGTGCTGCTGGCAAAAACAGAACCGGCGGCCCCTGTGAAGGAACCGCCGGGGAAGCAACGATTTTTACATTTGAAAAAAACCGGAAGGCCGAAACGGTAGCGCCTTATACGCGCTCGGCACCAGCGTTGGTAGCGCAAGCCTTCTCTGCTTCGGAGGCAATGGTAAGCAGATCTTGGAAAACACCGATGGCTTGATCAATATGCTGCGGCTCCAAAATGTAGGGCGGCAGAAAGCGAAAGATGTTGCCCTGGGTGACGTTGAGCAACAAACCCTGTTGCAAGGCAGCCTCTGCCAACGGACGGCCCGGCTGCGAAATCTCCAAGCCGAGCAGCAGGCCACGCCCGCGCACAGCTTTGGCCACAGGAAAATCCTTCACCAGTTTTAGCAGTTGCTGCTGCATGTACTGGCTGGTCTGGTGGATGCGATGCAGCATGCCTTCACTCTCCATGAAGGAGAGAAATTCCAAGCCGAGACGTGAGGCCAAGGGGCTGCCACCAAGCGTGCTTCCATGTTGCGCGAGTTGAAAGACGCCGAAGAGTTCTTCTGTCACCAGAAATGCGCTCAGCGGCAGACCGCCGCCAAGCGGCTTGCCGACGATTAAAACATCAGGGCGCACGCCAGAGCGCTCGTAGGCGAACCAGTCTCCAGTGCGGCCCAAGCCAGACTGAATCTCGTCATAGATGAGCAGTGCGTGGTGTTCATCGGCCAAGCGGCGCGCTTCGGCCAGATATTCCGTCGTGCACTCCCAAACACCGCCCTCGCCTTGCAGCGGCTCGATCAAGATTCCGCACACGTCGTTGTCCATGGCGGCGCGCAGGCCGGCGATGTCGTTGCGATCGACAAAGCGGATGTCGGGCAGCCCCGGAGCAAAGCCTTGGCGATAGCGCTCTTGTCCAGTAACGGAGAGCGCACCATACGTGCGTCCGTGGTAGCTGCCGCGCAAGGAGACAAAGGCGCACTTGCGACCCACGCTTCCATCCCACGCAGCCAAACGCGCCAGCTTCATGGCACCCTCGACGGCCTCAGTGCCGCCGGTGGAAAAGAAGACTCCAGCCATGCCGGTCAGCTCGCAGAGCCGTTCGGCCAGCGCAGTTGGGTAACGATTGTCGTAGTGATTGGAAAGATGCACCAACTTGGCCGCCTGATCGCGGAAGATGGGCACCAAACGCGGATGCGCATGGCCCATGGCATTGACGCCCAAGCCGGAGACGAGATCCAAGTGCGCGCGGCCCTTGTCGTCGTACAAAAATACGCCCGCGCCGCTTTCAAACGTCACCGGATAGCGTGGATAAATCGGAAGCAAGCGCTGCGGAGGGCGCACAGTCTTCGAATCCGCAGAGTCCTTCTGCGGAGTGCCATTCTTTGTCACAATCTCTCCGGGAGCCAATCCGCTCCATAGACAAGAACCACCGCGGCCACAAGATGCTGAGCCAAGAGCGCGTCCTTATTCAGGAACATTTTGTTTACTTCCAGCCAACATCCCGCAGCACCATCGCAGGCATACACGCTAGTGCTGGCAGCGGAGGTCTCCACTTGTTGTCTATTATATTTCATTAGAATGGGCGACAATGGAACGGGACCTCCCCCAGGGTTCGCCGTTGTTTCTCCACCGAAGCAAATCCCCGCGGCAGAGGCGCTGAGCGCACCCGAAATAGGGCGCACTTGTTTGTGACTGCGAGGGCATGGAATCCATGCTGAGAAACTTTCAAGTTCGCTTTACCGCCGTACTGCTGGCGTTCCTAACGCTGGCCTCCGTGGTATTGGCCGTGATGAATTACGTGCGGGAGAGCAATCTACAAATCCCCACCGACGGCATTTTGTGGACCAGTGCGCAAGGCGGTTTGGTGGTGCAGCAGGTATTGCCGGGCGGTCCCGGCGAGCGCGCGGGCATTGAACCGGCCGACCTGCTGATCTCCGTCGATGATCTTGCCATTCCCAATGAAGCCACGTTGCAGCAGCAGTTGATGCGCTCCGGCACCTACACCGGCGTGACGTACACGATCGCGCGATCCGGCATTCAGATGGATGTGCCCGTCATTCTGGTGCCGAAGGATCGCAGCATCAACCCAGGACTGCGACTGATCGCACTGGTCTATCTACTCATTGGTCTGTACGTTCTTTTTCGTCGATGGACGGCTCCACGCGCCACGCATTTTTACATCTTCTGTCTTACATCTTTTATTCTGTACACCTTCATCGGCGTGGGCAGGCTCAGCGTCTTCGACTGGATTATCAGTTGGGGGAATGTGCTGGCCGCCGCGTTGCAGCCCGCACTGCTACTGCATTTTTCCTTGACCTTTCCAGAGGAAAAAGCCGCGCAACGCAAGCAGCGCTGGATGGTGGGTCTGGCCTATTTTCCCAGCATACTGTTGATCGCCTTGAATCTGGCCGCCATCTGGCTCTGGCCCGCGAGTGAGGCTTTTTACCACAGCATGAATCAAGCCTGGCTGATTTATCTGGCCTGCTTTTATGTGCTGGCTTCGGTGGTCTTCTTCCTCAACTATCGTCGCGCCAACAATCCGCTGATGCGCCAGCAACTCAAGTGGCTGACGCGTGGCACGCTCATCGCCGTGGTTCCCTTCACGCTGTTCTACGTGGTTCCCTACTTGGCCGGAGCCTCGACGGACAATGCCATCAACCATACCGCAGTTCTCTGCCTGGTGCTGTTGCCGCTGACCTTCAGCTATGCCATCGTGCGTTACCGGCTGATGGATGTGGACCTAATCTTCAAGCGCGGTGTCACCTACACGCTGGCAACGGCGGCGCTGGTGGGTCTATACTTCGGCGCGGTAGCCATTGGCAGTGAAGTTGTGCATACGCGCCTGCCCGCAGCCGGTGGCTGGGGATTGGCTGCGGCCATTACCATCTTCGCGCTACTTTTTGACCCGATGAAGCGCGCGATCCAAGACCGCGTGGACCGCGTCTTTGACCGCAAACGCTACGACTATCGGGAGACACTAATCGAGTTTGCCCGCGATCTGAACTCGCAGACTAATTTGCAGACCCTGCTGGATGCAATTCTTGACCGTCTGCCACGCACGCTGCTGGTTGCGCGCATTGCCGTATTTCTTGCGGCAGAGAATAGCCCAACGGATTTTTCCCTGGCCGCCGCGCAGGGCATTCCTCCATCACTCCGTTCGCAAACTGCCACGCTGGATCTCAGCTTTCTGCAATTCGATCCGGGAAGCGAAGCCACACACATTTTTTTTGAGAATCCACAAAACGCTCCCCACCTGACGCCCACGCAACAGCGCACCGTGCGCCAGCTGGATCTGAATTACTACCTGCCTTGCTTGGTGCAGCGCAGACCTCTAGCCGTGCTCGGCCTGGGTCGCACTACCGGCGGAGATTTTTTATCGAGTGAAGATGTGGAGTTGCTGGAGACATTGGCCAGCTACATTGGCATCGCAATCCAGAACGCGCAGCTCTACGCCAGTCTGGAACAAAAGATTTCCGAATATGAACAATTGAAAGACTTCAACGAAAACATCGTTGAGTCCATCAATATCGGCATTCTCGCCGTGGATTTGGAGGATCGCATCGACGGCTGGAATGCGCAGATGGAGTCCATGTACGCCGTGCCACGGGCTGAGGCCCTGCGCCAGCCGCTGTCCTCCTTATTCCCACCCGACTTCATCGCCGAGTATGCGCGCGTGAAAAACGATCCCGGCGTACACACGCTGTATAAGTTTCGTCTAGTCACACGCTCTGGCGATGTGCGCACGGCCAACATCACGCTGGCACCTTTGTTAGACAAGGATCAGGCAGCCGTAGGCCGCATTATTTTGATGGACGACATCACCGAGCGCGTGCAGTTGGAGGCGCAGCTGATGCAAGCCGACAAACTTTCTTCCATCGGCTTGCTGGCCGCAGGCGTTGCGCATGAGGTAAATACGCCGCTGGCCGTCATCTCTTCCTACACGCAGATGCTTTCCAAGCAGGTGCGAGACGATGAACGCCTGAGCCAGATGTTGCATAAGATCACGCAGCAAACCTTCCGCGCATCGGAGATCGTCAACGGATTGCTGAATTTTTCCCGCACCAGTGGCACAGAGTTTGCTCCACTCAACATGAACACCGTCCTGCAGGAAACGCTCACGCTGCTGGAGCACCAGTTCCGCACTGCTGGCATCCGCATCCAACTGGACCTGGATGCAAGCTTGCCGGAGATTCTTGGGCACACTGGAAAATTGCAGCAGGTTTTTTTGAATTTATTCTTGAATGCAAAGGATGCCATGACCAACGGTGGCGTGCTGCATATTTCCACAGAGGCGAATGGACACGTCTCCGTGGTCATCTCCGACAGTGGCTCCGGCATCGCTCAGGAAAATCTGCGCCGGATTTACGATCCATTTTTCACCACCAAGTCTGCTGTGCGCGAAGGCCAGCGCCGCGGCACAGGACTCGGACTGGCCGTCAGCTATGGCATCATTCAAGAACACGCCGGCAAGATTCACGTGGAAAGTGAGTTGGGACACGGCACCACATTTCACTTGGAGTTCCCAGTGCTAAGGAAGGCCGTGCATGCCTGAAATCGCCCCACCGCAAGAAAAAATCCACGAGCAGGGTGCATCGCAAACGCGTCCGCACATCCTCATCATTGACGATGAGGCGATGATCCGCGAGTCGCTTGAGATGCTGCTCGATTTGGAAGGCTTTGATGTTGCAACTGCGGATGACGGTGAGCAGGGCCTGCGCAAGCTCGACGATGGCATTTACGATTTGGTGCTGCTCGACCTGGCACTGCCGGGGCAGAGCGGGCTGGAAATCCTGCGCTCGATCCGCGAACGTCAGGCGCAACTGCCTGTCATCATGATCACCGCCTACGGCACAGTCCAAAATGTGGTCGAGGCCATTCGCTCTGGCGCGAACAACTTTACGCAGAAGCCGTGGGACAACGAAAAGCTGCTGGTGGATATTCGCGGAGCCATTGCGCGATACCACACGGAGCAAGAAAATCTGCACCTAAAGCGCGCGCTCAAGCAGCGCTACAACTTTGCCAATATCATCGGCAAAAGTGAAACCATGCTTGCCGTTTTTGATCTGGTAGGCCAAGCCGCGCCCAGCCGCTCCACGGTGATGATTCAAGGCGAGAGTGGCACTGGCAAAGAGCTGATCGCCAAGGCCGTGCACGCACACTCGCCGCGGCGCGACAAACCGTTTGTGCCTGTCAACACTGGCGCAATTCCAACCGACCTGCTCGAATCCACGCTCTTCGGCCACGTGAAGGGGGCCTTCACTTCGGCCATCGCAACCAAAAAAGGACTCTTCGAAGCGGCCAACGGCGGCACGCTTTTTCTGGACGAGATTGGCACGATGAGCCTGGATATGCAGGCCAAGCTGCTGCGCGTGTTGCAAGACCGGCGCTTTATGCAGGTCGGTGGCACGCAAGAGATTCAGGTGGATGTGCGCATCATCGCCGCAACCAATGTGGATTTGCGCCAGGCTGTGCGCGAAGGCCGTTTCCGCGATGATCTTTATTATCGACTCAACGTCATCACCGTCGATCTACCTGCGCTGCGAAGCCGCCGCGAAGACATCCCCCTTCTGGCCGCCCATTTTCTCAAGCGCTTCAGCGAGGAAAACGGGCTGCCTCTGCGCACCCTGCACGCAGATACATTGCGCACACTGGTCGATTACGACTGGCCAGGCAATGTGCGGGAGCTGGAGAATGTAATCGAGCGCTGCGTAGTGCTTTCCACCGGGCCAGTGATTGGAACGGACCTGCTGCCCAGCCACGTAAATGGAACGGGCTACACCACCAGCATTTTGGAGCACAACCCCAACTCCTCACTTTTTGAAATTCTTGAGGAGGTTGAGCGACGCATTATTACCGACCGGCTGGAGCGCTGCAACTGGAACCAGACCGAAGCCGCCGAGCATTTTCGCATTCCGCTCTCCACACTCAACCAGAAGATTAAGCGGCTCAACGTGGAAATTCGCAAACGCAGCAAGGAATAATGCGGCAGAATCCCTCCGCGAATGCCATAATGCGAATATGGAATTGGAGCCGGTGGAGTTTCTGAAAGAAAAAATTCTTCGCGTACAGGAGTATGCGCTGCTCTCTGCTGCGGGCATTGGCAATCTTTTTCGCCGCCCGCTTTACGTGGCAGACATCTTCGCGCAGGCTGACCTGATCGGCGTTGGCTCGCTGCCCATTGTCATTCTCACAGGTTTCTTCACCGGCGCAGTGCTGGCTTTGCAGTCGGCATATACGCTTTCGCAATTTGGCGCAAAAAGCATTACTGGAGAATTGGTCAGTCTTTCGATGATCCGCGAACTCGGCCCGGTGCTCACGGGTCTGATGGTCTCCGGACGCAACGCATCGGGCATGGCCAGCGAGCTGGGATCCATGCAAGTGACAGAGCAAATTGACGCCATGCGCGCACTCGGCACCGATCCAATCAAAAAACTGGTGACGCCACGCATCGTAGCCACGGTTGTCATGCTTTTCTTTCTGACGATTGTTGCAGACGCTGTGGGCATGGTGGGCGGCGGCGTTGTCAGCACTGCCATGCTGGGCATCGGTTCCTCGCAATATTTCCATGCCAGCATTGACATTTTGCGTTATCCAGATGTGCTGCAAGGCATGGTGAAACCGATATTTTCTGGCCTCATTATCGCAACGATTGGCTGCTTCTATGGCATGACCACCAAGGGCGGCACGCAGGGTGTGGGTCGTTCCACCACACAGGCTGTCGTGGCTTCGTCCGTGCTCATCATTGCCACGGACTTTATTGTCAGCCGTTTTATGATCGCAGCGTTTGGCCGCTGAGCCACCACCATGACTCCATTGAACGCACCCTCCGCAGCCGCACCGCAAAACACTGCACCCGATGCAGATCCCATACTGGCGTTCCAGCATGTTTCTCTTGGCTTCGACGGCAAATTAATTTTGAACAATATCAACTTCACCATGCAGCACGGGGAAACACGCATTCTGCTTGGCCCAGCCGGCTGCGGCAAAAGCCTGCTACTCAAACTGGCCAATGGGCTACTCTCTCCCGATTCCGGCACTGTGCGCCTTTTTGGCAAGGATCTCGGGAGTCTATTGCGCGACGATCTGTATAGTTTGCGTGCAAACATCGGCATGGTTTTTCAAGAGGGAGCGCTCTTTGATTCGCTCTCTGTGCGGGAGAACGTTGCCTATCGATTGCGTGAAGAAAACCGCGACGAGGAATATATCGAAGCCAAGGTGCGTGAGGTGCTCCAATTTGTAGAACTGGAGCACGCGATTGATTTGCTGCCCTCACAAATCTCCGGCGGAATGCGCCGTCGCGTGGCCATCGCGCGTGCCATTATCACGCAACCGGCGTTGCTGCTCTATGACTCGCCCACTGGAGGGCTGGATCCCATCACATCCGCAACCATCATCGAGCTTATTATTAAGGAACGAGACATATTCGGAGGCACGTCGCTGCTGGTCACGCATCGCCTGCAGGATGCCTTCTCACTGGCCACGCACACCTTCAATGCAACAACGCAGCAGATGGAACGCATTCCGAATCGCGGCCTTGCACCCAACACAAAATTTCTCGTTCTCAACAACACGCAAATGGTCTTCGACGGCGGTCTGGAAGATTTGCTTCGCTCCAGCGATCCTTTTTTGCGCGCCTTCCTCGCATAAGCGAAAATGCGGTAGCCTGAGGTGTCTGTAACTTTCGGGGAGAGACCGCTCATGGGCTTTCGATTTCAAGGCGTGGATGGCATCGGCTTCGATGCACTCCTCAACGAGGAGGAACGGCTTGTGCGCGCCAGCACGCGCCAGTTCATTGAAGATAACCTCATCCCCATCATCGAAGTCTGCAACCGCGACGGACGATTTCCCAAAGAGCTGGTGCGCCCCATGGGCACTCTTGGCTATTACGGAGCCAATATCCACGGGTACGGCTGTGCAGGCATGTCGAACGTGGAATATGGACTCGTGATGCAGGAGCTGGAGCGCGGCGACTCCGGCCTACGCAGCTTTGTCAGCGTGCAGTCCGCACTGGTCATGTATCCCATCCACACCTTTGGCAGCGATGAACAAAAAAAGGAATGGCTGCCGCAATTGGCTACAGGAGAAAAAATCGGCTGCTTTGGCTTGACCGAGCCAGACTTCGGCTCCAACCCCAGCGGCATGCGCATGCGCGCGCGAAAAACTGGTGGTGATTACATTTTGAATGGAGAAAAAATGTGGATCACCTCTGGCACGCTGGCCGATTTGGCCATCATCTGGGCGCGTGTGGACGAGGAAGACCATCGTGTCCGTGGCTTTCTGGTGGACACGAAATCGGTCGGATTTCGCGCCTACGATGTACACGGCAAGTGGTCGCTACGCGCTTCGGTCACCTCTGGCCTATCCTTGCAGGATGTGCGTGTGCCTGCATCGGCGTTGCTGCCAGGTACGGATGGGCTTAAGTCCGCGCTGCAATGTCTGAATCAAGCGCGATACGGCATTAGCTGGGGCGCTCTGGGCGCCGCCATGGCCTGTTATGACACTGCGCTGCAATATGCGCTGCTACGCAAACAATTTCGGGAACAACCCATCGCCAGCCATCAGCTTGTGCAGGAAAAGCTCGTCTGGATGCACACGGAAATCAGCAAGGGCCAGCTTCTGGCGCTCCACGTTGGTCGCAGCAAAGACGCAGGCACAGCGGAGCATCAGCACATCTCCATGGCCAAACGCAACAATGTCTGGATGGCGTTGGAGTGCGCACGCATGGCCCGTGACATCCTGGGCGGCAACGGCATCACGGATGATTATCCCGTGATGCGCCACTTGATGAATCTGGAGTCCGTGAAGACCTACGAAGGTACGCACGACATTCACACGCTGATCCAGGGGCAAAGCATTACCGGCATCAGCGCGTTTTGATACGCAAGCTCTTACGACTTGCGCACCTGAATGTGCAGTTCCTTCATTTGCGCTTCGCTGACTGGGGTGGGCGCGTCCACCATTAAATCGACAGCCTTGGCCGTCTTGGGGAAGGCAATCACCTCGCGCAGACTGGGCGCGTTGGCGAGAATCATCACAATGCGATCCAGCCCGAGCGCAATGCCGCCGTGCGGGGGCGTCCCATATTCCAGCGCTTCCAAGAAGAATCCAAAGCGCTCCTTGGCCTCCTCCTCGGACATGCCGAGAGAGGCAAAGATCTTCGACTGCACATCCTTGCGATGGATACGGATGGAGCCAGAGCCGAGCTCCAAACCGTTCATCGCCAGGTCGTAATAACGCGCGCGCACGCTGGCGGGGTCGGAAACCAAACGATCCATATCCTCCTCATGCGGGGAGGTAAAGGGATGGTGCGAGGGCACCCAGCGCTTGCTCTCTGCGTCAAACTCAAACATGGGAAAGTCTGTAACCCAGATGGGAAAGAATGCCTCGCCCCCGGGTACGGTTCCGGGATGCTGCACGGCCTGTTCTGTACGTGTAAAGGCACCGTGCTTGGCCGCATATTTTTTTGCCAACTCGACGCGGAAGCCGCCCGCAGCGGAGTAAATGGCGATTTCGCGCTCCGAGAGACGGCCCGCGATTTTTGTATCGCTGGCATGAATGTGCGTGACTGCATCGCCTGCGACAATGATCAGCAAATCCTCCGCGCCTGCTTCGGTAAGCGTGCGCACTTGGGCTGCCGCAGCGGGAAAGCCTTTTTCAAGCCGCTTCAGATCGTCGATAAATTTTGCACCTTTGCGCAGATCAAAAAGCGGGCGATTCTCCTCACGCTCCTTGCGGGAAAGCTCGCCTACGTTGGGGATGCGGAAAGCCACCACCGGAAGCGCAGGATCAATGGCCAAGGCGGCAAGATCGTCATCGGTAAACGCAGCGCGCACATCCACAAATGCTGGCAGCCGCAGATCGGGCTTGTCACTTCCAAAGCGACGAATGGCCTCGTCGTACGTGATTAGTGGAAACGGTGTGGGCAACGTGATGCCCGCAGCGGCAAAGGCTGCGGACAGGAATCCCTCAACCACGCGGAAGACGGTTTCCTGCTGTGGGAAGGTCATCTCCAAATCAATTTGCGTAAACTCTGGCTGGCGATCGGCGCGCAGATCTTCATCGCGGAAGCAGCGGACGATTTGGAAGTAGCGATCAAAACCGGAAACCATCAAAATCTGTTTAAAGAGTTGTGGCGACTGCGGCAGCGCGTAGAAATTGCCGGCGTACATGCGACTGGGAACCAGATAGTCACGCGCGCCCTCCGGCGTGGAGCGCGTCATGAAGGGAGTTTCCACCTCATAAAAACCCTCTGCAGACAGATGTTGGCGCACGGCGAGCGCAATCTTGTGGCGCAACTCAAAGTTGCGCTGCATCTCTGGACGACGCAAATCAATGTAGCGATACTTCAAACGAAGCTCTTCATTGCCAATGGCCTCTTCCGCTGGGGAAAACGGCGGCGTTTTGGCATCGTTGAACACCAGCATCTGGATGGCTTCAATCTCAATCGCGCCCGTAGGCATGTTGGGGTTGACCACAGATGCATCGCGCAGCCGCACCTTGCCGGTGACGGCAACAACGTACTCTGGACGCACCTGCTCGGCCTTGGCGTGCGCATCGGGACACAACTCTTTGTCGAGCACCACCTGCACCAGCCCCGAGCGGTCGCGCAGATCGAGAAAGATGAGATTGCCATGGTCGCGTCTGCGATTGACCCAACCCATCAACACCACCGTTGCACCGGCATCGGTAGCGCGGAGTACACCGCAGCGGTGCGTCCGCTGCAAACTTCCCATTGAATCCAGCACGAGTTCCATTTGTTCTTCCGTTTCGTTCAAAAAAATAATTTCGATTTGCTGCAGCAACTATGATTTATTTCGCAACCATGCGGCTAACTCCGCGCGAAGAACCTTCATCTGCTCCCCGCTGGCAAAGTGCTTTACCGTCATCATGCCGGTACGAGCTTCGTCTTCACCAAACAGTACAACCGTGCGCGCCAAGCGATCCGCCGCCTCAAAGGACTTCTTAATGCGAAAGCTTCCATCGCCCAGTTCGACGCGCAATCCAGCTCGCCGCAACTCGCGCGCCAGCAGCAGCGCCTGCGCTTGTTGCGCCTCGCCTAGCGGGGCGATGTAAACATCCAGCTTGTGTGCAGTACCTACGCTTCCCTGTTCGAGTTTGGCGGCAGCAATCGCCTGAAGGGTCAGCACCAGCCGGTCTGCACCGATGGCAAAACCAATGCCCGGAGCCTTCGGGCCGCCGATGGCTTCGCTCAAGCCGTCATAGCGTCCACCGCCCAATAAAGCATTCTGTGCGCCCAGGCCCATATGCACAAATTCAAAGGTCGTGCGCGTGTAGTAATCCAAGCCACGCACCAAGCGTGGATTCACCGTGTATGCAACATCACAAGCATCGAGCGCCGCACAGACCTGCGCGAAGTGCTGCTGGGAAGCGACGTCGAGAAACTCTGCAATCTTCGGCAGCGAATCAATCAACGGCTGATCCTCTGGCACCTTGCAATCAAGAACCCGTAAAGGATTGGTCTGCGCGCGCCGTTGGCAGTCCGCGCAAAGATTTGCAGCCACGCCCTGTAGCGCTTCGCGCAGAATCTGCACATAGCGCGCGCGATCCTGCGCCGAGCCGACGGAGTTGACATAGAGTTTCCAGTCTGCAACTCCCAACTCATGCAGCAGTGTGGCGAGCATCTCCAGCACTTCTGCGTCGCGCAGCGGCGATTCACTGCCAGCGCTGGTCGGGCCGATCACTTCCGCACCAATTTGGAAGAACTGGCGATAACGGCCTTTTTGCGGGCGCTCCCGGCGAAACTGTGGGCCGATGTAGTAGAGCTTGTGCAGCAGGCCATCTTCGCCCATACCGTGTTCAATATAGGCGCGCACCACGCCGGCCGTGTTCTCTGGCCGCAGCGTCAGCGATTGAGATTTTTCTGATTGCGCGCGGGCGCGATCCTCCCACGAGTACATTTCTTTGGAGACGATGTCTGTCTCCTCGCCAACGCTGCGGGCGAAGAGTTGCGTGTCTTCAAAGATCGGCGTGCGAATTTCGCCAAATCCATACCGCGCAAAGATGCAGCGCGCGGCGGATTCCACACGATTCCACAATTCTGTTTCTGGCGGCAGCAGATCGCGCGTGCCGCGCACGGCTTGTAGAGCTTTCATGGCCTCTCGTCCAAGGATGCCTGCATGGCTGGGTTCCCAAGGTGCATTCGTGGTCTACTTCTTACGATAAATGGTTGCGGCTCCGCGTGCAGCCGCAGCAGGAAATTTTCATGTTCTGGGAAAAGAAGCAATCAGTGACGGGGGGTGTAGAAACATGCCCCGTCTTCGAGATGTGTGTCGAAGAGATCCAACCCCTCTGGCATTTGCTCGGAGCATCCAAGCAGAAGGAATCCATCGTCGGCCAACTGCCTGTGCATGGTGCGCAACAGCCGTACACGATCTTCTGTGGAGATGTAGAGCATCACATTGCGCAGCAGAATGCCGTCAAAGACCGGCAACAACGGCATGGGTGCGCACAGATTCAGCCGTACAAAACTGCACAAAGAGCGTATCTCTGGCAACATCGTCCAGCCATGCCCCTGATGCATCGTATAGCGTTCCAAGAGTTCAGACGGAAGCCCACGCGCGACCTCCAAACTGCTGTAGTTTCCACTGCGCGCACGTTCCACCATGGCTTGTGAAAGGTCGGTGCCAAAGATGCGCACATCCCAGTCCGCCAATTCTGGAAAACACTTCATCAATAAAATGGCGAGACTGTAGGCTTCCTGCCCACTGGCGCAGGCCGCACTCCAAAACCGCAGGCGTCGCTGGGAACGGCGTGCCTGCACCAACTTCGGAATGATCTTGTGTTCCATGAGTGAGAATGGAGCGGTATCGCGAAAGAAGCTGGTCTCATTGATGGTCATGGCTTCGACCACCATGCGATGCAAATTGTTCTCTGGCCGCAGGCGCAGCAACGCAATGAGATCGCGGATACTGCGAACGCCTACCTGATTGGCCACGCCCTGCAATCTGGATTCCAAAAAATAATCGCGAGAGGGATCCATCACATTGGCTGAGTGTGCCTGCACCAGCTTGCGCAGATACTCTCGCTCTTCATCACTGCACTTCATGGAACCCTCACAACATCTTTGCCAAGTAGGGCTGCGGGAGAAGCGTACTGCTGTTGCAGGCTGCCTGCGCGGCGCACCAACTCCGCCGCAATCCAACCCAGAGGAAGAACCGCATTCGCCAATCCCGCCTGCACCACGGAACCCGGCATACCCCAAATCGTGCTCGTCGCTGCGTCCTGGGCCAGAACTGTTCCACCAGCGGCGCGCACACTGCGTGCGCCATCGGTTGCATCGGAACCCATTCCGGTCAGCACAACGGCAAGTGTTGCAGCTCCAAAAGTGTGTGCCGCAGAGTGAAACAGCGCATCCGCTGAAGGACGACAATAACGAATGGGCGCGTCCTGTTCCATGTGCATCACAAAACGAGGATGATCTTGCAAGGCAACGTCAGCCTCACGGGCCTGAATGCGCAAATGCCAATCTCCACGCGCGATCCACACATTGCCTTCGCGCAGGAACTCACCCTCCGCAGCCTCGCGTACCCGGAGTGAACAACTCTTTTGCAAACGATCTGCAAGCAGCGGAACAAAGAGCGGCGGAATATGCTGCGCGATCAAGATGGGAACGGGAAAGTCAGCGGGAAGGGCCGACAACACAGCCTCCAACGCCTGCGGCCCGCCAGTGGATGCACCGATAACCACCACACCCGGCGCAACGGGTCGCAAGGGCTGAGCTGCCTCCAGTACCATGCTGCGCACGGGATGGCTGGCTACAGAAAATTCCAGCGGCAGGCGCGTACACAGCGCACGAATGCGGCTTAGCAACAGCGTGCGAAATTCATCCTGCACAACACCGGGCGCGCCTTGAGCCATCGGCTTGGCGATATAGTCCGCTGCACCGCGAAAAAGTGCATCGAGTGTGACTGCAGCGCCGCGCTGGGTCAGCGTGCTGCACATCATCACCGGCAGATGTGGAGAGATTGCATGCAGGCGCGAGAGCACATCCAGGCCATTCATGCCCGGCATCATCACATCCAGAAGAACAAGGTCGGGGTGCAACTCCTGCACCAGCTTGATTCCGCTGGGGCCATCCCCTGCTTCGCCTGCCAAAATAATGTCGGCACAACCGGCGAGCATATTTCGGTACAGACTGCGCATAGTGATCGAGTCATCGATCACCACGACACGCACTGGATTTTTTTCATTCATCTCCACGGCTCAACCTGGTTCCGTTCCGGTTACACAGCAATCGAACCTTGTGGCGCATCACTCCCGACAGCAATGGCCGCGTGCATATGGGCCACGGTCCACGCCCGCAGCGCGACTGGCTCCAGCCGTTGCACATCCAGCAGCGGAAGCAATCCCGAATCCAGCTTGTACACGCCGCGCAAAAACGAATGCCTCTCGGCATTCATCATCATGGGCACGGATTCCAGCAGAGCCGGTTTCAACGCACGCACTTCTCCCATGCCTTCCACCTGCATGGCAAACAGACCGTGTACTCCAGCCATCACCATGGTGATGGCCTGGTCCTCCACTGGCGTGGATGCCGCCAAGCCCATCAGCAGTACACGTAGATTCACCACAGTCAGCACATCCCCACGGTAGTGCACCAAGCCGGAGATATATGCGGGGGACAATGGGCAATCCTGCACCTGCGCCGCTGCCATGACTTCCACCACATCGGTCAGGCACACGGCAAAGAGTTCTCCGCCCAGATGCACCGTGCAAATCGAATCCAAAACCTCCGCAGCACTCTGCGAAGGGGAAAATCGCTGCATCATGACTGCACCTCCCTGCCTGCCTGCTCGGTGTTGGTGTTTTGCCATTGCAGCAGATTCAACGGCTGCCAAGCCTCTGGATGCTGCACAAATTCACGCCAATCTGCTGGGCAAATCACGCGAGCCAAGCCGTCGGGCAGACGCACCACGCTCTGCTCTGGCTCCTCGGGATGCTCGAGATTCCGCACCGTAAATGGCTCCGTCTGCACCATGCCATGAACGGCGCTTACCAGAAGTCCCATACGCCCCACATCGCTGGTGCAGAGCAAAACATTCCATGTCGGCGCGGGAGCCTCCGCCGCCAGCTGCAAGACTTCGACCCCTTCGCCTCTGCCTGAGCGCACGCCATCGAGCAAGGGCAGCACCTCATCGCCATCCTGCATCACCAACACGCCGCCCATAGGCACAATCGATGTAGCCTGCACGGCCATCACATGCTCCACGTGTTCAATGGGAATCACAGCAGGAATGCCACGCAAGGCAACATGGAGATATTGCTGCTGTGCTGTTGTCTGCATATCGACGATGGATTCTTCCTGGATCTGCGCATCGACAACCCCGGCCAGCGAGGCCAGTCCAGCCACATCCAAAACCAATACCAGCCCACCATCGGCAAGCTGTGCAGCTCCAGAGAAAACGTCTGCTTCGGCAATGCGATCCAGCGGGCGAACGACGAGTTCCTCCACACCCTCCAGTGCATCCACCCGCAGGGCGAAACGCAGTCCTTCTGCCTTGAGTACGGCAAAATTTTCCCCTGCATTGTCTTTTGCCGCCGCATCCTTGTGCTTGGGCAGGCGCAGCAGCACCCGCAAATCTGTCAGCGCCAGCAAGCGATCGCGCAGGCGCAGCAACTGCAGCGCGCCCATGCACTCAATATCCTTTCCACAATCCACAGCACTGCGATGGAGCAATTCCTCAACAGATTTTTGCGCAATGGCAAAACGTTGATTGCCGCAGCGCACAATGAGCGCCGGAAGAATGGCCAGCGTCAATGGCAAGCGCAGACGGATGGTTGTGCCGACGCCTTCGCTGCTTGCCAGCCCAACGCTGCCGCCCAACCGCTCCACATTTTGCCGCACCACATCCAGCCCCACGCCACGCCCCGAGACATTCGTCACCTGTGCCGCCGTGGAGAAGCCCGGAAGAAAAACCAAATTGCGCGCCTCGGCATCGCTGAGTGCCGCTGCCTGCTCGGGGGTCAGCAGCCCTTTGTTCACCGCGCTCTGGCGCAACCGCTCTGGCACCATGCCGCCACCATCGTCGCTCACCTCAATCAGCACGTGATCCCCCGCTGAGGTAGCGCGCAAACGCAGCAATCCTTCCTGCGGTTTTCCGCGCGACGCACGCACTTCTGCTGTCTCAATGCCATGGTCGATGGCGTTGCGAATTGCGTGCAGCAACGGGTCGCGAATCATCTCCAACACGCTGCGATCTAAGAGTGTCTGCTGGCCTTCCATCTCCAGCCGCACGGACTTGCCACACTGCCGTGAGAGTTCCCGCACCAGCCGTGGGAAGCGCGCAAATACCTGCTCCACCGGCTGCATGCGCACACGCATCACCGCCTCGCGAATCTCTCCGGTTACGCGATGGAGCCGCTGCGCGAGCGTCTCCATGGTGCTGCCGTGCGCCGCAGCCACGATCTGATTGCGCGTCAATACCAACTCTCCGGCCAGATTCAGCAGTTGCTGTAAAACCTCCACATCCACGCGCACCGTGCTGTCGGTGACGTCATTCGCAGCAACAAGCACTTCTGTTGGTTCTTTAGAGACTGGGATGGGGGCGGCGGGTGCAGCCGATGGATTTGCAACTTCCATTGGCTGCGCAGCAAGAATGGGCGGCGCTGCAGGGTATGCGCCCACATCCTCAACCACAGGCGCGGTTGCAACGGGAGTAGCGTCGGTTTGTTGTGCGGCAAGTTGCTCCAGCAGGTGCACATCTTCGCCCGCAGGCTCTATGCCATCGCCCTGTTCAATGCCCTGCAGAATTCCGCGCAAAGCATCCAGCAAGAGCAGGAGCACATCAATGCGCGCAGGGGTTGGCGACAATTCGCCATCGCGCATTTTGACTAGGAGATTTTCTCCAGCGTGGGCCACACGTTCCAGCCGCTCAAAACCCAGGAAGCCCGTTGCACCTTTAATCGTATGCACGGAGCGAAAGATCTCCCGCAGCGGCTCAGACCCGACAGATGCCTGCGCCATCTGGCCTAGGCACTGCTCCATGCGATCGAGACCCTCATGGCTTTCGAGAAGAAACTCGCGGACAAGGTCTTCCATACTCTGCATATCGGATAGATCCCAATAGACATGAGCAGAAGCAAGCCGGCGTGGTTCGCGTGTTATCCCAATGTGTGCGTGTGAATGGCTGCGCGTACGGGCGCGTAACTGGCGCGATGCTGGGCGCAGGGGCCGTGTTGCAGCAGGGCGTGACGATGCGCAGGCACGCCATAGCCCTTGTGCGCGGCCAATCCATAGTGGGGATACTCGCGGTCCAACGCGCACAGCCAAGCATCACGGTAGACCTTGGCCACGATGGAAGCCGCCGCAATCGACACGCTGACCGCATCTCCGTGGATAATCTTCTGCTGGGCGCAGGGCGTGTCGAGTTGTTCGGCGTCGATGAGCAAAAAATCTGGCAGCGGATGGATCTGCGCAATGGCCGCCAGCATGGCCTGCTGTGTGGCTCGGCGAATGTTGATGGCGTCGATGGTGGCCGCGTCGGCAAAACCAATGCCCACGGCGACGGCTTGATCGCGGATGAGCGCGTCGAGTTGCTCGCGTCGCTGGGCAGTGAGTTGTTTGGAGTCGCGCAGACCTGCAATCGGCGCGTCTTCGGGCAAAATCACCGCCGCAGCCACGACAGGTCCGCACCACGCACCACGACCCACCTCATCCACGCCAGCAATCCGAAGCGCACCCTGCGCTCGTGCCGCGCGCTCGTGGCGATCATCGCAAACCAAAGCGCGCAGCCGCTGCATCTTGTTCTGGGAGGCGGAGGATGAAGAGGATCGAGCCATGCGGATGCACAATCGTTGCCAATCTGTCCGCAGTGTACCGCGCAAACCCATGCGTGCGCTCTGCGAACACCACAAGGCCGCATTCTGCATGGAGCGGAATGCGGCCCGGCTGGATATTGGAATGGTGGATTACAAAAGGAACTATTCGACTTCGCGCAGACGGGCTGCCTTGCCGCGCAGGTCGCGCAGGTAGAACAAGCGCGCACGACGCACACGTGCGGAGCGAATCTTTTCCACCTTCTCGACCACTTTGCTATTGAAGGGGAAGATGCGTTCCACGCCCTGGCCAAAGCTCATCTTGCGCACGGTGAAGCTGCCCTGCGGGCCACGCTTGTAGGCAATCACAACGCCTTCAAATGCCTGCAAGCGCTCTTTTTCGCCTTCTTTGATCTTCACTTGCACGCGAACGGTGTCGCCAGAGGCGAATGCGGGCAGGTCGGTGCGCTCCAGTTTCTGAGCCAAGCGCTGCATAATCGGGTGAATCGACATAATGGTTTCCTTGCTGGGGGTTGAAAAGATTATTGTACAACGAGAGTGCGGCCTGCGTCTTCCGGCGCAGCCATTCTGGATGCAGTGTGCTCCGGGGAATCTACGGTTTGCTTTCCCGTTCGATTTCGCGCAGCAGCACGCGATCCTCTTGACTCAACGAGGCATCGGCCAACAGGTCGGGCCGGTTGCGCAGCGTCTTCTCCAGCGACTTACGCCGACGCCAACGACGGATCTGATCATGATTGCCAGAGCTGAGCACATTCGGCACGCTGTGGCCGCGCCACTCCGCAGGGCGCGTGTAGTGTGGATAATCCAGCAGCCCGCCCGCATCGCTGGTCGAACGCGGCGGAGCCTTTTCGTCTGAAGATGGGGCCTCGTGCTCCGTCTCCACGCTAAAGCTTTCGTAACGGCTGGAGTCGGCATTGCCCAACACACCCGGCTGCAAACGCGCCACGGCGTCGATGATTACGGCTGCGGCCAGTTCGCCGCCGCTCAGCACATAGTCACCGATGGACATCTCACTGTCGGCCAGCAAGTCATTCACACGCTCATCGACGCCTTCATAGCGCCCGCAGAGCAATACCACGCGCTCGACACGGGCCAACTCCCGCGCGCGGGCCTGCGTAAAGGGCACACCTTGCGCGGAGAGCAGAATCACGCGCTCGCGTTTTCGATCGCGTTGTGACTTTTCCGCCACGCCCAGGGACTCCAGTGCGCGAAAGATCGGCTCCGGCTTCAACACCATGCCTTCGCCACCACCGAAGGGCCGGTCATCGACGGTCTGGTGCCTGTCGTCTGTAAATTGGCGCAGCCCGTGGCAGTGGACTTCGAGCAGACGCTCTTCCAGTGCGCGTCGCAGCACGCCGCAACCGAGCGGCCCGTCGAAAAACTCCGGAAAGATGGTGACCACATCCAAGCGCATGGTTTGATGATACGGGTTGGGGCGCGTCTGAGTGAGTACGATAATCCCCATTCAGAGCCATGGGGAAGGAAGCGGTGTTTAGTCTGCCCCAAGAAAACGAGTTCTGCTACTTTTTTGCCTTAGATGTGCTGTGAGGATATTCAGCCAACAAAAGCTGTCCCTCGCCGGAATCGACTGTATCTAAATTCAAAAGACCAGAATATGTATCGTTGATCCCAACCACTACAACCAAGTACTGGATGCGGAAATAATAAATTTTTCCTGACTCGGCGTTCCATTCCTTGATTGCGACCAACTTGTTCAGTCTCTTAAAAATTGACTGCCAATTTACACAAACGCGGTGTATACCCGGGCTAACATAGAAGGATGTGTATGACCCACCCCTGTTTGCACCAATCCACCGTCTATCCATGCCGACTCTTATAGTTGGAGAAATTGGAGCTATGTCGCTAATCACATAGACCAAGGCTTTTCCAGGAACTGGGGCGGCTAACGGATGTGTGCCATCCCGCATAGCCTCGAATTTCTCATGAAAATCCCCGCAGGCCGTTGCCTCCACCTGCTGTACGGTGGGGGCTTGCGGTTGCGCGCCGGAGGTGTTCTGCTCCTGAGCTATCAGCCCAAGAGCGCCAAAGGCAACCCAGCCGACAGCCACAAGCAGAACCCAAATGTTTTTCTTCCCGTGCATCTGCAAATGCCTCCACTCCAACGATAAGACTCGCCAGCAATGGAATCGTTATCGAGACAAAAGTAACATGGAATTGCCTTCAATCCAGAACGGTGGCGGCGCTCCACGGTGCAGATCGGGACAGAGGCGACCTGCACGTGTCCATCAACGCCGCAACTAGTCGATGCCGAGTTGTTTGCGGGCGTCGGCGCTGAGGCGCTCCGGGGACCAGGATGGCTCCCAGACCAGATTGACTGCCGATTGGCTGAGGCCGGGAATGCCCGCGAGGCGATTGCGCACCGTATCCAAAATAAAAGTATGCGACGGGCAGCCGGGCGAGGTCATCGACATGTCGACCTCGACGCGCTGTTTGGGTTCGAGTCCGGGTGCGTCGGGGTCGTCAAAGAGTTCGACACGGTAGACGAGGCCGAGATCAACGACGTTGACGGGAATCTCCGGGTCGTACACATCTTTGAGCGCGGTGCGAATGTCGTCGGGGGTCAGGGGCATGGTGGCCTTTCTGTGTTTAGTGTACTTGGGAACTGAGCACCGCGGATCTCTCCCTTGGGCTTGGCCGTGGGCAGTATCTTGCGGCGGCTGCACAGTCTTTTCCGGAAATGACAGCTATTTTTTTGTTCAAAGATTTTCTATCAACGACGAGTCATTCTGAGGAGCGTAGCGACGAAGAATCCAGAGGGCAATGGCTGCGCTGATGCAGCGTATAGCGTCTGGATTCTTCGCTTCCATTGGTCGCTCAGAATGACTCAACGTCGATGGTGCGTGCGCATCTACCCTGCAAAAAAAAACGAATCGATGCGGCTCAGTGTTTGCGGTCGACCAGATAGCTGGCGACAGCTTTGAGTGGCTCGGCGGCTTCTCCGAAGTGGGCCAGCTCCGCGAAGGCTTCGTGGATGAGCGTGGCGGCGTCTGCCTGGGATTTTTCAATTCCATACACGGCTGGCCAAGTGGCTTTGACGGTGGCCACGTCCTTGCCTGCGGTCTTGCCGAGTTGCTCCGAGCTTTGCGTGACGTCGAGAATGTCATCGACGATCTGAAAGGCGAGGCCAGCTTTTTTGCCGAAGGTGCGCAGGCGCTCCACATCGCCGGTGCGCGCCCCAGCGTAGAGGCCGCCGCAGACAATGCTGGTGGTGATGAGCGCGCCGGTTTTGGCGCGGTGGATAGCCTCCACCATGGCGGCGGTGGGGGATTTACCTTCGCCTTCAATGTCGAGCACCTGGCCGCCGATCATGCCATCCACGGTGCCGGTGGCGCGTGCAATTTCTCCGACAATGGCGACGGTGAAGTTGGGTGGGCAACGCAGACCGGCGAGCACTTCATAGGCCTGGGTTTGCAACGCATCGCCAGCGAGTATGGCGATGGCCTCGCCATAAACGACGTGGCAGGTGGGTTTGCCGCGGCGCAGATCGTCGTTGTCGAGCGCAGGCAGATCGTCATGCACCAGCGAATAGGTGTGCAGCATCTCGATGGCCGCGCCGAGCTCCTCAATGCCGTCGGGATAGCTGGCGGCTGCGAGTTTTTGGCGGGCGATGAGGCGCGCGGCCTCCATGCACAGGACGGGGCGCAAACGCTTGCCGCCAGCAAAAACGCTGTGGCGCACGGCGCTGTGGATGGACTGTGGAATCGTGTCAGCCGGAGGCAGCAGGCGCTCAAGCGCACGGTCGGTCTGCTCCACGCCAGAATGAAGGATTTTTTGTACGTCGACGGGCATCAGTTTCCATCATACTGGGACTGGCCATCCAAGCAACAGGAAGTTCAGTGATGTAGCTGGAGGCCAGGTATCGGGTGCCCCATTCAAGCCCTCCTTTGGCTTGAGTGGGAGATTGTCTTTGCCGTATTTGCGTTCTGGACGCGCCAAAATTCTCTAGATTCTTCGCTCTCGCTCAGAATGACGCTACATCGGAATCTTCGGCTGCGCAGGTACTCGGGAATCATCCATCCCAGGTCTCAAAAGCGAGACCTGGGGCACCCGGCAACCGGCTTATTGTTGTGGTGTCAGCACCAGCGTGTGCGTGGCGGCGGCTTGAACAGCGGCGTCGCTGAAAGGCAGCGCGAAGGTGGTGCCCGCGTACCAATACGGCCAGTGGTCTTTGTAGTGCGGACTGAGCGGGTCGCCCGACTGGCCGATGACGAGATTCAGCGTGGAGTGGTCGAGGTTGGACAGATCGACGGTCATGCGCTCAGAGGGGCCAAAGCTGCGGTGCACCTGCTTAACGGTGCTGTCATCGCCGGATTGCGGCAGGATACCGGTGCCGGTGAGCGCGCGCAGCCAAGGAATAGCACCGTAGAGAGGATGCTCGACCTCAACCGGATGCGCCACGCCGTAGCGCCAGTGCGCGAGATTGTGGGGTGCATGTGCGCGGCGCAGAGCACGGGCGACGGCGGCGGCAAGAAAGTCATTCCAGTCGGCGTAGCCGGGCGCAAGCCAGCGCGCGGGCTGCTGCGTGACAAGTTGCTCCTCCACATAGGAGGATTCTCCCCAGGCGTAGAGCTTCCAATCGCGGCCTAGATGCGGCGCGAGCAGCATGGGCCAGAGCACCTTGCGCGTGGCGTCCACAATGGTCGGCGCGGGTGCGTCGATGGTGACATCGCCGTTCCAGGTGCGGAGCAGGTCAGCGGCCTGACGCAGACGCGGGCCGGTGTGGTGGGCGTGGTCAATGGCGTAGGCCAAGCGCTGCGCGAGCACAAGATCGAGTTCCGAGTGCACATCATTTTGCAGCGCGAGCAAGTCGGCGGCAGAGAGTTTCGGCGTGCTGGTCAG
>DAHWKP010000242.1:0-1363 GCA_027343585.1 Acidobacteriaceae bacterium
ATAGGGTGCGCCCGTCAGCGTATGCTCTGCGCCATCGGCATTGCGCACGCGAAACTGTCGCCGCGCAAAATGCTCTTGCTCCACGGTGACGCCCTCGGTTGCGCCGGGTGTGCCCAGGCTCCACGGCTGGTCGAGTGCGCGAAACTCCTCCAGCCCACGGTTCATCGCGCTCAGCGTGAAACCAATCGCCACGGTGGAAACGCAAACACCTACCAGCAGTGCCACCTGCTGCTTCCACGGTGTTGCGCCCAGCAGGTAGCCGGTCTTCAAGTCTTGCGAGGTGTCGCCCGCATTGGCTGCGGCGATGCAGACCACGCCGCCAATCGTTATGGCCAGCGCTCCAAAGGCCGGGGCCGTCCAGCCACGCACCAGAAAGATTGCCGCTGTCGCCATCAGCGTTGCAATCGTCATGCCGGAGATCGGATTGGCCGAGCTGCCGATCAAACCCACGATGCGCGACGAGACGGTGACAAAAAGAAAACCGAAGAGCACCACCAGCAGCGCCGCAGCCACATTGGCGGCCAGCGTGGTCTGCGCTCCGGGTATCGGCTTGAAGGTGAGGAACACCACCATACACAGTGCCAGCACCGCGGAACCGAGCAGCACCACCGGCAAGGACAGATCGCGCTCGGTGCGGCGCGTGCTGGCCGCTTGCGCCTTGCCGCGCAACGTCGCCAGCCCTGTGCCCAGTGCGCGCACCAGCGTGGGCAGTGTGCGCAGCAGTGTCAAAATGCCCGCAGCGGCCACCGCGCCTGCACCCATCGGGCGAATGTAGGCGGCCCACAAATCGCTCGGCGACATTTGCGCGATCGGCACCACACCGGGATAGATCGGCTGCGGCACCAGCGCACCGAAAAAGTGAATCGCAGGCAGCACCACCCACCAGGCCAGCACGCTGCCTGCAAAGATGACGCCGGCCACGCGCGGGCCAATGATGTAGCCCACGCCGAGATACTCCGGCGTGGCGTCGGCGCGCACCGCAGCACCGGTCAGCCAGCGCGGTTGGTAATTTGGCTCACTGGGCCACGCGCCCAAAAGATTTTCATTCTGCAGGAGTGTGTAGATTCCACCCAAACCCAGGCCCCAAAAAACACGGCTGGCAAAGCCGCCGCCACGCTCCCCGGCCAGCAGCACATCGGCACAGGCCGTGCCTTCGGGATACGTCAGTTGCCCATGCTCTTCCACAATCAATTGCCGCCGCAGCGGAATCATAAAGAAGACGCCGAGCCAGCCGCCGATGAGCGCCAGCACAAAGATGCGGATGTATTCCAGATCGAATCCGAGAAAGATCAGCGCAGGCAATGTGAAGATCACACCCGCAGCAATCGACTGGCCGGCATTTCCCGTGGTCTGCACAATGTTG
>DAHWKP010000271.1:0-5662 GCA_027343585.1 Acidobacteriaceae bacterium
CCTCATGTGAGAGCCACCCCTTGCTTGAGCGCACTGGCTGCTGTCGCACGGTTCTTGGCCGCAGCGGTGCTCGTTTGTGGATTGGACTTCTGCGTACCAATTTATAACACAATTTCGGGGCGGCTTGGTCCCGCTGAGCGGGTTTGCCCGTTGAAGTGAAAACACTTGGCGCGTAGATGGACCGGCTAACTCCACCTTTTCTCCGGCGCATCCTGCACGGCGGCGCAGCATCCAATATCCTAGAAACGGAAACATACAGCGACGGACAGCGAAGGATTGGATGCAAAGGATCATGCAGATTTGGAAGCACGCCCCACTGTACGCCGCAGGCCTTGGGCTGCTGGCGGGCGCGTGCATGCAGGCGCAGACGATTCCAGACGCGCCCATGGCCTCCATCACAACGGCGACTTATATAGGCAGCGTTACGGCAGAGCCAGCTTCGGCGCAACCCCTGGCGCTTTCCTTGCAGGGCGCGGTCGAGCGCGGGCTGGAGCATAATCTGGCTGCGGTGCTGGCCCGGCAAAATGAGCGCATCTCCAGCGGCGTGCAGATGCAGGGCTTGAACGCGCTGCTGCCGAACATCACGGCATCGGCCACGCGGCGGCGCAATCAGATTGATCTGGAAGCGCTGGGCTTTCGTCCCGGACTGCTGGCACAGTTTCCGCCGGGCTTTCTGCCTGCGGGCGTCACCTTCGGCCCCGTGGTCACGGTCAATGTGGTCAACGCGCAAGCGAATTTGCAGCAGTCCCTGTTCAACTGGAGCGCCGTGGAGGCCTTTCGCGCCGAAAAGGAAGAAAGCGTCGCCACGTACTATAGCCGCCAATCCGCTCTGGGCCAGGTGATTCAAAACGTCGCCGACACCTATCTGCAAGCGCTGGCCGATGCGGCCAATGTGGACGATGCCCGGGCCTTGCTGGATGCGGACACGCTCTTTGTGCAGCAAACCCAGGACGCCGCACAGGCGGGCACGGCCACGCATTTGGATCTGTTGCGCGCGCAGGTGCAGCAGCAGCAACAACAGCAGGCGTTGATCGCCGCACAGAACGCGCTGGCCAAAACCAAGATCGCACTCAACCGGCAGATTGGTCTGGCGGCGAACCAGCCCATTACGCTGACCGACGCCACTCCCTACGCCGACCTGGACACGATGAGTTTGGACCAGGCGCTGAAGATTGCCTATGCCAGTCGGCAGGACTATCAAGGTGCGCTGGCGCAGGCGCGCGCATCAGAGCATGAACGAGCCGCCGCACGCTGGGAGCGGATGCCCACGCTCAACTTCAACGGAAATTATGGCGTGACGGGAACAGTGGGCGGCGTCTACCATGGCACGTTTCTCGCCGCCGGAGAACTGAGCGTGCCCATCTTCCGCGAGGCCAGCCTGCGCGGCGACCGCGATGCCGCCGAGGCAGAACGCAGACGGGCGCAGGAGCAATTGGCCAGCCTGCGATCGACCATCAATGAGCAACTCCGCGACAGCCTGCTCGACGTGGCTGCGGCCAAGCAATTGACCGATGTCGCCCACAGCAATGTCGAGCTGGAGCGCCAGTCGGTGAGCGATGCCACGGCGCGTTTTTTGAATGGAGTGGAAGACAACCTGGCCGTGGTGGAGGCGCAGGCCGAACTGGCCGCAGCGCAGGCGCAGTGGGTCAACAGTCTGAATGCCTTTAACCAGGCCAAGCTGGGCCTGGCGCGCAACCTGGGCATTTTGGAGCAGCAATACCGCGCCTATCTGGGGCTTTGATGGCCAGCGGCGCGTGGGCCGAGCAGATTGCACTCTACGAAAAAAAACGTGTTGGCGGAAGAAACTCCGTCAACACGTTTTTGTTGTTTCGACCCGCGTGCACCGTACGGCTGGGTGCGTGTTGAAGCCGCTTAGTGCGCGCCCACGGGTGAGGCCAGCTCGGCCAGGCGCTTGGCCAGAATGGATTCCAGATTCACCAGCGCGGCACTGAAACCTTCAATGCCTTCCTTCAATTTGTCATTGGCCATGCGGTCGGCGGCGTGCATCTTGTCAAAGGTGGCCTTGTCGATCGAGAGCTTTTCGATGGGCAGGTTCTTGGCCTGGGTCGCATCGAGCTTGCGCGGCAGCGGGTCCTGCTTGGCAGCCAGCTCGGCGATCAGCGAGGGAGAAATGGTGAGCAGATCGCAACCGGCCAGCTCTTGAATCTCGCCAATGTTGCGGAAGCTGGCGCCCATCACCTGCGTCTTGTAGCCAAACTTTTTGAAGTAGTTGTAAATCTTGGTCACGGATTGAACGCCGGGGTCATCTGCGCCCACGTAGTCCTTGCCCGTGTCCTTCTTGTACCAGTCGAGGATGCGTCCAACGAAGGGCGAGATCAGCGTAACGCCCGCCTCAGCGCAGGCAATGGCCTGATGCAGGCCGAAGAGCAACGTCAGGTTGCAGTGGATGCCTTCTTTTTCCAGCACCTCTGCGGCGCGAATGCCCTCCCACGTGGAGGCGATCTTAATCAGCACGCGCTCGCGCGAGATGCCCGCGCTGTCATATTGCGCGATGATCTCGTGCGCTTGTTGTATGGTGGCCGCTGTGTCATACGACAGGCGCGCATCGACTTCGGTCGAGACACGACCCGGAACGATGGCCAGAATGCGCTTGCCGAATTCCACGGCCAAGTGCTTGAAGGCCAGCTTGACGACGGCATCATCGCTGGCGTTGCCGCCCAGCTTCTTTTTGGCCTCGAGCAACACTCCATCCAAAATGGACTGGTACTGCGGCATCTGCGTGGCCGCGGTAATCAGCGATGGGTTGGTGGTAGCGTCCTGCGGACGGACCTTTTCGATGGCTTGAATATCGCCGGTGTCGGCGACGATGACCGTCATTGCGCGAAGCTGTTCCAGTTGGGTCGTAGGCATACACCTCTCCTTGCCGGGTGCTGGTGGGTCTATCGGCCTCCAGCCCGGCTGCATGAGCGTTTTAGAATCCGGGGAATTGCGCCCGACCGCTCAACCCTCCATTGTAGTCCTGGAGTTCTTTTCACCGAGGCGCGGTTGCGGGGATGGAGACCCGCACCGCTGCTGAGCTGGCACTGGCGTTGCCATAAATATCCACGGCGCTGACGGAGTAGGCGTAGCTGTGGCCGGGCGCAACGGAAGCATCTTGGTAGATGGGGGTCACAATGTGTGTGCTGGCTGGAGCATGGGGAGCCGGTGCAATCTGTGTGGCGGGTGCGTTGCTGCCTAGATCGCTGCGAAAGACGCGATACTGCGCAAAATCCACTTCGCGGTTGGCGATCCACGAGAGCGCAACCGCTGGATGGCCGCCATTCATTGCGGCGGAGATCAACACGGCGGCCAAGCCCGTTGGCACGGCGGGCGGAAAGGTGTCGAGTGCCTGAATTGTCACGGCTGCGCTGGGGTCGCTGGAGATGTGCAGCGATACCACATGGGCGCTGGGTGCGGCTTGCAACACGCGCGCGGCTGTGTAGCGATAGGTCGCTCCCCATTGGATGCTGGCATCAAAGGCTGCTCCAGGATCGCGCAGCGTACCGGGCTGTGCAGGGTCCGCAAGCGGCAGAACGCGCAACGTCTGCACGGGCGCGGCGGGCGAAGAGGATTTCTTCTGCGCGTGCGGTGTGGGTGTCGGTCTCGCTGTCTGCGCTACCCCCGGTACGGGTGGAGGGGGAACAAGGAGCGTGCGTTGCAACTCCAAAACCGTGCCGGGCGGCATGGGTGTGGGCTGCCAACGCAACAGCACGCCCTGCGGTGCGGTTTGTGCGGTGAAGCTCATCACCTGCGGCGGTGCAACGCCGGCCCACGTGCGAGCGATATTCGATGGCGCGGCAAATTTTCCTTTGGCATTCAGTGCTTCCACCTGCACCAGCAGAGCGTGTGGCGGCCCTTGCGTGAACGGCGCGGGCAACGCGTAGTCCGAGTGCGCGGCTTTGCCCGGCGGCGTGGCTATGGTGGCGACAGGGGAGCAGGCGAAGCCGGTGCTTTGCACGCAGATGCGCATGGGCACAGGCGTGGTGAGCTTCAATCCATCGGTGGTCGCCTTGGGTGTCGTCCACGTTAGTTGCAAGTGGTTGCCGATACGCACGGCCTGCAAATCCTGCACGGGCTTGGGCAAATGCAACGAGGGCGGCTGCGGTGCGGCGGCCAGGCCGCAGCCCAACGTGAGCGATGCGGCCAGAGTGGCGACTGCGGCAGACAGGCCGCGCGCTGCGAGAGAGTTTGCACTTTGCGCCATGCGTTTTCAGCCTAGCAGAGGCGCGGCAGGCGCAGATCCATTTGGCGAGAGTATGCTGCGCAACGCGCTGTCCAGGGTTGCATGCTCAAAAAGAAATCCATCGTGGAGCAGGCGCGCAGGCAGCACGCGCGTGCTGGGCAGCAGCATGGCCTCGGCCATCTCCCCCAAGAGTGCGCGCAGCGCGAATGCGGGCGCAGGCACCAGCGCAGGGCGATGCAGTTGCTGCGCCAGCGTGCGCGTAAATTCGGCGTTGGTCACCGGATGTGGCGCAACCAGATTCACCGGGCCGTCGAGATGCGCAGCCTCCAGCAGATGACGCACGGCGCGCACAACATCAACGAGCGCGATCCAACTCATCCACTGGCTGCCTTGGCCCAAACGTCCGCCCAGTCCCAGTCGAAAGAGTGGCAGCATCTTGGCCAGAGCGCCTTCTGCTTGGTCCAGCACAACGCCGAAGCGCAGCGGCACCACGCGAATACCGCACGCGCGGGCGCGGTCTGCGGCCTGTTCCCAGGCAACGCACAACTCCGGCAAAAATCCGGTTCCTGCGGCAGCGTCCTCCGTCAGCACGGCATCACCACAATCGCCGTAGAAGCCGATCGCCGAGGCGCACAGCAGCACAGCGGGCGGCGCGTGCAACTGAGCCAGCAGTGCGGATAAATTTTGGGTGGAGTCCACGCGGCTCTGCGCAAAGCGAAGTTTGCGCGCAGGCGTCCAGCGCCCTGCGGCCAGATTTTCTCCGCTCAGATGAATGACGGCGCGTGCGCCTTCCAATCTGGGCCAATCCTCCGGCTGCACGCACGGCGTGGCTGCGGGATTCCAAACGATGCTGCGCGCATTTGCCTGCGCGGCGCTGCGCACCAGTTGGATGCACGGTGTGCCAGCGGCGGCGAAGGCCTGACGCAACGCGGTTCCCAACAGGCCGCTGGCCCCGGTGAGGATGACCGGCGAGGATGCGTCTGTAGCCATAGCGATGCGTGCTTGCAGTTAGGATGCTGCCGAACGCGGCTGCGCGATGTCCTGCGAAAAATCCACGGCGACGGCGGCGTACAACATGCGCCCGCAGGAGTCGCAATCGACGAGTATGTTCTTTTGCAGCTCATTCCACTTTTGTGGGCGCACGACCATGCGGCAGGCCGAGCAGCGTTGCTCGACGGCCTCCGCAATCGCGGGACGGCGCGCAGCACTCATGCGATCGTACTTGGCCAGCATCTGCGGCTCCACGGTGGCGCGAATCGCATCGCGCTCGGCCAACAACTCGCTCCGTTGCGCCGTATCGCGCGTTGTGGCCAGCGCGGCGTTGATTTTTTCCTCTTCCAGACGCTCTTGCAAGCGCGCGCGTACGGGCTGGGCATTGCGTTGCTGCTCTTCCAGCGCTTCGATGCGCGCCATGCAGGCCAGCGCTGCATCCTCCGCGCGGCTGGCCTGCTGCCGCGCAAAGCCAATCTCATGCTCCAG
>DAHWKP010000273.1:0-31686 GCA_027343585.1 Acidobacteriaceae bacterium
AAATGTTTCCCGTCGAGTGCGTCGTGCGCGGTTACCTTTCCGGCTCCGGCTGGAAGGAATATCAAGCCACCGGCGAGGTCTGCGGTGTTCCTCTGCCTGCGGGACTCAAAGAGTCCGATCGCCTGCCCGAACCCATCTTCACCCCGGCCAGCAAGAGCACCGACGGCGAGCATGACATCAACATCTCCTTCGCAGAAATGGCGCAAAAAATCGGCCAGTCCGATGCTGAACGCCTGCGCGATCTAACGCTCGGAATCTATCGCCGCGCCGCCGCCCATGCCGACCGCTGCGGCATGATCCTGGCCGACACCAAGTTTGAATTTGGCCGCTTCGACGGAGAGATCCTTTTGGCCGACGAAGTGCTCACACCCGACTCCTCCCGCTATTGGCCTAAGGATTCCTACACTTCCGGCGGCCCGCAAATTTCCTTCGACAAACAGTTCGTTCGGGATTATCTTGAGAGCATTCGCTGGAACAAGCAGGCTCCCGCGCCCGCACTGCCAGAGGACGTTGTCCAGCGCACGCGCGAAAAATACATGGAGGCCTTCCGACGCATTACCGGCAGGTCCACCTTGGAGTAATCAGCCGTGAAGCTCGTGGACGTGGCCATTTTGGCCATTCTCATTTTTTCGACGCTGGCCGCCATCCGCCAAGGATTGGTCCGTGAGTTGTTTGCTCTGGCCGGGCTGGTCATCGGCTTGCTCATGGCCTCGCGCCAGTATCCGGCGCTGGCCGTTCCACTCTCCCACTGGATTCATTCCCCTGGCATTGCGGATGCGCTGGCGTTTTTGTGCATCGCTCTCGGCATCATGCTGGTGGCCAGTCTTATCGGCAGTGCGCTGCGCGATGCGGTGGAGTTCATCGGCCTCAGTTGGGCGGATGGCATCCTGGGTGCGGCCTTCGGCCTTGTGCGCGGTTGCCTGCTGGTTATGGTGGCGCTCCTCGCGCTGGCCGCCTTCCGACCCGGCGCACCGTGGCTGCAAGGCTCCCGGCTGGTTCCCTACTTTTTACCGGGCGTAGGCTTTTTATCCGCACAAGCCCCGGCTGCATTGAAGGAAAAGGTACTGTTGGGTATTACTTTTTTCGAGCACCCAAAAGCAATTTTCGTGGATACAATGGAACCTGTCTCCAATTGATCCCCGTCGTTCAAATTGAAATAAGGCAACCTTCGCTTCCGAGCCTGAAGAGGTCAGCGTGAAACACGAATTGGACAGTCTGGTGATTCAAATGTACGCCAGCAGTATTCCCTATGAAGAGGCTGTGCGTGAGTTTCGTCGGCGGTATATCCAGGAAGTTCTGGCCAATCACAAAGGCAATCAGTGCAAGGCGGCACGCGAGTTGGGCGTACACCGCAACACGCTTAGCCGCATGATGACCGATCTGAATCTGGACCCCTCACAAATTCGCTTGGGGCTCAAGCGCCCGGCACGCAGTGAATCGGCGGCCATGCACTCGCTGCGTATGGTTCGTTCGCGGTAAACTGGAACGGTAGCAACGCAATCGTCATGGACACACGCACAACGCTTGCGGACCGGCAATCTCCCCGTCCCGCCTCGGCTGCCACAACACAGGCAGCCGCACCGCGCCTCAGCCAGCCGCTTTCCCGCTGGGACGCCTACGATGCTTATCTGTTCGATATTGACGGCACGCTGCTCCGCTGCAAAGACCGCATCCACTTCGCTTCCTTTGCTGAGGCATTCCAGGCCGTCACCGGCGAACGCAGTTCGCTCGACGGCATCACGCTGCACGGCAACACCGACACCGCCATTTTGCAACAGATGCTGCGCCGCCACGCTATTGCCGCCTCGGAAGCACAGCATTTAATCCCTCAAATTCTCGACGCTATGCAGCGCATCGTCTTTGCGCGCAAGCACGCTTTGGTGGCTCAACCCACGCCCGGATCTTTTTCCGCGCTGCAATCCCTGCAATCCCGCGGCAAACTCCTCGGCGTGGCCACCGGCAATGTGGAGTCCATCGGCTGGTTGAAGCTGGAGATTTGCGGACAGCGCGATTACTTCCAGTTCGGCGCATTTTGTGACACGCGACCGCAACGCGCAGACATTCTGGCCCATGGCGCAGCGCAAGCGCGCTCTCTGGCTGGCTCTCAGGCCAGCATCTGCGTCATCGGCGACACGCCAGCGGACATCGCTGCGGCCCGTGCCAATTCCCTGCCCGTGCTGGCCGTAGCCACTGGGGCCTATACGCTGGAGCACCTGCAACAACACGCGCCGGAGCACCTGGCAGCGAACTTGCTGGAGTGCATGGCCACTGCGAGCGTGGCGTACCCAGCCTAGGCAGAATGCAGTACAAACCCTCCATCCTCGCCCACGTTCCCCCTCAACCAATCCAGCGCCACTGCGTCAGCGCCCTACGCGGAGCCATGACTGCCGCGCTCACCGTGCTCTTCTGTATCGGCCCTCAAACCCTGCCACTCCTTGCGCAGGATGCGCTGGGCACGACGCCGCCCAAGGCGGAGCGTCCACACGCACCCACCGCCCGGCAAAAACGTCGCGCCCATAAAGACGCAGCACGCGCCAAACAAGCCTTGCAAAAGGACAATGCCCAGCTCGCCTTCCGTTTGTATTCTGAGGCGTATCAGTTGAATCCCAATGCGCTGAACTATCTGGCGGGCAAGGAGATCTCACGGCAACGCTACGTGGCCACTCTGTTGCAGCGTTCCAGCAAACTGCAGGAGCTACAAAAGACCAGCGCCGCGCTCAACCTGCTGCAACAAGCGCAAGACCTTGATCCCGGCAATCCCTTTGTGCGCGAGCGTCTGCAAATTTTGAGCCAAGTCCTAGCTCCACAGCCAGCGGCTAGCGCCAATACCAGCACATTGCCACAGGTTGGGGGAGCCATTGAATTGAAGCCCTCAAAAATGCTGGAGAGCTTTCACCTGCGCACCCAGACGAAAGATTTCATTACGCGTGTATACACAGCGTATGGCATCACGCCTACCATCGATGATTCCGTCCAGGAAAATCCCGTCCATATGGATTTGGATCAAGCCTCCTATGCACAGGCATCGACGGCGGTACAACTACTGACAAATACGTTTACCGTTCCCATGGATGCAACGCATGTGCTGGTTGCGCGCAACACTCCGGAATTGCACAAGCAATACGAGCCGTTGTTGCTGGAGACGCTTTATTTGCCGGGTTTGGATCAAAAACAAATGATCGACGCGGGCAACATGATCAAAAATGTCTTTGGCATTAAGCAGGTCTCGTCTCGATTGGAGAACAGCACGCTTACCTTGCGTGCTCCGGAATCGATCTTGAAGGCAATCAACCAAACGGTGTCGGACTTGTACAAAAATGCCCCGGAAGTTTTGTTGGATGTACGCATCTATCAGGTAAATGACAACCGTTCTTTGGATATCGGCATGCAATTGCCGCAGCAGTTCACTCTTTTTAACGTGCCCACTGAGATCCAAAGCCTCATCAGTCAGAACCAAGGCATTATCAGCCAGCTCATCTCCAGTGGCCTTGTCAATCCGAGTGATTATGTGGCCATCGCAGCCCTGCTGGTTTACTACGGCTTGGCCAGCGGTTCCATTTTGAGCCAACCCTTCGCACTCTTCGGCAATGGACTCACGCTCACAGGCGTTACGCTGGGTACGTTCACATTGAATGCATCGCTGAACACCTCCACAGCCAAGCAACTGGATCATGTGCAATTGCGTGCGTCCAGCCAAGAGAAGGAAACCTTCATGGTTGGCTCCCGATACCCCATCATTACCGCCAGCTACTCATCGGGAACGACAGGAGGCAATTTGCCCCCGGCCTTGGCAGGAGCACTGGGTCTGGGGGGATTCTCTGGTTTGGGAGCCAACTCCGCATTGAGCGGCTTGGACGCCCTGGCACAAGCACCGCAGGTGCAGTATGAAAATCTGGGACTGACCATGAAAGCCACTCCCAGCATCCAGCGCGATGGCCATGTTCTGCTGCAATTGGATACCAAGATTGAAGCGCTCGGCGGCGGCTCCTTGAACGGAATTCCCATCCTCAATAGCCGCGCGTTCGCCTCCACCGTGGATTTGCAGGATGGAGAGAGCGCATTGATCGTCAGCAGCATGACGCGACAAGAGGAAAATGTGCTGACGGGCATTCCTGGAATCAGCGAACTACCGGGAATGTCTTGGACCGCCAACAACAATCCGCAAACCACGGTGGGGGATCTGGTCGTCGTGATCACGCCGCACATTGTCCGCTTGGCTACAGATGTCACAGCATCGCCCATGCTGGCGGTGGAAGCACCCCAAAAATAAACAGGCCAAAATCAGAACCGGGATGGCAGAATCTGCCATCCCGGTTCTGATTGGTTGTGCTTTATCGAACTACTTTTGATTGACCGCAAAGGCTACAAGCTGCTTTACGGTGTTATACGGCAAGGCATTGATGGGAACGGCTCGGCCATTGACGAACAATGTCGGCGTGGCGTTGACTTTGACGTCGTAGCCCAACTTCAACGAAGCGGCCACATCTGCCTTGGTAGCGGGATCTTCGAGGCACTTCTTCACCGCACTTGGATCCGCCCCTGCCTTGGTGGCTGCATCTTTCAACGTAGCTTCGGTAGCATCGGGCGTCAGCTTGTCTTGATTGTCAAAGACGGCCTGCACATATTGAAAGAACGCTGCATTGCCCTTGGTTTTTGCCACACAGACGCCATACTCGGCAGCCTTTTCCGCCGCCGGATGCACGCTGGTGAGTGGGAAATTTTCAAAGACAAGACGCGCAGTGGGAAAGTCTTGCAGGATGTGCTCGACCGTGGCTTGCGCTTCCTTGCAATGGGGGCACTGTAGATCCGCGAACTCAACCAGCTCCAACGCCTTGGAATCCGATCCACGCGAAGGGCCGTTGGCACCTGCATTCAACTTGGCTCGTATGTCTCCAAAGGGATCTGCGCCAAAGGCCATGATTTGATTGCCAGCAATCGCATGCTTGCCATCCGGCAGCACAAAGAGTGCTGTTTGTCCGGGCTGACGGCTGACACCATCTTCCGCAACCATGACGACTACATTGCTCACTCCGGGAGCCTCCGTAGTCTCGATGGACTGCACCTGCCATCTGCGATTCGGATCGTAGCCCCATATCTGTTTCAGAAACGCGTTGACGGTCTCCACAGAAGGGCTGGTGGCTGTAAAGTTTTTTGGGTCTACCGGAGGAAACTGCACGGGCGGCGGCGGTGCGGGAGCTTTGCCGGGTGTGGACAGCTGGAGCGCGGGTGCAGGCGTTTTTGCTTGCTGCGTTGCGGCTGGAGCCTGTTTTTGCGGTGCGGATGCGGGAGCTGCCTGTGCATGCGCGAAAAATGCTGCTCCAAGACTCGCAGCCGCGATAAGATTCATGTACCTAATTTTCATTTCCATTTCTCTCCTAGATTAAACTTGTACTTTGACCGCAATCGGGAACCGTCTTCCGCTCCCAAAAGATTTTTGCGTTACCTTCAATACTGGTGCAGCTTGCTGGCGCTTGTACTCACTTCGCTCCACCAACTGAACCATCTTGCGTACCAGATCCAAACTCTGCCCCTGCTCGGCGGCAATAGCTTCCACGCCCAAATAATGCTCCACGTAGGCTTCCAAGATGGGATCCAATACATCATACGGCGGAAGCGAGTCCGTGTCTTTCTGGTCGGGTCGCAACTCGGCAGAGGGAGCTTTGGTAAGTGTGCTCTGTGGAATCACCTCACGCTCGCGATTCACGAAACGGCTAAGCCGGTAGACTGTCGTCTTCAACACATCGCCGATTACCGCCAACGCACCCACCATGTCCCCGTACAACGTGCAGTACCCGACAGACATTTCGGACTTATTTCCCGTCGTCAATACGAGTGCGGATAGTTTATTCGAAAGAGCCATCAAAAGAATACCGCGTATGCGCGATTGTAGATTCTCTTCGGTTGTATCGACAGGCATTCCGGAAAACAGCGGAGCCAGTGTGGTGCTGCTCACCTCAAAAATTGGTTGAATCGGCAGCAGCTCGAATGCAATGCCCAGATTGGCCGCCAACTGCCGCGCATCATCAATGGACCCCTGGGAAGAGTATTGACTCGGCAGGCCGACGCCCAAAACATTCTCCTTGCCCAGCGCCTCCGTGGCAATGCAGGCTACCAATGCAGAATCGATTCCGCCGCTCAATCCCACTACGGCTTTTGAGAAACCGCACTTGCGCACATAATCCCGCGTACCCAGCACTAGAGCGTCATAGATAGCCGCATCCTCATCCTCGATGCGCGAGCCGTGCAGGTCTCCAGTCATTGCATCCAGATCCACCAGCACCAAGTCTTCTGCAAAGCTGGCGGCCTGCGCAATGCAGCTTCCATCGGGAGCCAACGCCACACTGCTACCGTCAAAGACAAGGCTGTCATTGCCGCCCACCTGATTGACCATCAGCACCGGCGTCTGGTGTCGTTGCGCAATCGCCGCCAGCATCTGCGTGCGCAGTGCACGTTTGTTGCGGTGATATGGCGAGGCCGAGAGATTCACAATCAGCGTAGCGCCCTGCTGCATCAGGTGTTCCACGGGATCGACGCTATAGAGCCGTTGCGGCCAGAAGTTTTTATCGTTCCATGCGTCTTCGCAAATCGTGATCGCAACCTGTCGCCCGTCCACGACATAAACACTCTGCGTATCGGCGGGCGCAAAATAGCGCTGCTCATCGAAGACATCATAGAACGGAAGCAGGCGTTTGGATTGGGTAAAAGCAACCTTGCCATGCTGCAACAAGACTGCGGAGTTCATTCTGCGCTTGCCTGTCGCATGGGCTGTGGGCGTCACCGTGCCGCATAGGATAGAGATGCCACCATCGGCGGTCAGTTGTGCAATTGCATCCACGACCTGCTGACACTTAGCGGTGAAAGCTGGACGCTCCAGCAAATCCGCAGGCGGGTAGCCGCAGATGGCCATCTCGGGGAAGATGACCAAGCGCGCGCCGCGTTGCGCAGCTTCGCGCGTAAAGGCCTCAATCTTTTTTTGATTGCCTAGGAAGTCCCCGACGGTGGGGTTGATCTGCGCCAGTGCAACAATCACAGCATCAGTCTATCGGCTGCCTGCCGCAATGACAACAAAGCCCGGAACACACGCATCCCCAGCCCGCCTCAGTTGCCAGTGCCGTTGAGCACCACGCCGAAGGTGCGCGTCATAATCTTCAGGTCCAACCACAGGCTCCAGTTGTCCACATAGGCTGTATCGAGGGAAATGTAATTATCAAAGGACGGATCCTGCCGCGCATTCACCTGCCACAGCCCCGTGATGCCCGGCTGCACATCCAGCCTGCGCAGATGATGCAAATCATACTGGCGCACCTCCCCGGCCAGCGGTGGGCGCGGGCCAACGATGCTCATGTCGCCAATCAACACATTCCAAAATTGCGGCAACTCGTCCAGCGAGTATTTGCGCAGAAATTTCCCCAACCCAGTTACACGCGGGTCATGGCGAATCTTAAAGAGAACGCCGTCGCGCTCATTCATGTGGCGCAGGGATTCTTTGCGCGCCTCCGCATCGATCACCATGGTGCGAAACTTCCAACAGCGAAAGGTTCTGCCCTTGCGCCCAATGCGCTCTGAGGCATAAAACACCGGGCCTGGCGAGCTGAGACGAACGGCCAGAGCCAAGACGGCCATCAACGGAGCCAACGATACCAGCGCAAAGAGCGAAACAAATAAATCCAGCACGCGCTTGGCCATCAAGCCCAGCGCTGGAATCCGCTTGCGATGCAGCGGCAATGTCGGAAATTGGCCGACATATTCCACGGGAGCGTGCCACGATATGCCGTCATATAGGTCAGGGACGACACGAACATCCACACCACAGGCCGTGGCCTCGGCTAACAACTGCTTGATCACCCCACGCTCGCACGGGCCTGTAATGAAAATGTCATCGATAAAGTGCTGCCGTACCAAGCGCGAGAGTTCCGACACATCGCCGAGCACAGTATCGACGGTGCAATAGTTGTCCTGCTCCGTTCGCAAGAAGCCGACACAGGTGTAGCCGAGCCTGCGCACACGCTGCAAATGACTCTGCACCGCAGCGGCGGCGGTTCCCGTGCCCACGATCAAGACATTGCGTGTGTTGATGCCCTGTTCAAAGCGCTTGTATGTGATGTAACTGCGAATCCCCCGGCGCACACACATCAACACGGTAGAAAGCAAAATGGTTGCCGTGACCACTGCGCGCGAAACAGCATCTTCCCGAGTGAAGTAAAGGGCTCCAGCCAAAATCAAACCTGCGGTCAGTCCGGCTTCCAAACAGAGTCGCTGCTCACGCAAACGGCTGCGGCTCATCAACACTTCATACAAACCATATGAGCGATTGACGGCAACCAGCACCAGCGCGTACCCAGCCATGTACAGGTAAAAGACTGCGGGATTGGCATACTCCTGGAGGCGTCCCGGCAACACCGAGCTACGCGCTGCAATATGATGGAAGTACGTGGCCAACAGCGCGGAAAAAGCCACGAGCACGCAGTCTGCCAACATCCAAACCAAGGCCGTGGGGCCGGAGGCAGAATGCCGCCGACTTGCTGACTCAACACTGGCCAGACGGGAGGTCGCTGTTTCCGGGTATCGTGTCGGCCTGGCTACAGACCAATGGGTTAAATCTGGGGATGCCATTCTGTATCTTCCCTGTTCGCGCTGAGTTCACAAGTTCGAACCAAACCAGAAGCCTAACAAGGTTCAGCAAACCAACACGTACCGGCGGCTTGACCCTGCCTTGCGCTAACCCATTGATTTACAGCGGGGTCTGACGCAAGCACAGGTCGGGTTCGTACAGCCTTCTTCCCGAATTCAGCAAGTACGCAGCACAACGGGACCAAGCAGCAGCGTCGCCAATCGGCAACACGGAAACCCAAAGCTCTTCTGTTTCTTACTGGAATGATGGTACCTATAACTCTATAGTTTTCGCAAGATCAATCTGCGCGAATTTCCAGATGCCTCAAGAGCGTCAACAGTGACGATTCAGCCATTTACACTAGGATTTCCCGCTCATCCATGGCTTGAAACTGTTGCAAGATCGGATCGGGACTCTGTTGCATTTCCTGCATGGTTCCCCAGAAGTGTACTCGGCCATCCTGCAGAAACAAAACACGATCGGCCAGTGTGCGAGCAAAGCGCAGGTCGTGGGTCACCACAATGCTGGTCAGGTGCAGTTGCTGCCGTAGCTTTTGCAGCAACTCTGCCAGCAGGTGAGCCATCAGTGGATCGACCATCGTCGTCGGCTCATCGTAGAGAATCGCCTCCGGCTGCGCAGCCAGGGCGCGCGCAATGGCGACAGAACGCTTCATGCCCGTGGACAGTTCCGCCGGCATCTGGTTGCTCATCGCTTCCACGCCCACCATCGTCAGCAATCCTTGCACGATCTGTTGCACCTGCTCCTCCTCCAGCTCCCCGCGCTCGCGCAGGGGGAAGGCTACATTCTCGGCAACAGTGAGCGAATCAAATAGCGCGCCACTTTGAAACACCATGGTCACCTTGCGGCGCACCGGCAGCAATTGCTCCTCGTTCAGATGGGTAATCTCCTGCCCAGCGACGAAGACGCGGCCAGCGTCGGGCTTCAAAAATCCCATGATGTGCTGCAAGGCGACCGACTTGCCCACGCCGCTGCGTCCGAGAATGCAGAGCGTCTCGCCGGGCATGACGTGAAAGCTGACGTCATTGAGTACCTGCAAACGTCCAAAGCTCTTCGAGACATGCTCAAAGGCAAGGAACGGCGTGCCGCTAAATTGCGAAGTGCTCATCTTATATACGGCACCGATCCTGCATGGGCGCCTGCTCCTTGGAAGAAAAACCGTGGTACTCATTGGGAGCCTGTACGCTCCAAAATCTGGCCGAGTGTTGCCCGCGCTACCATGGATCGCACTGAGTGTAACCGGATTCGATTGGATTTGCCAGCAACTGCACGCACGCAAGCGCCCAAGAACCTCCGCGCAAGTCTGCGGAATCGCCAGGAATCAAAATGCGCCAAGCCCGTCTGGTCCCGTTACTATTATGAGGAAGACAGGAGAAGGTTATGCCCAAAATTTCCCGATTGGAACGAGCCGAGGTATCGCCGGAGACCGGAGCGATCTACGACCGGTATCTGCAACAGCGCGGCAATGTGCCAAACATGTTTCGCACCGTGGCCCATCGCGCAGAAATCTTTCAGACGATGATCGCGCACTTTGAGGCCATTCTGAACACCGGCACGCTCAGTACCAAACTCAAAGAATTGGTCATCATTCGCACCTCGCAATTGAATCATTGTTCCTATTGTCTGGCCTCACACACGCGCATTGGACTGCGGCTGGGTTGGAGTAAGGAGCAAATTGAGCATCTGGCGGAGTATGCCGGGCGGACGGACTTCACCGCATCCGAAAAAGCGGCGCTGTGGCTGGCAGAGGCAATGACGCGCAATGAGCGCCCGCTGACTGACGCAGAAATGACTCAACTCCGGGAACACTATTCTGAGGGAGAGATCATTGAGTTGCTCGCGGCAATCGGCCTGTTCAATTACTTCAATCGGTTGAATAATCTGCTGGACATGGAACCAACCGGCCCGCAGCAATTGACCGCTCAGTAGGGAGTATTGTCCTCCTCAGTAATCTTCCGGAGCCTCCGCGCGCCAATCCGCAAAGGCTTCCACCAACGTATAGCGATAGCGGTAGCCCGCTTCCCGCAGGCGCTTGGGTTCAATATGCGTGGGGCGGAAGAGCTTGCGCATGCGCACGGGATGGATCGGCTGACGAATACCCAGCCTGTCTGAGATGGCCCCGACTGTGTGTGCGACGCTCATAAGTAGACCGCGCGGAATCGAAAGCGGTTTGCGCGTGCGACCCAGCACGGCGCAGATGGCCGTCACATATTCCTCCAATGCTGGCGGTGGATCGCAGGAGACATTCCAGAGCAGCTGTGGAATTGCATGCTGCTGCTGCAACTCCAGCGCGTATTGCATCACATGGCAAAGTTCTTTGACATACACGCCGGCCTTGCGCGTGGATTGATTGCCCGTGTAGACGAAATACCCTTTGACGAGGCTGCGCACCAGCCGCGCCATGTTTGCATTTTCTCCGGGGCCAAAGACAACGCCCGGGCGCAGAAGTATGAGGCTTCGTGCAGCATCCGACTGTTGCCAAGCGCTGTGAATCTCCTCCGCGGCCAGCTTGGATTCCCCGTAGGGAGTATCGGGCGCGGGCAGCGTGTCCTCATCTTTGGGCGCGTCGCTGGAGCCATAGGGTGCAATGCTGCTGGTAAAGAGCAATTGCTGCGCACCGGACTCGCTTGCGTAGGCGCAAACGTGTTTGGCCCCAGGGATGTTGGTGTCAAAATACTCCTGCCGCGCATGGCCCGGTTCCCGATGCACAGCGGCAAAGTTGAAGACCACATCGCAATGCGTGGGAAGTGGAGAACTTGGAATCGGCTGGCGCACATCGAGCGGAACGTAGACGATGCGCCCGGATCGCAGCCCCTCGTGCAGCCGCTGCGCCCATGCGTCGCTACGCGGTGGGTGCAGGTCGGCAAGATAGATCTGCTCAAAGAGGTTGTGCTGCAAACAATGCTGCGCCATGTGCGTGCCAATGCAGCCGGTGCCGCCGAAGATCACTGCCGTGCGCGCTGACAAAGGGGTCAAGACTGGTGTCCTTGCGGGTTGGGACTGGGTGCAGTCTCAGCGGGCAAAACTGCGTGGATTGTATGCAGAAATCGATCTGCGATTGCGGAGATTGCAAAGGTGCGTTCGGCGTAGGCCCGCGCATTCCGCCCATACTCTTGGCAGAGAGATGGATGCGCGATGAGCTGATCCGCAGCGCTGAGAAACTCTGCCGCGGAGTCTGAGGAAACGGTTAAGCCAGCCTGCGCGCGCGCAACCACTTGTACCGCAGCATTTTCCTGTGGAGCTGCCACCAACAGGGCGCGGGCTGCACACAAATAAGCTAGAGCCTTGGAAGGAACGGCAAAGATACCCGCTTCCGAATCTAGCAGTGCAATCAGAACATCTGCTGCCCCCATCACGGCAGAGAGTTGCTCATAGGGCTGGAATGGAAGTAGCGTCATTGCGCCAGCAGGCACGGTGTGCGCGTGCGCGGCCAACCAGTCGGCTCCGGCTCCGCCAGCGATGACGATCAGGCGCGCATGCCCGCGCTGGGCCAGATGTGCGGCCAAGTCCAGGAGCCGCTCGGGGCGATGCTTCATGCCCAGTGTGCCTGAGTACAAAAAACAAAATTTACCAACAGTTCCCTGCTCCACAGCCCAGGCATTATCCCGTGCTGTGGGAGTGATTTCATCCAGCGGTGCCCAGTTTTCAATGACGCTGATTTTTTTCTGTGGGATCTGCCAGCATTGCAGATAATCCGCAAATCCCTGCGCAATGCAAATGATGGCATCAGATTGATGCAGTAGTTTTTTTTCCAATCGCTCGAAATAGAATTTTCCCAGCACGGATAGCATGCCAATTTTTTTGCGCAATACAAACGCTGCGGCAACGCTGTAAACGTCTTGCATCCAAAATATGAATTTTGCATTTTTCCGGTGCACGGCCCGCAATAAGATGGCCTGCGCATCCAAGGGCATGTTTGCAGAGAGGACGACGTCGGGGCGAAAGCCTTCCATCGAAGCGGCGGCAACATGGCCATATTCCAAATCCGCCTGCCGCCGTGTAAACAAAGAATGTTTTTTGAAGACACGCTGAATGTGCAAGCCTTCGATTTGCAGTGTCTCTGGATCTGTCCCGTTGCGGAGTGTGCGCCCCTTGGGCGTGCTGTGATTGTCAGCGAAATATACGTGCCGAACGGTGTGTCCTCTGCGCGCCAATTCCCGGCTCAATTCCATCGGAAACGGGTGACCGCAAAAATCGTTCACGAAAATGCGCATGGCACCTGAAGGAATCATCCTGGATTCCTGAGCGAGTGTAGCATAGACAGGAACCGACACTGTGCCCATGCAAGAGTTGCTTCCATCGCCGCCGCCGAACACCCTTCGCACACGAATGGGACGTGCCCTGCGCGCGGCAACGCACACGCTTCAGCCCTTGGCTTTGCTGGGAATCGTATTGCTGGCGGTCTTTGTTTTGCTGGCAATTTTTTCCCCACTAGTCGCACGACAAGACCCGGCAGCAATTGATTTGACGCATCGACTGGCTGCGCCAAGTGTGGCCCATTGGTTCGGAACCGATGAACTGGGCCGCGACATTTATGCGCGCGTCGTATTTGGTGCGCGCATCTCCATGCTGGTCGCCACCTGTGTGGTGAGCTTGGCGCTGATCTTGGGGCTTGCTTTGGGCGGCTTGGCCGGATACTGCGGCGGATGGATCGACACGGCACTGAACGTAATTTTGATGAATACATTTCTCGCGCTGCCGGGCTTACTGCTGGCGATTGCCTTGGTTGCTTTCCTTGGCCCGGGGCTGTGGAATCTGGTGCTGGCGCTTTCGATCACCGGCTGGGTGGGCTATGCGCGACTGGTGCGCGCGCAAGTGTTAGCCGTGCGCGAGCGGGAGTACGTTGAAGCCAGCCGCGCGTTGGGTGCAGGGGGGCTGCGCATTTTCCTGCGACACATTCTGCCCAACATCCTGCAGCCAGTGCTGGTGCAGGCCACCGTCGGCATGGCAGGCACCATTCTCGCCGAGGCCACGCTCAGCTTTCTGGGCTTGGGCGTTCCCGCGCCTGCCTCCAGTTGGGGCGCGATGCTCAACGATGCGCGCTTTCATCTGATGGACGCACCCTACATGGCCGTCTTTCCCGGCCTGGCAATTGCGCTCTGCGTACTGGCCTTTAATTTTGTAGGGGACGCGCTGCGCGATCAACTGGATCCACGCACCCGTGCCTTCACCGCACCAGGCAGCACGGTCTGATGCGCATCGGCATCCTTTCCGACACGCATGGCCTGCTGCGCCCGCAGGCCCTGGATGCGCTCCTGAGCTGTGAACATATTTTGCACGCGGGCGATGTGGGCGATGCTGCGATTCTGGAGCGATTGCGCAGCATTGCTCCGGTAACGGCCATTCGCGGCAACGTGGACCAAGCTGGTGCTTGCGCCGCATTGCCGGCAACGGAAGCGGTGCTGCTGGCCGGTCATTGGTTCTACCTACTGCACAATCTCGACGATCTGGATCTGCATCCCCAAGCGGCGGGGATGGCCGCCGTTGTCTATGGGCATACGCATCGACCCGAAATTTCCCGGCGTGAAGGCGTGCTGTTTTTGAATCCCGGCAGTGCGGGGCCGCGACGATTTTCCCTGCCTGTTTCTCTGGCAATCGTAAACATTACCGTATCCGGTCTGGAGGCGGAGATTGTTCCACTGCTGCCCAAGGAACAGACATAGCCGCTACTGACGCACGCGTGGATTGATGACGCCGTAGAGCACATCCGTGACCAGATTGACCAATACATATGTGAGTCCAATGGTGAGGATGCAGCCCTGCACCAGCGGATAATCACGGTTGGATATGGCCGCGATGGTGAGTCGTCCCAGCCCGGGCCAGGAGAAGATGGTTTCCGTCACGATGGCTCCAGCAAGCAGCGTGCCAAATTGCAGGCCCAGCACGGTGAGCAGTGGGATCAGCGCATTCGGCAGCGCATGGCGATAGACGACGGCGCGCTCGGTCAGTCCCTTGGCACGCGCGGTGCGAATGTAGTCCTGCCCCAGTTCTTCGAGCATTGTGGTGCGCACCATGCGCGTCAAAATTGCAGCCATGCCGCTGCCAAGTGTAATGACCGGCAGAACAAAATGCCGCCACGAACCTGCACCCGAGACGGGCAGCCAATCGAGCGCAATGCCGAAGATCAAAATCAAAATGGGGGCAAGCGCGAAGGTGGGAAAGGACAGTCCAAAGAGGCTAACCACGCTCAGCCAACGATCCTGCCACTGCGCGCGATGCAACGCACTGGCCACACCCGCAGGTAGTGCCAGCAAGATCGAAAAAAATATGGCGGGCAAGGCCAGAGCTATCGTGTAGGGATAGCGCGAAAAGACAAGCTGCGTCACCGGAGCATTCAAGCGCAGCGAACGGCCCAGGTTCCCATGCAGCACACCATGCCAGTAGTGCAGATATTGCAGCGGCAGTGGAATGTCCAATCCATACGCGTGGCGCAGCGCGGCAATGTCGTTGGCCGTTGCGCCTTCCCCCAGCATCTGCTGCACCGGGTCGCCGGGCACAAGATGAATGAGCAAAAAAACCACGGAGACCACCAGCCACAACACGGGCAGCAGCAGTAAAAGACGCCAGAGGATTGTGTGCAATGCCTTCTTCATGGGGAACCGTGCTGCGCGCTCGTGTGGCGTTCGTTGCAGCCGTGTCACTGCGCGCGGCTGTGGCTTTGAGTCTAGCATCGCGGAGGCGAACCATTGCGCGCAGCGCTTGTCGTAGATTAGGGTAACTACATACTAGTCGAAACAACGGGACGAGTGCATGATGGAGGTGTACGGTGAGGTCTTCACTCATCCGGCGCGTTCGGTGTTGGGCGCTCGCTACCACTCAAAGGATGTTCTGTTCGTTATGATGACTTGCTACTTTGACGAATCTATTGAGGACTGGATTGATAAGGATGGCAAGCCTCACAAGTTCACATTCGTCAGTGGCTATATTGCCAGCATCGCGCAGTGGGAGAGATTTGAAATCGACTGGAAACGCTATCTCGCTAAATACGATGTGGGCGCGTTACACATGAAGCACTACTCGCAAAGCGTGGGTGAATTCGCCAAGTGGAAGGGAAAAAAGTGGGAGCCGACACGGGAGCGCTTTATCAGGGATGCGGCTGAAATTATAGGCGCCATTGCCCGTCACGGATTTGTGGCTATGATCCCAGAGAGTGTGTTCGTGCTGGTCAATCAGGAGTACAAGCTCAACGAAGCTTCCGGCAGTCCGTATGGGATAGTTGGACGGGTGTGCGCTGATCTCGCACGCAACTGGCAGATTAACACCAACGGGGGCGACCCGTGCGACATCGAATTTGTGTTTGCAGACGGTGCCAAAGGTAAGTGCGGCCTGAAGCGGGCTATGACACGTCTTTATCCCCCACTCTCAGCTCCGATTTTCAAACCGGCAATCAACGAGAAACCAAGACCTAAATTTCCGGATGGACGCAGAGCTATCGTTCAGCTTCAGGCAGCAGACTTTCTGGCTTATGAAGTTCGGAAGTTGTTCGCCGACCAAGTCAAGATCATACCAGTGCGCAGAATCAGACAGTCCTTTAGTGCGCTTGCTAAGATCCCAACCGCCAAAAAACTGTTAATTGACAAAACTCTGCGAATGGTTTGCAAGGATGCGAGAATCGAATCGAGGAACTGATGTCAAGATCGAGTAACGAGTAACGAGTACAGAACATTCAACAGAGCGTTGGACACGATCCTGAAGGCCGATCCCGTAAAGGTGAAAGATGCGATGGAAGCCGAGAAGCGGGAGCGGGAAGAACAGCGGAAGGCTAAACGCGCTGAATATGATTTCCGTGTTGATTTGTCAAGTATATAATTGCCTAGATTAGAGATATGTCCACCGCGTCTGGCCTTCACCTGCCCAAAGAAAAGTTGCGCCTCTACGTGTTTGATCTGGATGGAACGCTGATTGATTCGCGCGCCGATCTAGTGCAATCCGTCAACGCAACGCTGCGGCATTTTCAGCGCCATGAACTGCCCGCCGATGTCATCGCCAGCTACATTGGCGACGGTGCGGGCATGTTGGTACGCCGGGCCTTTGGCGATCCCCAGGATACGTCGCTGCTGGATGCAGCACTGTTGCATTTTCTTGCCTACTACCGTGAGCACAAACTAGACCACACTTATGTCTACGAAGGCGTAAAGCCGGTTTTGCAGGCATTGCAGATGCGGGAGCAAGGTGCCCAGATGGCGGTGTTGAGCAACAAACCTGTGGGGCCTTCGCGCGCAATTTGTGAGGCGCTGGGTCTGGCGCAATACTTTTTCCAGATCTACGGCGGCGACAGCTTCCCTACAAAAAAGCCGGATGGGCAGGGACTGCGCAAGTTGATGCAAGAAGCGGGCGTCACTGCGCAGGAAACCGTGATGATTGGCGATTCCGACATCGACATATTAACTGCACAGAATTGCGGCACGTATTCGATCGGCTGCACCTATGGTTTGTCCCCGCATACATTGGAGATGGTGATGCCAAGCGCACTGGTGCAATCGCCTGCGGAGTTAACAGGCTTGTTGCGCTAAGAAACTTTGGCTACTTCGATGGACACGCCGCAGTGCATGAGGATCCTCCCTTACATAAGTGGAAGAACTAGAACGGCCGGAGCAATCACCTGAAGAATATCTGAGCAAACAAATTTCCACGGGAAACAAAGTAAAGAAAACGACTGCAAAGACGCGACCAGCGAGTCTTCGTCCTGGAATAGAATCTGCTTGCTGCCGCGACTAATTCGAGCTAGAATCTACAGATCTTAGCTCCCAACCCCTTGGACATCTGTATGTACATGAACAGGGTTGCCCGAAATGTCTGATATTGTCGTTTCCTCGGAACCGATAGCGTCTTCTGCGGAAGAGCGTGAGGCTCTCCAGCGCGTGCTGGAGTCTCGCTTATTTCAACGTGCGCCCAATCTTTCACGAATTCTGGCCTACATTTGCGAGGAACACTTCAAGGGCAATGCAGACAAGCTCAAAGAGTACAACATTGCCGTAGAGGCGCTGGGACGCTCGGCTGAGTTTGATCCTCAACTCGACGCCATCGTCCGCGTAGATCTGCATCTGTTGCGCAAAAAACTAAGAGAGTATTACCGGGAAGCTGGCAAGCACGATCCATTGCAGATCGTTTTGAACGCAGGCAGTTATATCCCAGAGTTTGTACCCGCCAGCGAAAAAGAGTGCATGGCTACAGCTCAAAATGATACCCAGCCCCAGAGCCTCCCTGAAGAATATACGCTTCCAGACATTGCATTGACGCAGCCAAATTCCCCCACTGGGGTCCCGCTACACGCAGCTTCATTCGATGCGTTTGCAAAATTTCCCTATTGCTCCCAACTCAAAGTTTGTCTGGCCGCTACAGGCTTCGCATTTCTGGCATTGCTGACCAGCCTCCTGATCTTTGTAATCCTTTCTATCCACCGCGCACCTACCTTACTCTTCATCCAGAAAATGCCCACGCCCGCCAGGATACTTCCAGCCACAGTCCTGAAAGATCTGAAGCTGGGATCTTCTCCGGATACGCTTCTGGATGGAATCAGGATTCGTTGTGGCAGCAGCGCGGACTACATTGATTCCGCGGGACTGCGCTGGCAAGGCGATCGCGACTTCACCGGAGGAACCCCCTACGCGCGCCCCGTCCAATCCATCCAGCGCTCCACAGATCCCGCACTGTATAGCTATGGCAGGCAGGGGGTTTTTCAATATGACATTCCCGTTGGATCCGGATCCTACGAGGTGCATCTGCTATTTGCTGAGACGCAGCCCGGCGTGGAAGATGGCGTGCGCGAGGTCTCCTACACCGTGGGATTGGGCCAGGCGGACTCCATTGACGTCGTCTCCGACGCCAGTGGGCCAAGGGCTGCCACCGAGCGGGTCTACGCGAATGTTCGCCCTGGCGATAACGGAAAAATTCACCTGAACTTTTGGTCGACTGACAGCATTTTGAACGCCATTGAAATTCTGCCCGACAAGAATGGAAAACCGCAGCCGGTTCGCATCTCCACACTGCACCATCTTTATGAGGACATCTCCGGCGGACATTGGCTTCCCGACCGCTACTATCTTGGAGGTCGGAACGTGGAGCACGCATTTGCGCGCAATCAGGATGCTCCACCGCTTTTAACGCGAGAACGGTATGGCAATTTCAACTATGCCATCCCCGTCGCCAAAGGCTACAAATATCAACTCACGCTTTACATGTCCGAGCATTACTGGGGAGAGCGCTATTCCGGACTGGGCGGTCCGGGCAGTCGCATCTACACCGTACGCTGCAACGGTGACGATCTGCTGAAGAACTTTGATCTGGTGGCCGTACAAAAGGAGAGCAGCGCTGTAGCGGTCCGCTTCCGGAATCTAGTTCCCGATGCCTCCGGCAAATTGATTTTGAGCTTCGTTCCCGTGGTCAACTACCCCTTGGTCAATGCGTTTGAGATCCAGCCAGAATAGCGCATCGGCATAAATATACTTAGCTAACCCAAGAGATATGCGTATTATGTATACGCCATGTCCACTCCCGTACAATTTGAAAAGCGCGAATTAATACAAGTGGATTGCGACATTCTGCCATTGGTGTCAGACGCGCTTCCCCATTCGGATGGACTGATTGCAATGCTGAAAGTTTACATGGATCGTTCGGCTAAACGGGATACCACCGATGAAGTAATGTGTGTTGCATCCGTTATTTTCAAGCCAACTGCATACAAGCAATTCGTCAGGCATTGGAATCGAATGCTAAAGGCATGGGGGGCAGATACTTTCCATGCGAAAGAGTTCTACCCAGGCAGCGGGATATTCAAAAGGGATACTGCGGAAAAGAAACTTAGGTTTGAAGAAGATTCGCGGCGAATTCCTGAGATGATTGCAAAGGCTATTTCGCGCATCTTGATCGTTTCCTTTCGCCCAGCAGAGTTCATGGCATCTGCGCCTGAAGCGTGGAAAGCATTTGGCGACAATCTCCATTCTTTAGCTGTGCAGGCGTGTCTATTAAGCAATGGAGACTGGCTAAAGAATAAGAAATGTTCTTTTGAGTCGTTCGCATATTTCATGGAATCAGGAGATGAAGGCGAGTCCGAAGTATTGAGAGATGTGGCGCGTCTGAGATCGCACGAAAAAACCGCTAAGCACATCAAAGTCGCATCTTTTACCACAGTGAACAAGGGTGTAGCTAAAGGACTTGAGGCAGCAGATTGCGTTGCATGGCACTGGAACAAGTATTACATGGACAGCGTAAGGCCTGAGCGCGTCAGGTATCCCCGCAAAGATTTTCTCTTCTTGGCTAACGCCGCGAGAGGAAAGTGCCAGTGTATATTTGCGAGCGGCGACGACCTAAAATATCTATTTTCTCTTTCTGAACAAGATGGCGGACTAAGGATTAGCAATATGCAATGTGACATGAATCAAGTTTCAATTATGAAAGGTGCCGAAGAGCTAGAAGAGCATTCTTCGCAGTTGCTTCCCACGTCTGATTTACGTCCTGCTGCTCTTTTTTGGGCTGCTGCGGATCTGCCAGAGCGGCTAAGACCTCAGTTTCGTATTTCAGAGGAAGACGTTTTAGCGTTTCGTGCATCGCAAGCAGCAAGCGTTGATTAGCGATGACGATTTCCAGTTGTTTTTCAAGAACAACACTCAAGTTGAAGAATACTGCTTTTTCGTGATCGGTCATTAACGAACTACTCCTTTTGCGATTGCGCTATGATAACACCATGAAGACCTCACCCGACAGCCCTGAATATCAGAACTTCACGAACCTTTTGCGCCGAATCGTGACGGTTCCCCATGCGGAGATTAAGCGGCGCATAGAGGATGAGCAGGCAACGAAAGACTGGACGCGGGAGAATGGGCAGCCGGAACACCGTCACCGGCCTATCGTTTCCCCCGATTCTGTCGCCTCATCCAGAAGCCGCTCTTCCCGCATCTGACCTTACCCACACGCCGTTTCTCCAACCTTGCCGGTCAGTTCTGCATAGGTCAGTCTCTTTCCTGAAATCTGCGATACAGCCAGCATAAAGCGGTCATAATCGGTCAATGGATTGTCTTTTGTTGTGCGGTTGTTATAGCGAAACGCTTGCTCATCTACATATCGGTGAAGGTGGAATGGTTCTACGGCAACGTAGGTTCCGTTTAATCCTCGCTTGAGCAGACTCCAGAAATTCTCTATTCCCTGAGTGTGAACCTGCCCACGAACGTATTCTTGTATATGCGTCACGGTTTCGTGGACGTAATCTTGTTCCGCTAGATTGTCATAACCAGTCCACCCATCGGTATAAACGGTTGAGCCTTTCTCAATCGCGTTCAAAATCTCCCGCTGCAAGACTTCACGCTTGGCGTTTGGAATGACCTTGGCGCGGACTTGACGGCTCTCTCTGTCCAGCATTCCCATCACAGTCATTTTCTTATTGGCATGGATGCCGTTTTGCATCTTGAGCCGTTGCTTCGCGTGCATATTCTTTGGCTTGCCGCCGATGAAAGTCTCATCGACTTCGACTGGTCCGCGCTCAGGGCCTCCAAACATCTCCAGTGAGCCATTGGCGAGCGCATAGCGAATCCGATGCAGCATAAACCATGCGCTCTTCTGTGTTACTCCGATATGCCGCGCAATCTCATAACTGGAAATACCATTCTTGCAATTTGCGACTAGCCATATTCCAATAAGCCACTTATCGAGGCCTATAGGCGAATCCTCGAATACTGTCCCAGTCTTGGCGGTGAACTGTTTGCGGCAAGCAGCGCACTTCCAGCGCATCTGCTTTGCCAACCAATAATGACGTTTTTTGCCACAATAAGGACAGATAGGCTCATCGCATCCCCAGCGCATTTCCTTGATAATGGCAATGCAGTTCTCAGGCTTTTCGTAGTAGCGGATAGCATCTGTAAGTGTCTTAGGGTTTTCCATGACTCTTACAGTATCGAACCGCTTGCTGGGTTTGTCAAGTATATTTATGCCAGCGCATCTAATTGAAAAATAAATATATTTAACGTTAATTAAACTCCTGCGGCCCCACCCTTGGCTCCCCGTCCGGCTCTGGGGAGCGCTCACGGTCTTGCATCTCATTTTGTTCCCAGCAAGATCACGAAAAAAATCCCTCTTTCCCGGACAAAATTTAACGTGAACCCGGACCTTCGCATCGGAGAGTCGCGCACACGCCGCGTGGTTAATTTAGCAGGTCTTAACTTCCCATCGATCGAAACCAGAGCGGACAATACACCTGGTTATGGGACTCTTTGTAGGACTCCTGCCTGCCGAGAAATAGCTCCAAGCGGTACGACAACGACGCCCAACAGCAAAACCCAGTGTCAATTCACATTCAACGATTCGACATTAAGGAGAACGTGTACACGCATGACCAGAATCCGATGTTTCGCATTCACTCCACTTCCTTTGATCCTGCTATTCCTCGTAGTGGGATTGCTAACCGTTTCCTCAGCCCACGCCACAACGGCAACAGCCGCCGACGGCGGCATCGTCTGGTGCAATGGGTATCTTCCTCCACCACAAACCGCAGCATCCCTCAACGCATTTGTCTATCCGGCCATCGCGGGATATAGCGCCGACACGGCTCCCGATGGATTAACCGCCAATCCAAACAATGCGTGGGATGCCTGGCAAACGAACCCTGCCATCGATAATCCTGCGACAGCCAGTGGTACACCAGCCAACCCATCTGGTCTTTACCCTGTGAACTCGAACGCCTTGGGCGCGACGGCGGAAACCGTTGTACCGGCAGCTCCTACTGCTGCGGATGATCGGTATGCCATACAGCTTGACTACTGGAATTCCATTGCGTCCGGCCTTGCCATTGATGAATACGACTCGAAGACAGGCGCGATCGACGGCACCACCACCCCCGGTTCCCTGGGATATTCCACCGGAAGCGCGTGCGTTCTGGTTTACCCCGGCGGGAGCAATGCAGGGGAATTTGTCATCACCTATCCGGCAAACCCCTCGCAAAGCCAGGCCAATTTACTTGCAAACTATGGAGTAAACAACACAACCCAACCAGCAGCGGACAATGTGCCCACAGAGGCAGCCTGGGCAGCAGCGCATCCAGACTCCTTCCCGTATGGAAATACAGCGAACCCTGCTGTTGGTTCAAGTGCACACCCTGCGGAGCCTCCGTACTACTACGGTCCCGCTGCCGGAGGTCCCACAGGATATGTCTCTACTTACAAAGGCTGTGCTTGGGATGGTAACAGTTGCACGGAAGGCTCAGCCGTAGTGCCGAGTACTGCCACGACTCCCCCACCTCCCAATCCAGATTGGAATGTGTTTCCGGAAGTGCTTTCCAACATCACCAGCATTCCCACTACATGGAACATTATTTTCAACAGCACTTATGGAGATCCAAAGCCTGCCGTGGACGATGGTACCCATGTCTGGGATGCTTCCTACGACATCTGGTTCGACACGACCGGCAAAACAGGTGTCGGCGTGGGACCGGGACAATACGGAACCGCTCGTGGACAGAACGACGGTCTCGAAATCATGGTTTGGATGAACAGTCAGCACAGCTATGTGGATGCTCCCGACGGACCGACTCCCAACGCGACAGGCTACGCGCAACCGAGCGGCTGGCCACGCGAACAGGTGTTGATTAACAATGTCGTGTACGACGTCTGGACCTCCCGGCTGAACAACCCAAACTTCGGTGCGAGTTCGGCCACGGCCACCTATAGCAACACCAATGTGTTGCAGGCAGCAGGAAGTGCATACCCCGGCGGAGCAGAACCTTATACCTGCAACACGCTGGCCACATATTGGAACACAGCAACGGCCTCCGTCGGCACCAATCCCACAGATGTCACTTGCGGTACCGAGTGGAACGTGGTCTCGTTTGTGGCAACGAAAATCGGCAGCACAGACTACCGCGGCACATCCATGTCGATGGATACCAAAGTATTCACGGACTACATCCTCGGCATCAATGATGGACTTTGGCAGCAAGTTCAGCAGTCATCGTTCACCACAACCTATGGCAATGCCGCCAATAGAATTGGTGCGGTCCCCTCGGGTGCAAACGCGACCATTGGCACGCTTGCTTGTCCTGGATCGGCCACGTACTTCCAGCAAGATAATCCAGCCGATGGCCCAACACCATGCCTAAGTCGGAACTGGTTACTGACCTCTGTCGATGCTGGCTTTGAGCCTTGGGAGGGTGGCAACGGGCTGGAGTCAAAGGCATTTGTGGCCCACGTGAACACCGTTGCGACCACTGTACAATCTGGCCTGACTTCGGGAGACGGCACGCCAATCGTAACTCAAAATAGCCCCTTCCAGATCGTCTATCCAGGCTGCCCCAGCACCACAACTCCAATCACGTATACGGCCCCGAGTTCGGTAACCTATCTGGTCTACGCACCTGACGGGCAAGGAGAAGGTGGGCCGTATCCCTACATCGCTGCTGGCCCCACCATGATCAATGGCAGTCCCGGCGTCGCTGGCACCATCGTCCCTGCGGGAACTGCAATTCCTTACGGTACCCCAATGGAGTACCCCTTCGATGGCACGCCCGGAAACATGTCTCTCGTTGCAGGATCGACCACGATGTTTGCGGCCACAATATCGCCAAAAATTTGGCCACTGAGCGCTGAAGAAGGTGGATCGCCGGCTACGATCGTCATCAACGCGGACTGTGGTGGGACCATACAGACCTCGAAGATTCTCGTCTGGATCGATCCCAGTGGGCAGGTCTTCTATTCGGACGGAAAAACTCCAGTACAGGGTGCAACCGTTACGCTGGAGTATTCTCCTTCCGGAAGTGCATCTGGACCCTTCGAGGCGGTACCCAACAACAACTACGGGCTTTCCAGCCAGATCATGCAACCCAATGACAATACCCTCAACCCGATGCCGTCCACGCAATATGGTGCCTACGCATGGAACGTGGAACCCGGTTATTACGAAGTGAACGCTTCGTTGGCTGGTTGCGGCTCGGTCACTTCTCCTGTGCAGCAGGTTGTGAACTATCCAATCACAAATCTCAACCTAACTCTTCCCTGCGCGCCGCCGCCTTTACCCAACCTGGTTCCGGCGACCATTCCCAGTACTCCAGAGTCTCTAACGGCTACCACTGCGTCGAGTTCTCAAATTAACTTGAGTTGGGGCGCAGTTCCCTTGCCACCCAATGCCACATCCGTGACCTATACCGTCGAGGAAGTTTCGCCAACATCTACCACGATTGCCAGCGGAATTACTGCGACGAATTATGAGGTCACGGGTCTCAATCCCAACACATCCTACAGCTTCGCAGTTGTGGCAGTGGATGCGGGGGGGAGTTCACCTCAATCCACGACCGTCAGCTCCACCACGCAGCAACCACAGGTGCCAGCTGGAGCCTGCCACGTCACCTATACCGTGCAATCCGCCACGCCGGGCGTCAACAACGGCTTGACGGTGAGCTTCAACATTCAAAACACCGGCTCGACTGCGCTGTATCCATGGACGCTCTCTTGGACCTTCCCTGGAAACCAGCAAATCAGCTACGCCTGGAATGCAGCCGAGACGCAGAGTGGCGCAAATGCTTCGCTAACCAGCTCTGCATCTTGGGAATCCATTCCAGCAGGCGGCACGTTGTACGGTGCGGTTGGCTTTAATGGAATCTACACCGGCACGGATGCAGTTCCATCGGCCTTCTACATCAACGGAGCGCTCTGCCAGTAAGCAGAATGCCTCCCCAACCCATGCAGGGCAGAAAAAAATCTGCCCTGCTGGACGATCAACAATTGGCTGCGCAAAACAAGGCCTCCGTCAAACTGCTGGACGGAGGCCTTGTTCTGTTTATACGAAGCTGTAAGGACATCGAAAGCAGAATCGCAACAATATCCTCAGCTTTCTATTGGTACCAGCGGACGTAGTCCACCAGCATTGGCCCTGGAGGCGTGGTGGGTGGCGTTCCTCCCAGAAGCCCACCGACAGCCTCATTCAGGATGAGGAAGATCGGCTGATTGAATGGCCACACATCCCCTGCGGGAAGGTCGCTGGGGCTGAGTGTGGCAAACGGCGTCGATGGATCATCCACGAAGTACTGGATCGAATTCTCGGACCAAATCATTCCGTAGACGTGGAAGCCTGTGTTGACGGCCTCTCCGCTGGGGAAGAGAAAACGAGTGGAGATTCCGGCTCCCCCAGTGTCCATGGTGTGAATTGTGGAATTCTCGCCAGCATCTCCTGCACCATTCAACACCTGCGGCGACCAGTCTTCCAAGATGTCGGCTTCACCGCAATTTGGCCAGGGAGTGCCACTGTTGATGTTATTGCCCAGGCCCCAGAATGCAGGCCAGAGACCTTGGGGGTTCATGTCCTGAAGCTGGATTCTGGCTTCGATGATCCCGTACTGGAAGGTCTGCCCTCCCGACGTAACCAGCCTGCCAGAGATCCACGTTCCATTGACATCTCTGGGCTGGATCACGAGGTGACCAGCACCGTCAATGTAGACCGGAGCCGTGGAAGTACTGAAGGTTGAGGGGCACACGCTTGGATTCGTCGGGTATCCCGGCGGTCCGCAGTATACTTCCACTTCCCCATTACCCCAACCACCATTGTTTCCCAGGTCGTAGGCATAACCCGCAGTGGGTGCTGGTCCTACTGCGCCATTGAATTCCGTACACCAACTTGGGGTGTAGGTGGTTCCGCCGACCGATATGCTGGAAACGCCCGTGCAATCGCTGCCGCCGGGGCCGGGGGGAGGAGCAACGGCAATTGGACCCAGCGCCCACTCCTGGTCCGTGCCGCCGCTGCAGGTATCCACAACAACACTGCTTCCAGATGTCGTCCCGCTTGCGGTCAGGCAAAGGGCGGTATTGTTGGCTGGACTAAAGGTGTACGAACTGCCCGAAGCCACGGCCTGCCACGCCTGCCCCGAGGTTCCTGCACAGGGATCCAGCACCACTGCCGAACCACTGGTGGTTCCCGAAGCCGTCAGACAATAGGCACCGATCGTAGCAAGGTTGTAGTAGGTGAGCGGAGAGACGCCGCTATCGCTCAAAGCCCAATTCTGCGCAAGGCTGCTGGCCGGAGTGGTCACATTGATTGGATTTCCAGCTCCGGTACCTGAGTTTGCGTCATCCAGCATCAACCCGGGTGCGTTTTGCGGAATCAATGAGTAACCGCCGTTGGCAATTGGGCCTTGCGGTGGGGGAGCAGCGTTCGTACTCACAGTCAGTCCCCACTCCTGGTTGGTGCCGCCGGTGCAGGTCTCAACATCAACGGGGTTTCCTGATACCGAACCGGTAGCATTCAGGCAAAGGGCTGTGTTGGTGGCGGGATGGAAAACGTAGGCACCTCCACCCGACAGCACTGCCTCCCAGGCCTGGGCTGTGGTGCCAGCGCAGCCATCCAAAACCACTGCCGAACCGCTGGTGGTTCCCGATGCGGTCATGCAATAGGGGCCCATCGCTGCCAGGTTGTAATATCCGGCAGGCGTGACGCCGCTATTGGACAAAGACCAAGCCTGCGAGACGCTGCCATTCGGAGTCAGTACATCGAGCGGGTTTCCGGCTCCGATGCCATAGTTTGAGTCATCCAGACGCAAACCTGGAGCGCTTTGCGGAGCCAGCGTGAAAGCTCCATTAGCGATGGGAACGTAACCACCACCAACGCTTGGCGTGGTAACGCTCAGAGTCGAACTCGCAGGGGAAGTACCCACGGAATCGGTCGCTTCCACCGTGAAGCTGTAGGTGGTCGCAGCCGAGAGACCGGCTACGGTAAACGATGTTCCCGTTGTCGTTCCAATCGAGCTGCCATTCTCCAGCACGGTGTAATTGCTGATGGAGCAGTTGGTCGGCGCGTTATCGGCCGTCCAACTCAACGTGGTGCCAGAGCTGGTGGTGCCCGATGCCGCCAAACCACTGGGGGCGCTCGGTGCGGCGGTGCAGGTTGCCACTGCCAACACAAAGTCCATCGAGTCGATATTCCAGCCGGCAGCATCTTGATTCAACGTCAGCGTCTGCACGCCTGCAGGCAGGGATACGCTGGCCGTCACCGTCGTCCACGTTTGCCAGCCGCCCGTATTCGGAACGGCGACTGCACCCGTCAGATTGGTACCCGCCGCGTTGGAGAGATGGAAGGCATCAGCAACCGCAGCCCCACTGCCATCGGAGACGAGGAAGGTGACCGTGTACGTCCCAGCCGTGGCAACGTTGACGGTGTAGCGGAACCACTGGCCGGAACCCGTCCAGCCCAAGTCGTTGCCGGTTGCGGGAGAGGACGCTAGCTCCAAGTCGACGCCGTCGGAGCGATAGGCGTTATCCGTTCCATTGGTGGAGGTCACGTTGTAGCCAACTCCCTGCCCACCGGTGTCATAGTTCTCCGCCATCACCGTGCCCGCGATTGATGCAGGCGTGCCTCCATACGGAGCTTCGCCAGAACTGACAGAGTCGATCTCGATTCCGTTCACTGCAGCGTTATCTATGACCGAGACGAACTGGACGACGATCTGTCCGGAAGCATTCGCTACAGCATTGAACTGTTCGACAACCGCGATGTTCTCACCGCCAGCAGTGGCCAGGATGTCGAAGTTGGTCAGCACCTGCGTACCGTTGATCAGTACGTTAAATTCCCGCTGTCCCGCAGCCGTCCAATACATCTCGGCAAAATGCAACCGCACCGTGTACGTAGTTCCTGCGGTAAACCCGGGAATGGTGTAAGTAAAGTTGCCATAGCGCTGCGTCTGGTAAACGGCTTGGGGCGCTGGATTGCTCACATTCGCCGTATTCACCGTAGCCGTAAACGACGATGCCGTCCCACCCGTGTAGTCCTCATCCGCCACATAGCTACCCGAGGCTGCGCCAGCGGCGTTGATGGAAACAATTGCAGTCTGCGCGTGCAGGGACGCGAATGGCGAAAGCAGTGCGAATAGGCAGAGGGCCGTTCGGAGGAACGCGCTCTGCAAGAATATTCTCTTCATTTTCTTCCCCTTATTGGATTGCCTCGGCGATGGAACCGTCCAAGGCGCGAATTTTCTACCCGTTACAATCCTCTGCGGGATCCCTTGCTGGCCTTTCCCGCTCTACCAATGCAAACGTCCAATCTCCACACCGGAAAGCGAATCAATCTACAATTCGCGGAGCTGGCAGAGCATGACGTTGGAAAGATATGCGTGTGCAGGGAGGCAAGCGTGGCCAAGGTGCAGAACCGTGGAAAGGACGACCGTCGCTGTCCAACGAGTAGACTGCGGCAGGTCCAGTTGGGATGCGTTCCTGTTCTACGCATTCGCGCTTCCTGTATGCATTTCAATCCGTGGCGAACATAGGGCATGGGGGACACACCTGTCGCGCGGATTCTCCGAAGAATTTCCGAGGAATTTCAGTGGGCCTGCATCTTGTTGATTAAATTGATTTTATTATTTGCCTACACTCACAATAATCACAAAATGGACGGACACTGGCCGGTTAGTTCTTCGCAATAGAAATCGATTAACGGGAGCAGAACCCTTCCCTCCCCGGAGTTAACCCGAAGAGGATCGCTCCAGCAATGACCACACTATATATAGATGGGTTCGATCTGACGGTCACCGATCCCCGATTGCAGACGGGCCTACTACTCCACGGGTTCCCTGCCTGCATAATTTACGGCATCAACGGAACCTTGGGACAGCATTGTTGAAGGAGTGCGGTTGCCAGTTGCGGATTCTTTCCCCTCTTCCGGCACGACGGGATCCGACGGAGCTGCAACGGACGTCAAAGGCTCCAGGGGCGTAACAGGGACGAGCAAACAGTAACCGACCTTGAACACGGTCTTAATGAAGCGAGGATTTTGCGGATCGTCTTCAAGGATATGGCGCAAAACCGAGACACAGCGCGTAACGGCATCCTCGCTCACATAGGTCTTCGGCCAGACGGCGTTGAGAATCTCATCTTTGGAAACGACGCTTTCTGCCCGAATGGCTAGCTGAAGCAGTACACCCATGACTTTCGGTTCGACGCTGTGCGTGGCATCTGCCGAGGATAGACGATTAAACTCCGGCTCAACGAGCCACTTCCCCAATAGAAATCGAGATTCTGGGGTAAGGGGCGCGGAGCGGTTGGGAATATCGGTGAGCAATTCATACTCGGGGCGGCGACGCAGATCTGGGTACAAGCGAAGGGTCTCAATGGCCAGCGTAGCCAGCCGCGCACCATTGCGCAGCGCTACAGCTTCACGGTCGTTGGGCAGTTCCGCTGCAGGGAAGCCCGCAACGAGGGTTCCGAGCACCGGCCCAGCGCGACCATCAATCCGCGCACGGACAAGACGCAGGCTTTCTTGTTCTGGCGGATAGTCGCCAATCCAGCCTCCATCGGTAATTTCACACCAGCATGGGGCACCCCCCAGAGAAGCGGATACCATCGCCGTAATCTGCAAAAGAATCTCGGAGAGAGGCCGCGATTCGTTGATGGCCTCAAGAATGCGGCTGCGCCGTCGCTCCAAGTCGGCCTCGATCTCTGTGCGAGCCGACAGGATCGCGGATTGGTGCTGCACCTTGCGCGCCAAGGCCCAACTCCTGGCTATCACCGCAAAAATTACAAGCAGGAGCGCACCGATGGCTAAGAGGAGGTTGCGTGTGTTGAGCAAGGAGGGCTTGGCGACGACTGTGATATCGTCCGTGGAACGCAGCAGGATATTGAAAGGGACCGGACCGTTGAATGGGTTGGGATCATCCAGGACGCAGATGCCCGTAACGCGGACCTTGGAGCCAAGCGGAATCCTCTTCATCACTTGATCTGGATTGGCTTCATCCGCACGTCGGTAAATGGCGGTGACTAGATGGCCGTCGGACATCAGAACATACTGATCCTGTAAGGCTTCCCGTGCCTCCGTCACAACTTGCCCTTCGATGGAAACCAGATCGTAGACATGTCCAAAGTGGTTTGTGTCGTTCAGGGTAAGGAGCTTCCAGCTCGCCGAGAACGGCGCGATCGGCGCGCTTACATGGGTATCTTGAACTTCGCTACGCGCCAGAGTCAGGAAGCCGTCGCGAACTTCGGGAAAGCCGATTGCGTCGGCTAGATCGCCGATCTTCAAATCGTCAAAGGTTCGGGTGCTAATCCATAAGCTTTTGGCTCCATCCTGTAGAACAACTGCGGAACCAGGCTCGTAATAGGTAATCGTCCCATGAACCCGAACTCTTGCTGTGAGATTGCGTATTCGGTAGCCAGTGACGATTGTATCCATCGGGGTGGCCGGAAGGTTCCACGGATTGGCACTGGCTCGCTTCAGAATCTTGATGTCTGCCATAGAGGAAACATGCAGCTGAATTCCAGTCTTCTGCATTTTGTTGTCGAAGTGTCCTGCGGCTTCTCCGGTTACCTCCACCTCGGCATCGAGCAACTCTTTGAGTACGTTCGCATCACTACTATCCACCATCGCGTCAATATAGCCGTCGTCGGCCACCATGCGCAGGAAAATGCTTTGCTCCTCCGAAGACATAAAATCGGCAGATTGCACGACACCGTGTACCGTGACTCTCCTGGAATCGTACTGAGAGTGGATCAGTTCGTCGTAATCGGCGGGCACAGGCTTGGGCAACGGCCCGTGATGGAGCAGAGCAATACTCTTGCTAACCACAATGGGACGAAAGCTGGCGCGCGTTGCTCCCCGCACCAGTACACGATCTCCTGGCTTCAGATTGGTGTCCGAGGGGATCAGCACAAAGATGGCTGCGTCTCCATCCTGCATGAACGATGTCTGTGCCCAGGCGCGAACGTAGGTGACTGTGGCCTCAAAGGCCACGGGCAGGCCTTTGCTGGCCTCAGCATTGGTGAGGGCGTGAATCTGTTGCAACGTGGTCAGCGTAGCTGCCCCCGCCGCCACAGCCCAACCCAGAAGGATTGTTCCGGCAAGAATCCATCTCTTCATCGGAGTCGTGTCTGTCTAAATAGGTCTCTGGGGGCGGTTCGCAAAGTGCTATCGGTAGGACTTACCAAACAATTCCCCGGTACCAAGAATACACGTTGGCATTCATCCGGCATATTCTCAATACGCAGATGCAAAAGACGGATGCCTGCATCCTCGACGGAAATCTTTGCAGTCAAGGATGGATCGCCGCAACGAGGCGAACGGTTCACGTCACGTTGCGGAATAGCAGGCCTGATCGTAAAATCGGA
>DAHWKP010000291.1:0-1653 GCA_027343585.1 Acidobacteriaceae bacterium
GCTGATGATTGCCGCGAAGGCGCCGACGATGGCCAGCCAGAGCATGTGCGCCCCGATCGCCGATTGCAGCACCAACAGCTTGGCCCAGAAGCCGAACAACGGCGGCACGCCGCCCAACGAGAACATGGCCAGCGCCATGAGCCCGGCGAACCAGGGCGAGCGCTGATTGAGGCCACGCAGATCATCGATGCGATCGGCCTCGAATCCGGCGCGCGCCAGCGCCAGGATCACGCCGAATGCAGCGGTGGACATCAGCACGTAAGCGATCGCGTAGAACACTGCCGCCGCATTGCCGAAGGACGTGCCCGCGGAGAGACCGAGAAACAGGAACCCCATGTGGCCAATGGTCGAATAGGCCAGCATGCGTTTGAGATTGCTCTGCACGATGGCCACCAGGCTACCGATGACCAGCGATGCCACTGCCAGCACCGCCAGCATGTCCTGCCAGTACGGCAACAGCGGATGCAGACCCACATCGAGCAGACGCAGCGCCATGCCCACTGCCGCCAACTTGGGCGCTGAGGCCACGAACAGCGTCACCGCCGACGGGGAGCCTTCGTAGACATCGGGCAGCCACATATGAAACGGCGCGGCACCGAACTTGAAGGCGATGCCCGCGATCACGAACACCAGCCCGAACACGGCAAGACCCTGGTGCGGCGTCACCGGCAACGTGGCGGCGATACCCGGCAGCGAGAGCGTGCCGGTGGCGCCGTACAGCATGGACATGCCGTACAGCAGCAGGCCCGAAGCCAGCGCGCCAAGGACGAAATACTTCATGGCGGCCTCGGTGGCGCGCGGCGAATCTCGATCCAGCGCGACCAGGGCATAAGACGACAGCGTCAGCAGCTCCAGACCCAGATAGATCATCACCAGGTTGCCGGCCGAGACCAGCAGCATGATGCCGAGCAGCGCAAACAGGGTCAGCGTGTGGAACTCGCCAACGGCCATCTTACGCATGCGCAGATAGGGCTCGGAAAACACGAACACCAGCGCCACGGAGAGTATCGAGAACAGCTTCAGGATCTGCGCCAGCGTGTCGTCGACATACATGCCCGAGAACGCCGTGGCCGGTATGGCGCGCTGCGCTGAAACCACCAGCAGCGCGGTTACCAGCAGCGCCAACATGGACAGCCAGTGCATGGCACCGCGATAGCGCGTGCCGGCGAATGCATCGAACAGCAGCAGCACGCAGATCGCCCCGGTCAGGTACAACTCCGGAAGCATCGTCAGAACATCATTCCAGCTCATCGCGTGGCATCCTCAAAGCTTGCTGTGACCCAGCATCTGCACGAGCTGGTTGACCGAGGGATCGAGCAGCTTGACCAACGGCTCGGGCCAAATGCCGATGAACAGCGTGAATGCGGCAAATGTCGCCAGTACCAATGCCTCGCGGGCGTTGATATCGGGCATGGCCTCCACGTGGGCATTGGCCGGTTCGCCCCACACCACGCGCTTCACCAGCCACAGCGTGTAGCCGGCACCGATCACCAGGGTGAACGCCGCCAGCAACGCCAGCCACGGATTGGCTGCGAAGCTGGCCAGGATCACCATGAACTCGCCCACGAAACCGGAGGTGCCCGGCAGGCCGGTGTTGGCCATGGCGAAGAACACCATGAAGATCGCGAACCACGGCATCACCCGCGCCAGACC
>DAHWKP010000247.1:0-8316 GCA_027343585.1 Acidobacteriaceae bacterium
CCTTTACCTCTGTCCGCAATCAGGGCGGGGAGCTGAAACTGTTGAAGCTGACCAAGAAGGTGCATGACCTGCTGCAGATCACCAAGCTCTACACTGTCTTTGACATCAAGGACGACGAAGCCGCAGCCGTAGCCTCCTTCAACAAGTAAATCTCAGCACGCCAAAAAGGCCGATCTCTCGATCGGCCTTTTTGGCGTTCCCCTCGTTCGGTCTCCCCATTCGCCATCACACGGCATCTATCCCGACCTATAAATGAAAGACCTCTGTTTTGTAGCGGTTCACAATGTAGCGGTACTCTGGGAGCACCAACTGGTTCACCTCCCCCATGGAATGATCCATAATTAATCTAGAGTTGTATTCTTGGGTCACCCTCTTGTTTTGCAAAATATCAAAAATACGAACGAATTCTTCCCGTTTCTTTTTCAGCAGATAGTTTTTATACTGCCTATTCCTTTCCCAGTAAATTGTCGGCAGTAATCCCTGCAATCCAATTCCGGCTGTAAACAGATTGGCCGTTCCACCAATCTCCCAGGCGAGGTTCGGCACATAATTTCCCGCGATGACGCCTTCGATCGGAGCATAGCTCGCATACCACGGAAGCGGGTGCAGCCACGCTCCTGATACATCCTCCGCCTTCTGCAATGCTGGGGAAAAATCATTCGTGTGCGCAAAGCCAGCAATCAGGCTGCTGACGCCGAACCCATCGATTCCTACTGACGAGGAAAACCGAGCCAGCTTCCAGTATTTTGAGCTGGGGCTGCTATAGCGCTGGGCAACTTCATCCACAAACGCAAGAAGCTGCAATTTTTGCTGGTCGTCGAACAAACTAGATTTTTCAGTGTGCAGCGTGGTGGTGAGCACAACAGAAGCAAACTGCGCAGTCACCCATGGGTACGGGTCATCATCTTCGAGTTGCCAATGTATCGGATGAATTTTCTCCTTCGGCTTCATCCATTCGGTATCCATGTATGGAATTTCAAGTCTGTATTTTTTACGCGCATACATCCCCAATAAAGATTTCCGAAGGAGCTTTTCACCAACGTATTTATTCTTCAATACAAAACTTTTAATTTGGTGATGAATATTCCCACTGTGTCCGCCACCGTGTCCACCTACGAGTATTTCTTTTATTGGCAGCAACTTGCGATGTTTGACGCGACGAATGGTTCCCAAGATGGTGCAAAATGACACGTATGCACTCCCAATTTAATTTTTGCGAAATATGGATGTGTGAGTATTACAAAAAATCAATTGCTATTGAAGGCTTTGAATAATGAGCTGATTGTCGATCTCAGTCTCATTGCGTGTTCAACACAACCAGAGATTGCAGACATCCCTTTGCAGTCTGTGGTTGTGTTGCATTACAGGCGCTTGGGCTGCATTGCTATAAAACTACTTCGCCGCCCCCGAAAAATCCACCTTGGGAACCTGCTGGGACGCGGGGCTGGCCTCAAAATACGCATCGTTGGGATGAAAGCCTGCGATGTTGGCCCAGACGCTGTTGGGAAACTGCAGGATGTACGTGTTGTAATCGCGCAACGTCTCGTTGTACCGACGCCGCTCGACTGCGATGCGATTCTCTGTTCCAGCCAACTCATCCTGCAACTGCAAAAAATTCTCATTCGAGCGCAGCTCAGGATAATTCTCTGAAATCGCCAGCAAGCGCCCCAGCGCGCCATCCAATTGTCCATTGGCTGCAATCTTGGACGATGGCGTCTTTGCGGACAACAACGCAGCACGCGCATTGGCAATATCGCCAAAAACGGTCTGTTCCTGCTTGGCATAACCCTGAACAGTGGCCACCAGGTTCGGAATCAAATCCGCACGCCGCTGCAACACAATCTCCACCTGCGACCATGCGGTCTTCACCTGCTCATTCTGCGCGATCATCTGGTTCTTCGCGGAGATATAGCTGCCAAAGACCAGCATCGCTACCGCTACAAACACCAACACCACTAAGAGAATTACAACACCAGCACGTTTCATTCGTTCTCGCTCCATTTCGAATCCAAAATACGCAACCTGGAAAAATTTTGTTCCTACCAGCTTCCGGAAGCTCCACCGCCACCGGAAGCCCCGCCGCCAAAACCACCAAATCCGCCACCACCATCGCGGTCATCAAATCCACCGCCGCCGCCACCACCGCCACCAAGAATGTTGCCGAGCAGCATGCCCAGTAAAAACCCCGGCAGCCCAGACGGCCCCGATCGCATCAACCACAAGAACACCACCAGCAGGATGACGGCTAGAAAAATATCATGCGCTAGGCGTATGGGGCGCGGCGTGGGCTGCATCGCCGGAGTTTGCGCGGCATCGCTGAGCGTCACCTTGGCGTCGTTGGCAATCACGCGCGCCACATTGAGCACGCCCAGCGTTACGGCATCATCGTAATCGTTCCGGCGCAAATACGGAACCATCTGCCGTCCAAAATCTCCAACCAGCCCATCCGGCAAGATGGACTCCAGCCCGTAGCCAACTTCAAAGCGGTAATGATGGTCATCCGTGGCAAGTATCAACAGCAGCCCGCGATCCGAACCTTTTGGCCCCACCTTCCACTGCTCTTCCAAGCGCACGGCAAAGTCATCGATTGGGTCATCCCCCGTCGTGTGTACGGTGACCACGGCAATCTGTGCGTGCGCCTGCTGATCCACTTCCGTGCAAAGCGCCTCCAACCGGCTGCGTGTAGCTGGAGAAAGCACTCCGGCAAAATCATTCACGTATCCCGATGGATGCAGCTCGGCAATGGTCTCTGCCTGCGCGACCATGGTTACCAGCAAGGCCAGCACAAACACGGCAGAAGCCCATGACCACCGCCGCACAACTCGCAGGCGCACGGGGCGGAGCATCGTTTCTACTTTCTTGTGCATCCACATATACGACGATTGTACGGCGTCAGCTCCAGGTTTGTTCCCCAGAACCTTCGCAGCTGTCAGCGGATTTGTACACTAAAGATGCACGCTCCACGGAGACCCTATGGCCGATGCACAACTTGTTTGCAAAAGCCTGACGCGCATGGGTACCAGCCAAGGCGCGCGCCCGTTGTTGGTCGATGATCTTTCCTTTACCGTCGAGCGCGGACAGGTTCTCGCAATTCTCGGCCCCAGCGGCTCCGGCAAAACCACACTGCTGCGCATGTTGAATCGCTTGGACGAACCAACCTCGGGCACCGTGTTTCTCGACGGCCAAGACTACCGCAAAATTCCGGCACAAGAGCTGCGCCGCCGCGTGGGCATGGGCATGCAGCGCGCGTATTTGTTCTCTGGCACCGTTGCGGACAATATTCAATTTGGCCCACGCCAGCACAAACGCAGCCTAACGGAAGCGCAGATTACGCAACTGCTGGAACAGGTCGGCCTGCCCGGCTATGCAATGCGCGATGCCAAAACTCTTTCCGGCGGCGAGGCGCAACGCGTCGCCATCGCCCGCGCCCTGGCCAATGAGCCGGAGATTCTTCTGCTCGATGAACCCACCTCGGCACTGGATGAAACATCCAAACGCACTGTCGAGGATCTACTCTGCTCCATCGTGCGTGCGCGTCACCTCACCTGCGTCTGGGTCACGCATGACCGCGCGCAAGCGCAGCGCGTGGCAGATTGCGCCTTGCTACTCGAAGACGGAAAAGCCGTCGGCCATGGCCCCGTGGAGAGGCTGTTGCATGCTTAGATATTTTTTTCACACGCAATTGAGTCTCGGCTTGGCGCAGGCGGTCATCGTCTCCATCACGGCCACTCTGGTTGCCTGGCTGGCCACCAAGCGCGGCGTGCGTCTGCAAAAAGAAATTCCCCTCGCGTTGCTGCGCGGCCTGGTACAGATTTTGCTGGTCGGTGCGGTCCTCGCGTTGCTGCTGCGCGGCCCTTGGTGGACGTCGCTGCCTTTACTGGCCGCTATGATTCTCACTGCGGCCAGCATCGTCCGTCGCCGCGCGCGCGCCATTCCAGAAACCTACACGCTGGCTCTCACCTGCCTGGCCGCTGGCGCGGGCACGGTAATCGCGCTCATGACGCTGCTCGGCATTATCGCACCAGAGGTCAAAATGCTCGTGCCCGTCGGCAGCATGGTCATCGCGCAGAATATGAACATCCAGTCGCTCTTCCTCAATCGCTTTTTAGGCGAGCTGCGCAGTCATACTGGAGAAATCGAATCGGCACTGGCTTTGGGAGCCAGCCCGGATGCCGCCGTCGCTCCCTATCTACGCGCCGCCTTTCACGCCAGCCTCATCCCGGCCATGGACAACCTGCGTTCCCTGGGCATCGTCTGGATTCCCGGCATCATGGCTGGCATGGTGCTCTCCGGCTCCTCGCCGGTCTATGCGGCCCTGTATCAATTCATCGTACTGGGCATGATCTTTACCGCCGGCGGATTGAGCTGTTTGACGGCCACGTATCTGGCTCCGCGCCGCGTCTTCACTCACCATCAACAATTACGCATTCGCGGGTAAATGCCGCGTCCTTGCCGCCTTCATGCTCCGCTATAGTGAAGAAAGAGCCTCTCATGGAATCCAAAAACATTCTCAACCCTCCCAGCGCGCGCAAGCAACCCACCACGACACAAATCCACGGCCACACATTGCAGGATGACTACGCATGGTTGCGCAATAAGGAAAGCGCTGAAGTCCTCGCATATCTGGAGGCAGAAAACGCCTACACCGCTGCCATCATGCAGCCTGCGCAGCCCTTGGCCGACACACTTTACGCGGAGATGCTCAGCCACATTCAGCAAACGGACGTCTCCGTTCCCTACTTCAAACATGGATTTTTTTATTACTCACGCATCATCGAAGGCCAGCAGTACATGCTGTACTGCCGCATTCCAGCGCCTGCCGGTTCCAACGCCGACACGCTCCCTACGCTGCCTCCGCCCGAGGGTTTTCCCAACGAGCAGGTGCTGCTCGACGTCAATCAGCTCGCTCTTGGCCAAGCCTTCCTGTCTCTCGGTGCCTTCGCCGTCTCGGACGACGGCCTCCGTCTGGCCTACACCACAGACAACACCGGCTTTCGCCAATACATCCTCTTCGTCCGCGATCTGCGCAGCGGCATCACCACACCCGCACTGGCCGAGCGCGTCGGCTCCATCGAGTGGGCCGCCGATAACCACACGCTCTTCTACGCCATCGAAGATGAAGAGACCAAGCGCCAGCACCAACTCTACCGCTTGAACCTTACAGATCCGCAGTCGCAAAGCACGTTGCTCTACGAAGAGCCAGATGAGCGCTTCAACATCGCCATCAACCGCACCCGCGATGGAGAATATCTTCTGCTGGAAATCTCCAGCCACACCACCAGCGAACTGCGCTTTCTCTCCGCGCAACAGCCGCTCGGCTCTTTCCAAATCCTCGAAACTCGCCGTGATGCAATCGAATACTACGCCGATCACTGCGAAGGCCACTGGTACATCCGGGCCAACGATACGGGTAGAAACTTTCGCCTGGTCACCGCGCCCGTCACCGCATGCCGCCGGGAAAACTGGCGCGAAATTTTGCCCCACCGTGCGGACATCATGCTGGAGGATGTTGATCTCTTCCGCAGCTTCTTCGCCGTTACAGAGCGCATCCACGGGCTACCCCACCTGCGCATCTTTGACCGCAGCAGCGCGCAGCCGCTCCAAGAGATTGCCTTTCCAGAGCCAGCCTATCGCGCCGCAGCAGAGATCAACGCGGAGTTTGACGCAACCACCTATCGCTACAGCTATCAGTCGCTGGTCACTCCCGCCTCTGTCTACCTATATGATGTGACCGCCGCCAAAAGCACGCTGCTCAAGCAAGCCATAGTCCCCGGTGGATTTGATCGTTCGCTCTACACATCCGAACGCATCTTTGCGCCTGCACAGGACGGCGTGCTGGTGCCTGTTTCCCTCGTCTACCGCAAGGACATATTCGCAAGCGGAAACAACCCAATCTACATTTACGGTTATGGATCCTATGGCTACTCGCTGCCCATCGGCTTCAACTCCAACCGGATCAGCCTGCTCGATCGCGGCCTGGTGCTCGCCTACGCACACATTCGCGGCGGCGGAGAAATGGGCAAACCCTGGCATGATGCTGGGCGTCTCATGCAAAAGCAGAACACATTTTCGGACTTCATCGCCGTTACAGAACACTTGCTTGCGCAGGGTTATGGCGCACGCGACAAGGTGGCCATCGAGGGCGGCAGCGCGGGCGGCTTGCTGATGGGCGCCGTGGTCAATCAACGCCCCGATCTCTTCCGCGTGGTGCTCTCGCACGTCCCATTTGTGGATGTAATGAACACCATGCTCGATGCCTCCCTGCCGCTCACCGTGCCCGAGTATGAGGAGTGGGGCAATCCCAACGAACAGCCTGCATTTGATTGCATGTTGGCATATTCGCCGTATGACAATCTGCGCGCACAGGCCTATCCAGCCATGCTGGTCAAGACCTCGCTGCATGACAGTCAGGTGATGTATTGGGAGCCGGCAAAGTACGTGGCCAAACTGCGCACGCTCAAGCAGGATGCGAATCTCTTACTGCTGCACACCAACATGGCCGCAGGCCACGGCGGAGCCTCTGGCCGCTACGACTACTTGAAAGAGATCGCCTTCGACTATGCTTTTCTGCTCTGGCAGCTTGGCGTGGAGCGCATCGCGTAGCTCGATCGTTTTTTGTGCTCGACGTCCACCAGACTCAGCCGTAGTGCAATTTGAAAAACAAGAGAGTAGCGAGTAATCCAACATTCTTAAAACGAACTCACGATCGAAAATTTCTGGATCCCCATTCCAGCCGCACTGCTTGCGGCCAGAGGGGAAGACTACGCTTCCATTCCCGCTGTAAATACCCGGCAATCACACGCCGCGCAGTGCCTGCGAAAAACTCACCTCACGCTGCTTTTTATCCCGCGCAGATTGCTCCTCCTGGGGGATGCTATCGCCTTCGCCGGGCGCAAGAAATAGATTCGCCTCCAGCCCATGCTGGCGTGTGTAGAGATCCCAATAGCGTCCGCGCTTGGCAAAGAGTTCCTCGTGGTTGCCGCGTTCCACGATGCGCCCCTCTTCGATCACAAGAATCTGATCCGCACGCCGAATGGTGGAGAGCCGGTGCGCGATCACAAACGTTGTGCGCCCACGCATCAGATAGCTGAGTCCCTCTTGAATCAACGCCTCACTTTCAGAATCCAGGCTGGAAGTGGCCTCATCTAGAATCAAAATTCTGGGATCGGCCAGAATCGCACGCGCAATGGAGATGCGCTGGCGCTGCCCGCCGGAGAGCTTCACGCCGCGCTCGCCAACAATGGTCTCGTAGCCTTCAGGAAAACGCTCGGCAAACTCATCCACGCGCGCAATGCGGCAGGCCGCGAGCACTTGCTCCTCGGTGGCCTGCGGACGCGAAAACTGAACGTTATCCCGAATGCTGCCATCAAACAGAAATGATTCTTGCAGCACCACGCCCAACTGCGTGCGATAGTCGCGAAGCCGCACCGTCGCCAGATCCACACCATCAATACGTACACAGCCAACATCCGGCACATGAAAGGCGCAGAGTAAACTGATGATCGTCGACTTGCCCGATCCCGAAGGCCCGATCAGTGCTGTCACCGTGCCCGGCTGCGCATCGAGCGTAATGCTGCGCAACACCGGCTTATCTGGCGCATAGGAGAAGCTGACATCTTCATAGCGCACCTCGCCACGCAAGGGGCCGATGGATACCGTGCGGCGCGGATCGCGCTGCTCATCGGTCTCCGCAAGAATCTCACTGGTGCGATCCAGTCCAGCCAGGGCCTCCGTAAGTTGCGTGCCAATGGCGACGATCTGGAAAACGGGTGCAATCATGTACGCGAGAAACATGACGTATTCCAAATAATCGCCGCGTGTCATGTGATGCGCCACCACCTGTTGCGCGCCCAGATACATAACCAGCGCACCCACCACACCCAGTACCACCGTGGAGGCCAGCCCCATCACCGACTGTGCCGTCAACGTGCGGATCACATTCTCCAAGAGCCGCAACACTCCACCTGCAAATACCTTGGCCTCGCGTTCTTCCGCGTGGTATCCCTTCACCACGCGCACGCCGCCCAAGGATTCCGTGAGTCGACCGGTCACCTCTGCGTTGATGCGCGCGCGCTCGCGAAAGATGGGCCGGATGGTCTTGAAGGCCGTGCGCAATATCAACGTGAAGATGGCGAGAATCACAAAGGCCAGCAGTGTCATTCGAGCGTTGATGTGCAACAGCCAGCCAAAGGCCAGCGCCGCAGCCAACAGTCCGCCCACAAATTCCACCAGCCCTGTGCCGATTAAATTGCGCACGCCCTCCACATCCGTCATGATGCGTGAGACCAGCGTGCCCGTGCGATTGGCATCGTAAAA
>DAHWKP010000311.1:0-4011 GCA_027343585.1 Acidobacteriaceae bacterium
CGCAGGTTCGATCCCGCTGGAAAATCCGCTGAGCGAAGAGGCTGGGCATCTGCGTCCATCGCTGCTGCCGGGCATGCTGGCCATGCTGGCGCACAACTTGAATCATGGCGTGGAGAGCGTGCGCCTTTTTGAGATGGGCACAGTTTTTTCGGGATCGACAGAGCGCGTGGTGGAGCGGCCCGCACTGGCGCTGGGCGCGACGGGCACGTTGACAGCCAGCGCGCAGAGCACGGCACGCACCTTTGATTTTTATGACATGAAGGGCGCTCTGGAGCAGTTGCTATCGGCCTTTGCTGGAGCGCTGAGCTTTCACACCGCGGCAGAGAATGGCGGCCCGCTGCCGACCTGGCTGCATCCGGGGCGCTCGGCGCGTGTGGTCGTCGATGGAATCACCGTCGGCCACTTTGGCCAGCTGGCCAGCGCCGAGGCAGCCCAGCGCAAGTTGAAGCAGACGGTCTTTGTGGGCGAGTTGGATTTGCAGCGGCTCTTTCACTGTGCGCTGCGTCAGCCCGCCGTGCGAGCGCTCTCGCGCTTCCCGGCGGTGGAGCGGGATTTCTCCTTTGTCTTTGCCGACGCCGTGCGCTGGGAGCAGATTGCCGCCGCGTTAGCAGCGCTGAAGATCGCCGAGATGCGCGCGCCGCAGCCGATGGAAATCTTCCGCGACGCCAAGGGCAAGGCCGTGCCGCAAGGCCACTATTCTCTGTTGATGCGCACAACGTTTCAATCGCTGGAACGGACTTTGCGTGAGGATGAAGTGCAGGCATGGTCGGATCAGGTCATGGACGCGCTGACCCGGCTGGGCGGTGTGATCCGGGATGGCGTGAATATGATCGCGCCCCAACCGGCCCGCAAATAAAGGACTCTGGCGCTTGCGAAGGCGCGTGCTGCCGTGGACGAAGAGCCGGGCGCGAGCGCAAACAAATAATGGCGGATGAAGAAAGTATATTTTTCACCGCCGAACCCGCCAGTCCCGCGCTATACTGCGCGCAGAGCGGATGCAAAATCCCCTGGGGAGTTTTATGAGCACAGCCGCTGTACAAGAAGAGGTAAGCCTGGCCGCCGACACCTTTGCTGCGTTGGAGCAGCGCGTGGTGCGCACCATTGAGATGTTGCGCGCGGAGCGTCAATTGCGCGTGGCGGCGGAAAAGCAACTGGAGCGCGCCAAAGAGGAGCTGGACCTGCACGCGATGGAAGTGGAGGAGATGCGCAGTCAACTGGCCGCGCTGAACCAGGAACGCGATGCCGTGCGTCAGCGCGTGGAGCGTCTATTGGCGAATCTGGACGCCATCGCCACGCCATGAATCCGACTGCAAACCGGCCAGCCAAGGAGTCCAAGATGGAACCCATGCTCGACACAGCCACCGGCGAAAGCATTGTGGTGGACATCTACGACCAGACTTATCACCTGCGCGGCAGCGATCCAAAATATCTGGAGCAACTGGCGCGGCTGGTAGATGCGCGCATGCGCGCCGTGGCGCAGCAGGGCGCAACCGTGGATTCGTTGCGCGTGGCCGTGCTGGCTGCGTTGAACATTGCCGATGAGCTGGTGCTGTTGCAGCAGCGGCTGGATGCGCAGACGGGCCACATGCAGCAGACCTTGAAGAGCCGTGCCGAAACTCTGGCCGGAATGCTGGACGCCGTGCTGCAGGACGAGCGCAAGGCGGGATAGTCCGGAGGCGGCTTTTGTTTTCGAAGGGCCAGTTCCATTTGCGCACTTTTGATTTTTGCGGCAGTACCTTCGTGTTGCGCAGCGCTTGCCAATCCGCGGCGGGGCCGGTAGCATCCAAAGAATAGAAACCGGCCTGCAAAGCAGGTGCGGCGATTCACGCTGGTTGAACCTACATTCATTGAACAGGGGACTCGACTCGATCAATCGGCTCGGTGTGCAGTGTCCGCCAGTCCGGAATGCCTAAAGAGCCGCGGCGGGTTCCCACCGTCTTAGGACGGGTTCACCAGCGCATTGCTGCACGGCCCAGCGGGTCGGCTTTCTATTTTTCTGCCCGCAACAGGGGCGCTTTCGCAACCATCTTCTGACAACTTCCGCCATGCACCCACTCCTGTTCCAGATCGGCCCGTTCACGCTGCCCACCGAGGGCGCGAGCCTGGCCGTGGGTCTGCTGGCCGCGCTGGCGTTGGCGCAGGCCTCTGCGCGCCGCATGCAAATCGCGCAGGAGCAAATGTGGAACCTGAGCATGACCGCTGTGTTTGCCGCCTTGCTGGGTGCCAAGCTGGAATTGATTCTCTCCAGTGGCCGCGCATTTTTGCGCTACCCACTGTTGGTGCTCAGTCTGTCTGTTTTGCGTTCGCCCGCTGCTCGCTGGGCCGGATTGCTGACCGCGACGCTGGCCGCACTGGTCTATGCACGCATTCAGCGGATGCCGCTGCTGCGCACGCTGGACGCCGCAGCGCCCGCCTTGGCTCTGGGAGATGCTTTTGCCAATCTGGGCGCATTTGCCACGGGCGCGCAGTACGGCGCACCCACCGCGCTGCCATGGGGCGTTGTTTACCATAGTCGCTGGGCTGCGCTGTGGGCGGACACGCCGCTGGGTGTGCGTCTGCATCCGGCACAACTGTATCTGTGCGGATTGGATCTTTTACTGTGCGCGTTGCTGTGGTGGCTTCTGGTGCAGGCCCGACGGGCAGGAGAAACCTTTGGCGCGGGAATTTTTTTGTATGGACTGGCTCTGTACGGGGTGGAGTTGCTGCGCGGCGATGTCTCCTTTGTGCTGCTGCACGGGGCGCTCTCTTTGCGGCAAGGCATCGCCGTGCTGATGGTGCTGGTCGGCGCTCTGTTGTGGCTGGAGCGGCCAGCGCCACAGCCTGCCAACCCACATCGAGGCATTCATGCTGTCTGAAACGGAACCCATCGCCCATGCACGCTCGCTGACCGCCGGGGAAACATCCCTTGGCCAGCGGCTCGATCAATTTCTTGTGCAGCAGTGGCCCGATCTGAGCCGCGCGCGCGTGCAGCAATGGATTGTGCGCGGCTGGGTTCTGGTGAACGGTGCTCCAGCCAAGGCTTCGTTGAAGCTGCGTGGCGGCGAGCACATCTCCGTGGAAGGAGACCCAACGCCGGAGCCGATTCGCGCCGTGGCCGAGGAGATTCCGCTCGACATTGTGTATGAGGACGGCGACCTGGCCGTGATCGCCAAGCCTGCGGGCATGATGGTGCATGCCGGCTCAGGCGCGACCGAGGAGGCGCGCAGCCGTGGCACGTTGGTGAACGCGCTGCTGCATTATTTTGGCGATGCTGCTGCGCTCTCCAGCGTCTCTGGCCCGGTGCGGCCCGGCATCGTACATCGGCTGGACAAGCAGACCAGTGGATTGATTCTGGTGGCCAAGCATGATCAAGCGCATCGCAAGCTGGGCGAAATGTTTGCATCGCGCCGCGTGCATAAAACCTACATTGCTCTGGTGCATGGGCATGTCGCGCGCGACACGGGAACACTGGACGCTGCCATCCACCGCGACCGCGTACACCGCACCCGCATGACGACCAAGGGTGTAGGCGGACGCAGTGCCATCTCGCACTATCGTGTGCAGCAACGCATCACTGGAGCCTATGGAAAATTCACGCTGCTGGAGGTGCGCATTGAAACGGGGCGCACCCATCAGATTCGCGTGCATCTTTCGTCCATTGGGCACCCGGTGGTGGGGGACACGCTGTACGGCGCGCCCAAAGAGGTGTTGCCCGTCAGTGCCGCGCAGGCCACGGGACGGGCGGCCACGCCCCGTGCGCGTAAGCCGCAGGCCACAGCGCAGGAAAACTTCACACTGCCCCGAAATTTTTTACATGCGGCCCGGCTCGCGCTGGAGCACCCCATCTCGGGCGTGCCGATGCAGTTTGAAGCCCCACTGCCCGCGGACTTGACGGCGGCCTTGGAGCGGCTGCGCGCCCCGGCTCCAAGCGCTGTGCCCCCACGCCAGCGTGGCTGATACTATAAATTTCATGTTTGGTTTCCCCCGCTACTTTCGACAGGGTGTCCGCTTCCTGGGTGTGGCGGCAATGGC
>DAHWKP010000320.1:0-1068 GCA_027343585.1 Acidobacteriaceae bacterium
CAGGCCGGGAATGTGCGGGCACGCCTCACCGCAGCCCATGGTGATCAGCATCGCCGCATCGCGCGCCAGATCGTCGGTCAGCTTTTGCGGCGTGGCTTGGCTTAGATCGATGTACGATTCCCGCATCACCTCGACGACCGCCGGATGCACATGATCGCCCGGCTGTGTGCCTGCCGAGACGGCCCGCGCCAGCTTGGGGTCAGCCAGTTGGTTGAAGAAGGCTGCTGCCATTTGTGAACGGCCAGCATTGTGCACACATGCGAAGATGATTTTCTTCATAAAGTCCCCTGAAGTTTATTTTCAGAAAAATATCTCTGACGCATCCAAAGGGAGACGCGCACCAGACCGATCATCACCGGTACTTCAACGAGTGGGCCGATGACGCCAACAAATGCTTCGCCGGAATGAATGCCGAAGACGGCGACGGCCACGGCAATTGCCAGTTCAAAGTTATTGCTGGCGGCTGTAAAGGACAGTGTGGCCGACTGTGCGTAGTTGGCATGCGCTGCGCGACCCATCCAAAAGCTGATAAAAAACATCGCGGCAAAGTAGATCGTCAGTGGAACAGCAATCTCGAATACATCCAGCGGCAGGCGCAAAATTTCTCCACCTTGCAGGCTGAACATCACCACGATGGTGAACAAGAGCGCGATCAGCGTCAGCGGAGCGATGCGCGGCAAAAGCTTGGTTCGATACCACTCCTCGCGCCCGCGTGCGACGAAGACGAAGCGGGTGATGGCTCCAGCAGCAAAGGGAATGCCCAGATAGAGCAGAACGCTTTTGGCAATCTGCGCCATGCCGACAGCGACGCGCGCGCCTTGCAGTCCAAACCAGGCGGGCGCAGCCGTCATCAGCACCCAGGCATAGACGCTGTAGAAGAGCACTTGAAATAGGCTGTTGAGTGCAACCAAACCGGCGGCTGTATCTGCATCGCCAGCGGCCAGATCATTCCACACCAGAACCATGGCGATGCAACGCGCCAGGCCGATCAGGATCAGCCCGCGCATGTAGGCCGGTTCTTGGCGCAGAAAAATCAGCGCCAGCGCAAACATGAGCAGCGGGCCGATT
>DAHWKP010000251.1:0-3637 GCA_027343585.1 Acidobacteriaceae bacterium
GCGGCCAGCGCCGATGTGCTGGTGGTGAACACCTGCTCGTTTATCGACAAGGCCAAGCAGGAGTCGGTGGACACGATTCTGGAGATGGCGCGGCTGAAGACCGATGGACGCGCGCGACGGCTGGTGGTGGCCGGCTGCATGGTGGAGCGCTACCGCGACGAAATCCGCAAGAACATTCCTGAAGTGGATGCAGTGGTCGGCACCGGCGAGCTGGAAAAAATCCTAGAAGCCGCAGGCGTGCATGCCTCCCCACCTGCACACGCGGCGGAGAATTCACCATTCCGCATTTTGTCTGCGGCTGAAAGCGCAGCTCCTATCGCTGCACCACGCCCGGCCCGCGCCGAAGGCGATGCGCGCGCAGCCAAGGGACGATTCTCGCGCTCGCAATGGGATGGCGCAACGGCCAGCCTGCCCGAATATCTCTACGACGAGACCACGCCGCGCCTGCGTGCAACGGCGCGTGCGTCGGCGTACATCAAAATCGCCGAGGGATGCGACCATCCCTGCGGCTTCTGCATTATTCCGCAACTGCGGGGCAAGTTCCGCTCGCGCCGCTTTGAATCCGTCGTGGCCGAGGCGCAACGGCTGGTCAGTGAAGGTGTGCAGGAGATTACGCTGATCGGCCAGGACACCACCTGCTACGGCGAAGACCTGGGCCTGCGCGATGGACTGGCGCAGTTGCTGGATGCGCTGGCGAAGATCGACGGCCTGCGCTGGCTACGCTTTCTCTACGCCTACCCCAACAAAGTGACGCCGCGCCTGCTGGAGACGATGGCGCGCCATAGCAACATCTGCAAATATCTGGATGTGCCGCTGCAGCACGCCTCGCCCGCAGTGTTGAAGCAGATGAAACGCGGCGGCGGCGCAGAGATTTTTCTGCAAATGCTGGAACGGGCGCGGGCGGTGATGCCAGAGATTGCGCTGCGCACATCGTTCATCGCGGGTTATCCCGGTGAGAGCGAAGCCGACTTCGACCAGTTGATGAAGTTTGTGCAGGCGGCGCGCTTTGACTGGCTGGGCGTTTTTGAGTACTCCGACGAAGAAGGCGCGGCGGCATTTGCGCTGGATGGCAAAGTTCCGAAGCGGACGATCGCGGCTCGGCGCAACCGGCTGATGCGCGAGCAGAAAAAGATTAGCCGCGCAGCGCGTGCGCAATGGGTTGGGCAAACGATTGACGTGCTGGTTGAAGGCGAAAGCGAAGAGACGCCGCTGTTGTGGCAGGGCCGCAGCGAAAAGCACGCGCCGCAGATTGACGGCCTGGTCTATGTGAATGACTTTGGCCCGCACGCGCAACTGGAGGCCGGGCGCTTTTATCGTTGTGAGATCACCGAAGCGCACGACTACGACGTGGTGGCGCGCGTGGTGGCGTAGGGGAAAGATGAGTGGAAAGACCAGCCTGTATCAATGAGGTCATGCTGAGGAGCGCAGCGACGAAGAATCCAGAGAATGGTGATTCGGCATGGGCAGCATTTCCTGCACGGAGACCTTCTGGATTCTTCACTCACTTCGTTCGCTCAGAATGACAACTTCTTTTGGTAATGGAAATTGACGATGACCCAAAAATCTTCTAAATCCACAGCCTTGCGTTGTCCCACCTGCCGCACGTTGGTGCTGGCCAACGATCCCAACCTTCCCTTTTGCAGCGAACGCTGCCGCTCGATCGACCTGGGCAAGTGGGCCAGCGGCGCGTACAGAATCAGCTCGCCGATTTTGGATCCTGAGGTGCTGGAGGGATTGGACGCGGCGCGGTTGCAGCGGGGACAAGGTCGACAGGATGACCATGAAGATTGAGGCCGGTGTGCAGCGCACAGGCTGGGCCTGGACGCTGGCCACATTTTTCGGCGCTGGCTTGCTGCGTCCCGGGCCGGGCACGTGGGGTTCAGCAGCGGCCCTGCTGTTGTGGCTGGCCGCAGCGCACGGGCTGCCGCTTTCGCAAATGGAGTTAAGCGCAGCCACGCTGCTGGCGGCCACGTTGGCGACGGTAATTGGGATTCCGGCAGCGAGCATCGTGGCGCGCGAGGCGCAGACAAACGATCCCGGCTTTGTGGTGCTGGATGAAGTGGCTGGCCAGTGGATTGCGCTGGCTGCTGCCGCTCCACGCTGGCCGTTGTGGCTGGCTGCTTTTTTTCTTTTTCGCGGCTTCGATATTTGGAAGCCGCCACCGGCGCGGCAACTGGATCGCATCCACGGCGGCTTTGGCATCATGATGGATGACGTGGCCGCTGGCATCTACGCGGCTCTCATTGTGCTGGCCCTGCGACACTGGCTGTAGGATTGGCCGTCCAGGCAACTCCCACGTCTCAAAAGCGAGACCTGGGGCACGCGGTACTCAATACCCGGCGCGTGTGGTTAATTGTGATTTGCTCCGTTTCTATCTGTTTCAATTTTAGCGATGCCAAAAGCGTCTAGCGGCTCTCGCACGACGTAAAGTGTTTTTTGGTTCACATGCTTACATGCCCACGCCCATGCATCATCGTACGTTTTGAAACTTCCGCAGTGCTTCATGAAGTGAGAAGAAAATTCAGTCCATACTGTAAACGCATGTTCCGGGTCAGAAAAATTGATTCCTTCTATCGGCGCATCATGCACGATCATCTCGGCAGCATGTTCCATTTGATCGTCGATAGCTGATGAAGAGTTCACAATTAAGGCCATAAAGCTACCTCCCTCGATACACGTATCTCATAGAACGTATGAGGATTCAAGCGGAAAATGTAAAGTAGCCGTGGTGCACTGCCGGGTGCCCCATTCAAGCCATGGTTTGGCTTGAGTGGGGAGAAAATTATGCAACCCAGCTTTGAAGAAAATCCATCCCCGACGAAAGAGTCATTCTGAGCGAAGGGCGGTCGCCGTGCGACCGCACGCAGTGAAGAATCCAGAGAATACCAGCCGCCAAGATGGAGCCAAAATTCTCTGGATTCTTCGTCGTTACACTCCTCAGAATGACACTTTCTTGGATTTGAGATTTGTCCCTCCACGCTGGGTACACCGGAGCCCTGCCGGAGCGAAGCCGGGTGCCCCATTCAAGCCATGGTTTGGCTTGAGTGGGGAGAGAATCCTAGCACCCAGCTTTGAAGAAAATCCACTTCCGACGAAAGAGTCATTCTTACTGCGTGCGGTCGCCGTGCGACCGCACGCAGTGAAGAATCCAGAGAATACCAGCCGCCAAGATGGAGCCAAAATTCTCTGGATTCTTCGTCGTTACACTCCTCAGAATGACACCTGATCTTTGTGGATGAGATCGACGAAAAAAGATGATTCCCTCCCCACCCTTCGCTGCACACCCGCGATGAATGTAATCCTGGCACCCAGGTCTCAAAGGCGAGACCTGGGGCACCCGCCGCAGATTCCTCGACTCCGCCTCGCTCTGCCCAGAATGACTCTTACTTGGATTGAAGATTGATCCCTCCACGCGGGGTGCACAGGAGCCTGCCCGGAGCGAAGTCGAAGTGTCTTGTTTTTTACAAATAAGACGCCATGCGAAATGCCGCAAAGTAGCTCCGCTGCTAAGCTGAAGAGGAAGGGGAGTGAACCATGACGCTACTTTCCCGCTCTGCGACGGCTAAGGCCGCTGCGCCGACTCCAAAAATTACCTCCATCGCTCCCGCAGCTGCGCTGCCCGGCGGAGAGTTCGACC
>DAHWKP010000018.1:0-6660 GCA_027343585.1 Acidobacteriaceae bacterium
AGTCTTCCATCGCAACGCCCGACCAGAAGAGATTTTTCTCTGCGGCCTGACCAGCCCCAGCAAAGAAGCTGTGCGCAAAGACCGGCGCATGCAGGTCGCTGGCACCCACGACGCTGGCCGCAGTGGGCGCAGCGGCAATGCTCGCAAGAGGAACGAAGCGCGTTGCAGCAATGGACGCGGGTTTGGCAGTCAAGCTGGGCGCAGCGGCCTCTGCCTGCATTGCGATGGCGGCTGCGTGCTGCTTATGGCTATTGCCCACAACCGCAGCAACCCCGGGGAGCGTGGCCAGCTCCTGTGGCGCGCGTTGCGCGTAACAGCCGGTGACAACAATGCGTGCAGCCGGGCTGGCGCGGTGTATCTTGCGAATGTAGGCGCGGGCGTCGCGGTCGGCCTCTGCCGTCACGGTGCAGGTGTTTACGATGACCACGTCCGCCTTGCCCGGCGCAGGCGCTTGGCAGAGTCCCTGCTGCTCGAGCGCGTTGGCCATGGCGTCGCCATCGGCCTGGCTGGTGCGACAGCCAAAGTTTTCCACGTGGTATCCTGCCATGTCGTCAGTGTAGCAACGCAGACGCAGCGAAAATTTTTGCCCTGCGCAGTTCTGCAATCGGAGGTCTCCAAGATGCCAGCCATGCAGCGCCGCATACTACTTGTCGATGATGAGGTCGCCATTCTGCTGGCGTTGAAAGCAATTTTGGAGATCAACGGCTTTGCCGTGGAGACGGCGGCTAGCGTACGTGAGGCCAAGGCCAAGCTGCGCACCTCCACCTTTCACATGGTCATTTCTGACCTGCGCATGGAGGATGACTCTTCTGGACTCGAAGTGCTGCGCGCGGCAAAAAAATCTGCGCATCCGCCCGCCGTGGCCTTGCTGACCGCCTATCCCGAGGCCGAAGAGGATTTGCGCAACGAGGGTGCCGACCAGATGCTGGTCAAGCCGATGAATACGCGCGACCTGTTGCGTCAGATCGAAGTCATGCTGGTGCATCATCAGGATGGGCAGATGCAGGCAGGCCCTGTGCCCGCCCTGGCGGCCAGCGCAACGACAAAAGCGCGCATGCCTGCCGCCCGCAAAGGCCAGCGTCGCGCGACGCCGCGCAAGGCAACGGCGACACACGCCCGTTCGTGAAGTGCTAACGATGGGTGGGAGCCGAAAACGGTTTCGCTGAGAAATAGGAACGTTCTGGGGGGAAGCGATCAACGCTCCCACCCTAGCCGCAAACGAACGCGACTAGGATGGGGCATCGCAGGTTTTGTTCCCAAAGGATGGGAACTCGCTCTAGGCTGCGTGAGGCGCAGAAGCCAGATGCGCAGGCACTTTGCTGCCCTTAAAGCCATAGAACAGAATGTAGACATAGCAGAGCATGGAAACCACAAACGAATGGTGGATTCCGATGTGATCTGCCAACGCGCCTTGAGCCAAGGGAATCAACGCGCCACCAATGACGGCAGCCACCAGCAGGCTGGAGCCTTTATTGGTGAGTGGGCCGAGGTCTGTGAGCGCCAGCGCGAAGATGTTCGGCCACATGATGGAGTTAAAGAGGCCGACTAGGATCAGACTCCACATCGCCAATGCGCCCAAGCTGAGAATCGACGTTGCCACCAGAGCAAAAGCAATCACCGCAGCCACGCCCAGCACAGAACCTGCGTGCAGTTTTTGCGTAAGGCCAGCGCCAGCGGCGCGGCCTATCATCGCACTGCCCCAATAGAAGGCGACAAAGCCCGCTGCCGCTTTCAGACTTAGATTTCCAATCTCGGGCCGATTCAGGTAGTTCACCATAAAGCTGCCAATGGAGACCTCGGCACCAACGTAGACAAAGATGGCCACAACACCCAGGATCAAATGCTTGTACTCCCAAATGCTGTGTTGTCCGCGCTCCTTTTGTTGCGGGGTGGCCGCGTGTTGCCCGGAGAGGTCGGGCAGCTTAAAGAGCGCCATGGCCACAGCAAAGGCGAGCAGCACCACGGCGATGCCAATGTAGGGAAGCTTGACGACGGAAGCCTGGCTGACTTTGTATGCGTGCAAGGCCGCAGGATTGAGGGCGTGCAGGGCAGCTGGTGCCAGCGGAGCGATCCCTAGAATGAGCAAGCTGCCGAAATAGGGAGCCACCGTTGTGCCCAGCGAGTTAAAGGCTCCGGCCAAGTTCAAGCGGCTGGCCGAGGTCTTGGCCGGCCCCAGCGCAGACACATAAGGGTTAGCGGAGACTTGCAGCAGCGCCATTCCAGCAGCAATGACACTGAGCGCAAAGAGAAACAAGGGGAAGGAAGGCACCATTGCCGCTGGGACAAAGAGCAACGAACCCACCGCCATCACGATGAGGCCGGTGACCATCGTCCACTTGTAGTCAATCCAGTCAATCAATTTGCCGGAAGGCATGGCGAAGACGAAATATGCGGCAAAAAAGAATGTTTGGACCAGCATCGCCTCGGCGTAATTCAAGGTAAAGACGCTTTTGAGATGCGGAATCAAAATGTTGTTCAAGCTGGTGATAAATCCCCAAAGAAAAAAGAGGGTGGTCACCATGGCAAGAGCGCTTTTCATGCTGTTGCCCGCATTCGCCGTTTGGGGCGTTGCCGGGTTGTTGGTTGTGGCCATGAGGTGTGAGTCCTTTGATTACGGATGAGATAGGCGCTACCGTTTGTTGCAAGGCCCCAGAATGCTGCGTCTGCGGTCTTCCATTCCTGCGGTAAGGCTGCTTGTTGGAACGGTCGCTGCAATTCTACCGCAGCGGCTCGGCGGCTGCTTCCTGTTGTTGTGTGGGCAGCAGTGCGTGCTCAGAAAGTTGATCGACGTTGCGCAGCGCCGGGAAGAAGTAGGACCAGAGGCCCGTGACCATCATGGAGCCAATGCCGCCGATGACCACGGCACGCACCGCTCCCCACCACTGCGCGGTGACGCCGCTTTCAAAGTCGCCAAATTCATTGCTGGCACCGATGAAGACGGCGTTGACGGCGCTGACGCGCCCGCGCATCTGCTGTGGCGTGGCCAGTTGGATGAGCGAGGCGCGCACGACGACGCTCACCATATCGGCAGCACCCACCACGAAGAGTGCAGCGAGCGACAGCAGCATGTTCTTCGACAAACCAAAGACGACCGTGGCTGCGCCGAAGAGGCCCACACAGGCGAGCATTTTTTTGCCCGCGTGCCTGCGCAGCGGATACAGAATGAGCGCAATGGAAACCGTCAACGCTCCAATGGCCGGCGCGGCGCGCAGCAGGCCTAGTCCGCGTGGGCCAGCGCGCAAAATGTCGTGCGCAAAGATGGGCATCAGCGCCACGGCTCCGCCGAGCAGCACGGCGAAGAGGTCGAGCGAGGTTGTGCCCAACAGCAGCTTGCGCTGCCAAACGTAGCGCAGCCCGGCCAGCAAGGTTTCTGCCGACAGCGCGCGTTGCTCCTGTCGCCCGGGTCGCACGGATAGGGAAAGAATCAGCGTGAGGAACGCGCCCAGCATCCCCAGCGTGAACAGGTAGACGATGCCCGCGCCGTAGAGATGCGTGCCCCAGGGAGTTGGCAGCCAGCGCAGCAGGGGCAACGTGAAGAGCACGCCTCCAGCCGCCGGGCCGAGAACGGAGGCCATTTGAAAGACGGTCGCTCCCCAGGAGACAGCGTTGACGAAATCTTTTTTCTGCACCAGGTGCGGCAGCAGTGCGGAGCTGGCCGGACCACTAAAAGCCCGACCCGACCCGATGAGAAACAGCACGGCGTAAATTGCCAGCACATTGCGTGTTCCGTGCCATGCCAAAAAGAGCAGCGTTCCAGTGCAGAGGCATTGCAGGCTGTAACAGGTCAAAATCACGTGCCGCCGGTCGTAACGGTCGGCGGTGTGCCCGGCGGGGATGAGAAACAATATGCCGGGAAAAAAGAGCATCAGTCCGGTATAGCCAAGGTCGAGGGCGCGGTGCGTAATTTGGTAGACCTGCCAGGCAACGGCAACGGCCTGCGCCTCTGCACCCAGGATCACCAGCAGGCGCGCCAGTTGATAGCGGCGAAAGTCGCGCGATTGAAATGCGGCGATGGCGTGGTGGGATCGATGTGGTTCTTCAGTGTTCGACATCACGTCCCACTATGGTGCCACATTTTGCCGCGACGCGGTGGTTACGTCCGCTGGGCAGTTTTGGCTGCGCGCATTGCGCGATAGACAAACGACCCGATATACCAGCCATCCAAATACTGAAAGGGAAATTCTCCCGTGGTGTAGTGGCCGCAGGGCAGAACTTTGGCGTCAAAGTCCACACCCAGAGCGGTGAAGCGCGCAAGGACCTCGCTGGAAAACTGCGGCAGAAAGGTCAGATCATAGGGCGCGTGAATCACTCGCGCTTGCTTGTGGGGCCAGTCGATTTCTTTTCGGGCCGGTGCTGTACCTGCGTACAGCTCCATGCAGGAGGTGGGACTAATGGCGGCCCATAGCGGTCGCACCCGCTCCTGCGTCAAGCCAGCGTCAGCAAAGGCCGTGCGGATGTGCCGTGTGCTTTGGCCCGTCCAAACCACATCGCCAAACCAGGCGGCGGCGTGATTGAAAACGTGCACGCGCAAGCGTGGGTCGTGCGCACTGGCGATAAAGGCGTAGCAGGAGCCAAGACTGGTGCCGAGGATGCCGAACTGCTCATAGCCCTGTTGCTCCAACCAATCGAGGCAACTGCGAATGTCGGCAACCGCCTGGCGACAGGCGGCAATCGTGCGGCCAAGATTGGCGCTCACCGCGTAATCCGATCGCTCCAACTCCTCGGGTCGGCGGATGTCATGAAAGGGTTTGCTGAGTCGAAGTGCGGAGACACCAAAGCGGTTGAAGATGCTACACAGAGCATTGTGGCTAAAGGCATCTGCATTCCACTGCGGCAACACGATCATGGCCTGGCGGGGTCGGCTTTGCCCTTGCCGCTGCGGTGCGGGATACCAGCGCGCATTGACCTGATCATTTTCTGGGTAGCGCGTGCGCACCGGGGAGGTGAAGCGCAGAAACTGCGCCTTTTCCATGCGACCCTGGGCCGCTCGTTGCCGCAGGCGCGCGTCTTTACGCAGGGTCTCTGGACGCACATTGGTCGGAAACAACTGCGGATACCGCGCTTCCAGGCGAAAATCTTTCGGGGTTGTGTAGTGATGGAAGCGGTCGCTATCGGCGATGATGCCCGCATTGATGGCCAGCAGCGCCGCCTCATTCTGGGCAGGATCGGCAGCGGTGATTTGTTGTCGCAGCCGGGCACGTTCCGGCTCCGGCAGCGTCGCCGACCAATCCTCAATCCAATCCTGAAGCCAGTCGAAACCCCACTCCAGCGGGCGCACTTGACGATTGGTATCGCGCGTCGTCAGGCGCGTCTCCCAGGCAAACATCCATTGTTCGTACCAGCGGCGCAGCATCTACTTTTAGAGTATCAACAGGCCAGCCTCCCCTTGCGTCAGCATTGAGGATCACCGCAGCGGCGGCGATCCTCCGGCCTTTTGGGGGCTTACTGTCTGCATGCTTTGCAGCAGGGGCAGTTCCCGCTGGACGCGCGCCCAATCGCGCGAATTTTTCTTCGTGAAATTCGGAGCTTTTGCATTCGCGTAATAGGCCAGCACATTCCGCTGTAGTCCTGCGGGCACCCGTCGGTTGGGATCGGCGGTAAGGCGATGCAGCAGCGTCGCATAGGTTTGGTCGGTCCGGCGATACGTGCCGGGCTGAATCTCCGCTCCCGTGTCGAGATCGAGATTGGGTAGGCCGAGTCCCGTATCCGGGTGCTGGCGCAGTTGGGTCATCGTCTGGGAAAAAGCATCGTCGGTATTGTTCATGCTGGTGACGTACTTGCCTTCGGTCGCTGCCGTCGGGCCGCGAATCGCCAGGATGGAAAAGACCCCCACCTTGGGAATGATGCGAATTTCGAAGGCCAGCAAATGCGTGCCGAAGCCGGGCTTATGTCGATACTGCTTCCATTCTCCAGCGTAGTCGGCCTGCGCCAGACGCTCTTGAAATTTTTGAAACTCTGGCCCCGTGCCATCGGCAGGAAAGTCATGCTGATGGATCAACGCCTCCGCATACGCAATGCGTGGAATAAAGTGGCACACGGAGGAACGATAGCTCTGCAGGGCAGGCCGTATATGGCCCAGTTGCGAGCGGAGCGTTAATCCATAGGTCTCAAAAAAAGCGCGTTCAAGCTGCTTTTGCGGCACTTGCAAGCCCACCTTTTCCAAATAACCCGCAGGAGCAAAGCGCTGATGGCTCAACTGGTCAATGTCGAAGGCAAACTCCGTGCGCACATGCGCGTGCGGAGATTCATCATAGGTGACGACGGGGCCATACTTTTTTTTCCAGGCCAGGAAACTCCACTGGCGTCGAAAGGTTGATGGCGTTCTGATGCCCGATATTATCGGCGATGTAGTGCGACAGCGCACCCAGAGCAAAGGCATATTCATTGACCGTGTGCGCATTGCGAAACAGCGCATCAATAAAATCCCCGGTGCGAACGTAATGCGTCAGATCGCTAAAAAAAGCATGGCCGAAGGGATAGTAACCCATATCCTGAATGGCGCATCCGCCGTAGGCATAGGCATGGGCGCGGCGCAGTTGCGCCTCCGTGCTGCCCGGAAAGCGCTGCAATAAAAGCGGGCGAATGGAGCGATTCCAGGCAATATCGATCAGCGCTTCATGCGTCAGCACGGAGTAAGCCCCCAGGCGGGGCGCAAGGCAG
>DAHWKP010000021.1:0-1037 GCA_027343585.1 Acidobacteriaceae bacterium
GTTCACGTTCCGGCTCAACGAGGGGAACGTGAAGATTCATACGCTCGACCGGATCGATTCTCTGCTGGGGAAGTCGATAGGAACCCGGATCACGTACAAACAGTTGGCAAGTTCCAGCAGGGAGTAAAGTGTATAATTCCCAAAGATTTGACACTACCCCTCCACCGGCCAGTGCAGCAGGCACAGCTGGCCCAGCGCGGCCAGCGCATCCGGCAGCGTAATCGCATCCGGATTGGTCTCCGTCGTGCCAAAGGCCGCGCGCAGCCGCCGCTCCATCTCCCGGGCGAGCTTCAGCGCCAACATGCAGCAGAAGACATGGCCGCGCGTGCGCCCCTCCTTGCGCACAAAGATCGGACGCGCTTCCAGCAGCCCGGTCTTCATGGCGCGAAAATCCCGCTCCACTTTCTCCAGCGCCATGTAACTCGTATGCACCTGCTCGGCGTCCAACTTCGCCGGAGTTACATCGGTGGTCAGCGCATCGCACCCTGCCAGTTTCAGGCTCTGCCCTCCCGCGAGCCGGACCTCGATCGCATGATTGCCAGCCGCTGACGATCGCACCGGCTCCTCGGCCGGACTTACTTCCACAAACTGCCCTGCCTCGGCATTGCGCAGCCGCTTCTTCCACGCGAAAAACTGTGAATCCCGCAGCCCCCGCTCACGACAAAACGCCGCCACGCTCCGACCACTCCGATTCCGCTCTGCAACCAACCACGCACTTTGCCCACTCGTCCGCTCGACGCCGGCTCATTGCAGTAAGAGTGCTACCACCGGCTGCGCCGCACAAGATGCGCTTTACGTAGCGCTTACGTCATTCTGAGGGCAGCGAAGAATCCAGAGGGTGATGGCGGCGTGTACGATGCGAATATCGTCTGGATTCTTCACCACAAATGACTATACAAAGGGAATTATATACTTTACTCCCTGCTGGAACTTGCCAACTGTTTGTACGTGATCCGGGTTCCTATCGACTTCCCCAGCAGAGAATCGATCCGGTCGAGCGTATGAATCTTCACGTTCCCCTCGTTGAGCCGGAACGT
>DAHWKP010000029.1:0-1879 GCA_027343585.1 Acidobacteriaceae bacterium
GGTGGTGCTGTTTGGAACGCTGGCCGCCACCGCTGCCTATGTGCTCTCTGGTCAGTTCGCCAACTTTGTCGCCACTGCCGAGATTGGCAAGCAATTGCAAAAGATCGCTGCAGGCAACCACGCGCTGGCCGCGCAGGTGGCCCACCGCATCGAATACCGCAACCATGATCCGGCACAGATGCAGTTCAGCGATCTGCCGTTTCCCAAAGAGTATCTGCCACCGCACGATAGCGGCCTGCAGGTGCGGATTTTTATCGATGGCAAGCCATTGCAGCCCTCCTCCTTGCCCGCAGCGATGGAGCTGCCCGACGAGACTTTGCCAGCCTGGTTGTCGCATGGCTCGTTCCAGGGATTGGCCGTGCTGCATCAACAGGTTTATTTTCGCGCCATCCATCGCAGAATGGCCGCGGGCCACACGGTGGTGACCATCTCCAGTCTGCCGCTGAGCCGGGAATTGCTCGGCCAAATGGCCAGCGGTTTGGGCAAGATCACCCTGCTGCCAATGACGCGGAGCAATGGGAAAAATCTAGTGGCCGCTGTTCCGCAGAACTCCGATGCGACTAGGGATTTGGGCTTGGGTGCCGATGCCGTTCTGTGGGATCAATCCAAAGTTGCCTTGGACGCCAAAGAGTCTTCGCTGAAAACCCTCACCGGCGGCAAGCTGGCCAAGCGCGAAAATCTGCTGGACATCCCCATCGACATTCCCACCTTCCTCAGCATTACCGGTTGGAAGAGTGGCCGACAATACACCGCTGTTGCGCTGGTCACCTCGCGGCCATCGCTGCTCTACCAACAGCTTTTTCGGCAATCTGTGCTGATGGGCACCGCTTTGCGCGTGGCGCTGCTGGCTGCGGCTTTTCTCTTCGCTGTGTTGCAACTGCTTGCGTTGTGGATGGCGGCCCGGCTCAGCCGTACCGTGACGCAATCCATTGCGGATTTGCATGGTGCCACTCGGGCTGTGGATGCAGGACGCCTGAATTACCGCATTCAAGTCACGCGCGATGACCAGCTCGCCGATCTGAGCCGCAGCTTCAATCGCATGGCTGCCTCGCTGGAAAATCTGATGAAGGAGCAGCACGAAAAAGAGCGCATGGATAACGAACTGGCCATTGCGCAAGAGGTCCAAGCCAGCCTCTTTCCCAGCGCCAGCCTCAGCCTGCCACAGTTGGAGCTTTATGGATTCTGCCGCCCAGCCCGTGGCGTCAGCGGCGACTATTACGACTTTCTTCCGGAGGGCGATACCGGCATTGGACTGGCCATCGGGGACATTAGCGGCAAAGGGATTTCTGCCGCACTGCTCATGGCCACGTTGCACTCGGCTGTGCGCGCCTACCGACTGCAACCCTCTGGAATTGTCGGCAAAGACGGAGCAGAGGAAACCGATGCGCCCTTGCTGGCCAGCCCGGCGCGCATTTTGTCGCTGCTGAACCGTCACTTGCATGACAGCACCCAGCCGGAAAAGTACGCCACGCTCTTTCTGGCGCATTATGAAGCGGCAACCTGCACGCTGCGCTATGCCAATGGCGGCCACCTGCCGCCGTTGGTGCTCTGCGCCAACGGGCACGTGGAGCGGCTGCATCACGGCGGCTCGGTCATCGGCCTGCTCGATCGCGTACAGTACCGCGAAGGCAGCGTGCAATTGCACCCCGGCGATTTGTTCGTTGGCTACACGGATGGCGTCACCGAACCGGAAAATGAGTTTGGTGAGTTTGGCGAGGCGCGAATGATGACGTTGGTCCGGCAAAACCGCCATTTGCCCCTGCCGGAGATTTGCACGAAATTGCTGGCGGCCATTGATGAATGGATTGGCGATAAAGAACAGCCAGACGACATCACCTTGGTGCTGGCCCGGCAGCGCTAGGGAATCTCGGAACAAGCC
>DAHWKP010000045.1:0-13792 GCA_027343585.1 Acidobacteriaceae bacterium
GGCATCCAGACCAATCTCTGCCGCCCGATGCTGCGCATTCCCGCACACGCAGAAGATCAGCATGTCGAGATCATTGGGGACACCGGCAGTGGCAAGACAACGATCATCATGCAGATGCTCCAGCAGATCGAGGCGCGTAAAGATGCGGCCATTATTTACGATCCGGCCAGCGAGTTCATTCAGCGCTTCTACGATGCCAATCGCGGCGACATCGTGCTCAACCCGCTCGACCGCCGCTGCCCTTATTGGGGGCCATCGGAAGAATTGGTGCGCCGCGCCGAAGCACGGACGATTGCCGTCTCACTCTTCCAGCCCACCGATGAACGCAAGCGTGAGTTCTTCATCGAAACTCCGCAAAAAATCTTCGCGCATCTGCTGCTTGACCTGCCCACACCACAACAATTGGTCGAGTGGATGTCGAACCCGGAGGAGATTGACCGCCGCGTCAAAGGCACCGAACTTGCTGCCATGATCGACCCATCGGCCCCGCATCAACGCTCCGGTGTTCTTGGGTCGTTGAGTCTGGTCGCTGACAGCTTTCGCCTGTTGCCTAAGAAGTCCGAAGCGAAGTCGGAATGGACGGCTCGCGAGTGGTCGGAGCATCGTCGCGGATGGATATTTCTGACCTCGCAGGCATCAGAGCGTGAGGCGTTGCGTCCACTGCACAGCTTCTGGATCGACATGCTTGTGCTGCGCCTGTTGAGTGCTCCTACTCCCGATCAGCGCCGGGTATGGTTTGTGTTGGACGAGTTGGCCAGCCTGCAGAAGCTGCCACAGTTTCATACCGCCATCACGGAAAATCGCAAATCGCGCAACCCAATCATCCTTGGTTTCCAGGGCAAGGCGCAACTGGAGGTCATCTATGGGCATCTTGCCGAGGTCATGCTGTCGCAGCCCGCAACCAAGATTTTCCTGAAGACCAGCGAGCCAGATGCGGCGGAGTGGGTCAGCCGCGCCATCGGCAAGGTCGAGATCGAACGCATGAAAGAAACGCACTACGATGGCAGCCGCAGTGGACGCAACTTTGCACTCGACCGGCAAACAGAACCGCTCGTTCTGGATTCGGAAATCAGCGGACTCGACCCACTGCACGCCTATCTGAAGCATGGGAATTATGTTGCACGATTCTCATTCCCGCCGCTGGAAATTCCTGCAACGAAACCAAAATTTATCGAACGGCTGGAGAGCGACTACATTATCCGACCACAACGGAAGGAAGAGGCTTCGACTGCGGATACGACGCAACATCAGAAACCAACCACTCCGACAGTCCCTGCGGCACGGGCAGAGGAACGCAAGCCGCCGCAGCCCGTGCGAGCGCCGGAGCCAGAAGCACAAACGTCCTTCAACTATGGGCCAAAGATTTGAGCCATGCTAACCATTTCCAAACCGCTCTCCGCTGGCCAGGCGCAGACCTATCACCAGAAGGAGTTCACTGCCAAAGAGCAGAATTACTGGTCACAGCGAGGTGTGATTGCCGGGGAGTGGCAGGGCCAGCTTGCTTCGCAATTCAGCCTTGCAGGAGGTGTTTCCGCAGAAGATTTTGCACGATTGAGCCAAGGCCAGCATCCGGCCACGGGCGAACAACTCGTGCGTCAGCGAGCTTCGTACCTATATGAGGATGCCGATGGAAAAACCATCCAGACGATGGAGCATCGGGCAGGGTGGGATGCGACCTTCTCCGCGCCGAAATCTGTTTCACTCACCGCTTTGGTCGGCGGCGATAATCGTGTCCGTGAAGCGCATCGGGAAAGCGTTCGTGTGGCCCTCGAACAACTGGAGCATTACACGCAGGCCCGCATTGGCGGCAATCATCCCCCAGAGACGACGGGCAAGCTCATCGCTGCAAAGTTTGAGCATGATACGGCCCGCCCCGTAGACGGTTATGTTGCGCCGCAACTCCATACCCACGCCGTGATCTTCAATCTCACCGAGCGCGACGGTGGCCAGGCCCGTGCCATTCAGCCGCAAAGTTTGTTTGCCTCGCAGCAGTTTGCGACTGCTGTCTACCAGTCAGAATTGATGTATCGGCTCCGACAGCTTGGCTATGAAATCACCACTGGCCGTAGTGGCGCGCCGGAAATCAAAGGCTACACGCAGGAGTATTTGGACGCATCGAGTCCGCGCAGTCAGCAGATTCGGGCATATCTTGAGCGCACCGGACGCACCGGTTCAGAGGCGGCGGAGATCGCCGCGCACTCGACCCGCGATAAAAAAGAGATGCACTCGCCGGGTGAGGTCATGGCCGCCCATCGCAAGCTGGCTGCCGACTATGGACATCAGGCGGATGCTGTTGTTCGCGCCGCCAGAGAACGGTCGCAGCAGCAGACGCAATCCGTCCCTCCAGAGCAGCGCGTTCGCGAGGCGATGACCTTCTCCCGTGACAAGAACTTTGAGCGCGAAGCCGTGATCGACGAACGCGCTTTGGTACGCGATGCACTCCGTCGTGGCATGGGCGACGTGACCTATCCGCAGGTGCGTGCAAATCTCAGCGCCCGCATTGCGTCCGGGGAGTTTCAAGTTGTCGAGCGATCTCAAAGCGTGCAGAGTCGTCAGTTCACTACTGCCAAAACCATCGAGGCCGAACACGAGATTGTCCGGCGAATGCGGGAAGGACAGAACCAACTCCAGCCCGTAATGACCCGCTCTGAGGCCATCCGAGTAGCCGATCAGCATTCATATTTGAACCGTGCGCAGAAGAGCGTAGTCGAAGATGTTCTGAGTTCTCCCGACCGCATTCATGGCATCCAGGGAGTCGCCGGAGCAGGCAAAACGACGACTCTTGCCGTACTGCGCGGTGCAGCCGAATCCCAGGGTTACGAAGTCACAGGCTTCGCGCCAACCTCCCGCGCCGCACGGCAATTGAACGAGGCAGGCATCGAAGGTGGAACGCTGCAAGGCTTTCTTGCACGGTCATCAAGACCAGATATGCAAGAACAAAAGCATTTCTACTTCGTCGATGAATCGAGCCTCGCCAGCACCAACCAAACGCGCGAGTTTCTTGCACGCATTGGCCCAAATGACCGCGTACTCTTGATTGGCGACATCCGCCAGCATCAGGGTGTGGAAGCTGGCCGTCCCTTCGAGCAATTGCAGGAGGCCGGTATGCGAACTGCCAAGCTCGACGAAATAATTCGCCAGAAAGACCCTGCATTGAAGTCTACGGTCGAACTGCTGGCGACAGGCCAAGTCTCCGCTGCGCTCGACTTGCTCCAACAACAGGGTCGTATCCGGGAAATTTCAAACGCGGAAGAACGAATTCGCACGATTGCAAAAAGCTACGTGGCATCGCCAGAGAAGACGTTGATTGTGTCGCCGGACAACGCATCTCGCCGCGAGTTAAATGTAGCCGTGCGACAGGAATTGAAAACCAACGGAACCGTTGCGCCCGAAGATCATTCCATTCGTGTTCTCATCCAGCGTCAGGACATGACAGGCGCGGAACGCGCATGGGCCAGCCACTACGAAGTCAATGATGTGGTTCGGTACGCACGCGGCAGCAAGAATGCCGGAATCGAAGCTGGCTCCTACGGCGCGGTCATCGCGATCAATTCATCGGCAAACCTGCTTAGCGTTGAAAAAGCGTCTGGCGAACACGCCACCTACGATCCGCGCCGACTGACAGGCGTCAGCGTTTACCGCGAAGTTACGCATGAATTCTCGGTTGGCGACCGCATTCAATTCACCGCGCCGGACAAGTCACTCGGCGTCGCCAATCGTGACCTTGCCGTTATCGAAGCCATCCATCCCGATGGTCGAATCACTGGACGGCTCGACAATAATCTCCAGATCGAATTCAACCCCACCGAACAACGCCACTTCGACCACGGCTACGCCGTCACCAGCCACAGTGCCCAGGGTCTTACCGCCGAGCGTGTTCTCGTCCATGCCGATACCAGCGTCCATCCCGACCTGCTCAACTCCCGCTTCGGCTACGTCGCGATCTCCCGCGCCAGCCACGATGCCATGCTTTTTACCAATGACGCCGCGAGCCTGACCGGAAGCCTCAGCAACGACATATCGAAGGCGTCAGCAATTGCGTTTGCGCCCAGCACGCGTGTACAAAGCATCGACCGGAGCATATCCACTGTAGGGATTGACATGTCTATGGACTAGCCAGCAATAAATTTACTTACCGAGGCATAGAAAATAGAAGACAATCCTCTGATGAGTACATTTGTCTGTTGCCATCCGTCGGAGTCAAGTTTCTATTTCTTTTTACATTCGAGGATCAAGGCATACTCTTCTGCAAGCTGAAGGATCCGGGCTGATCCATCTTGGATCGTTAATCTGTTGCGGCTCATTCTGTGGTTGAATGATTTGGGCTTGCAGTGGGCAGCCTTCGGCGCAGCGCTCGCCGCTTGATGAGCAGGAAAAATACCGGAACCAGAATCAACACGTGGATAGTGGATGTGATCATTCCGCCGACAATTGGGGCGGCGATCGGTTTCATCACGTCCGAGCCGATGCCGGTTTCCCAAAGGATTGGCGCAAGGCTCAAAATGACGGCAGTCACTGTCATCAACTTCGGTCGCAGTCGCTGTACCGCACCTTCGATGACGGCCAGCTCTAGGTCAGATTTCGTCATGGGTGAAACCTGAGCGGCATGGTGCTGGAACGCTTCATCGAGATACACCACCATCACCACGCCCGTCTCAACCGCGATGCCAAACAGTGCGATATATCCCACCCAAACGGCGACACTGAAGTTATAGCCGAGCACCCATTGCAGCAATAACCCTCCAGACATGGCATAGAGAGTTGGAAAGAGCAGCACCGCAGCCTCTGTGGCAGATTTGAAGACGAGGTAGAGCAACAGAAAAATGACGAAAAAAACGATGGGCAGAATCATTTTCAGACGCCGTTTGGCGTGCATCTCAAACTCATACTCACCCGCCCAGCGCCAGGTATAGCCCGCTGGGAGCGCCAACTTTCGGCGCAGTATCCGGTCAGCCTGATTCACAAAGCCACCGTAGTCATTGGTTTTCAGGTCGAGATAGACATAGCCGGTCAGCGCGCCGTCTTCGTCGCGGACCATTGTGGGACCGCGAGAAAAAGAAACGCGAGCCACTTCGGAGATTGGAATCTGCTCGCCCGACGGAGTTGGAATCAGTGCCTGCGCTATGGCATCTGGATCATCGCGGAAGGTATGCTGATACCGCACCGCGATAGGAAAGCGCTCACGTCCTTCCACATTCTGCGCGATGTCCGCACCGCCAATTTCCGAAGTGATGACTCGCTGTACATCGGCGACGGTTAAACCATAGCGTGCGGCTTGGGTTCGATCCACATCGACATTCAGATAAAAGCCCTGGGCCACGCGTTCGGCAAAGACAGAGTTGGTCTCCGGCATCCCCGAAAGAATCTGCTGCATCTGTGCCCCGATGTCCTGAATGCGGGTCAGATCGGGGCCTTGAATCTTGATCCCCACCGGCGTCTTGATGCCGGTCAACTCCATGTCCAATCGATTCTCAACGGGCATGGTCCAGGTGTTGGTCAGGCCGGGAAATTGCAGCTTCTCATCCATCGCGTGGATCAGCTTTTCATAGGTCATGCCGACGGGCCAGCTCCCGCGCGGCTTCAGCATAATGGTGGTGTCGTACATATCGAGGGGCGCGTTGTCTGTGGCGCTATCGGAACGACCAACGGTGCCGAACACGGTGGAGACTTCAGGGAAGGAACGAAGGATTCTGTCCTGTTCTTGCATCAGTGAAACCGCCTGCGTGATGGAGATGCCCGGCAGTGCAGTGGGCATGTAGAGGGCGGAGCCTTCATACAGCGCGGGCATGAACTGACTGCCCAGTCGAAAGTAGAGTGGAACGGTGGCGGCCAGAAAGGCAAGATTCAGCACAATCACCAGCTTCCAATGGCGGAGGCACCAGCGCAGTACGGGAAGATAGATCGCTTGAGCGATTCTGGCGGCTGGATTCTCGGATTCCGGTCGCAGCTTGCCGCGCAGGCATAACGGCATCAGCGCTGGAACCAGCGTGATGGATAGCAGGGAGGAAAAAGCGATGGCCAGCGTCTTCGTCCATGCCAACGGGCGAAACATGCGCCCTTCCTGCGCTTCCAACAGAAAGACCGGCAGAAAGGAAACCACAATGATGATGAGCGAGTAAAACAACGCTGGCCCCACCTGCTGTGCAGCGCCGATCAAGATCTGCCGCCGTTCTGGCTCTGTGGGTTCGTCTTCGCGCTCGGCCAAATGGCGGTGTCCGTTCTCCACGATGACAATCGCCGCGTCGATCAGCACTCCTACGGCGAGCGCCAAGCCGCCGAGCGACATGATGTTGGAGGTGATGTGCAGAAAGTACATGGGGATGAACGCGGCCAGCACGGCAATCGGCAGCGTTAGAATGGGCACCAGCGCCGAACGAAAGTGGAAGAGAAAAACAATACTGACAAAGCTAACGATGATTGCTTCGAGGATGAGGTCGCGTTTCAATGTGTGGATGGACTGATCGATCAGCCAGGAACGGTCATAGGCCGTCACAATCTCAACGCCAGCAGGCAGCGAAGACGCGATCTCGCAGAATTTCGCTTTGACTCCATTGATGACTTTGAGCGCATTCATGCCGTATCGCATGACGACGATGCCGCCAACGGTTTCCCCCTCTCCCTGCCAGTCGGCTGCGCCACGCCGTACGTCGGGGCCAAAGGAAACGGTGCCCAGATCCCGCACTAGCACGGGCGTTCCGTTCTTCGTGGCCACCGGAACATTTTCCAGATCGGCGAGCGAGCGCAGATAGCCGCGCCCACGAATCATATATTCGGCTCCGCTCATCTGCAGGACGCTTCCACCCACCTCGTTGGTGCTTTGCCGGACGCGATCGATCACCGTGGCTGCGGAAATTCCATAGGAAAAAAGCTTATTTGGATCCAGGTTTACCTGGTACTGGCGCACAAAGCCGCCGATGCTGGCCACCTCTGCCACGCCGGGCACGGTTTCGAGTTGATAGCGCAGGTACCAATCCTGCAGCGCGCGCAAGTCGGCCAGATTTCTGGTGTGGCTGCGGTCGACGACGGCATACTCATAGACCCAGCCTGCGCCGGTGGCGTCGGGACCGATGGCCGGATGTACATCTGGCGGCAAGCGTCCGGCAATCTGTTCCAGATATTCCGTCACGCGTGATCGCGCCCAATATAGATCCGTGCCATCCTGAAAGACGACGAAGACGTAGGAGTCGCCAAACATGGTCTGGGCGCGAACGTTCTTAACGTCGGGAGCGGCAAGCAAGGCGGTCACGATCGGATAGGTGACCTGGTCCTCGATCACATTCGGGGGCTCCCCCGCCCACGGCGTGTGAATGATGACCTGCACATCGCTGATATCGGGAAGCGCATCGAGTGGGACCCGTTGCATACACCACACGCCGGCAATTACCAGAAGGATGGCTCCGGTGAATACAAGGAAAGGATTGCGCGCACACCCAGCGATAATTCGTTGGATCATCACATTCCTCCCGTGGCGTCGATGGTGATCTGTTGGGTAGCGACAACTTCGCCGTCGCGTTGGGCGGCCACGTTCACCTGCCAGGTTCCGCCTGACTCCAGATGCAATTGGCCCTCATACAATCCGTTGCCCTTGCCGGTGAGCGTGGCTGCGGCGTGCTTTGCAGCCATCCCCATCGCAGGCATCGCTGGCATCACGAAGGTCGCCGTCACTTGCGCATCGATGACAGGCTTTCCATCCGCACCCGTTAGTTGCACGCGCACGGTGTTTGCGCCCTGGTGTGGCGGATCGGGCTGTGTGCTGAAGTGGATTTTTATCGACGGAGCGGACTCGGCCTTTGCCGATGCACTCGACGACTGCGGCAGGGGCGAGAACGCCTGAAGCGCCTGCTGCAATTGCGCTTCCGAGTCCACCAGAAAGTTGGCCGAGCTAACCACCTGCTCGCCTGCCTTGAGACCATTCAGAACGATTACAGAATCGTCGAGCTGAGGCCCGGTCTCGATCGTGCGCGGCTCCAGATGGCCGTTTCCGCGGTTGATAAATGCGATGGCTCGCGAGCCGGTTTGTAGCACTGCAGAGGATGGAATCACCAGATGCCGCCCTAGAGGAACAGCGATCACGACATTGACATACATGCCCGGCTTGAGCACAACTCCGGGGTTGCTAAAGATGAGACGTACACGCACGGTTCGCGTTGTTTGATCCACTTGCGGCAGTATCTGATCGATATGGCCGTTGAAATAGCGTCCGGGATAGGCATCGACGGTGACCTGCGCGGGGTCGCCCGGCTTCAGGCGGCCCACATCGTTTTGAAACACGTTGGCGTAAACCCAAACTGTCGAGAGGTCGGCAATCGTGTACAACTTTGTATCCGGTTGCACATACGCATTGGGCAATGCGTTGCGCTCGATAATGTAGCCGGATGCAGGGGAGTCGATCGCAATATCGCGCTGAACTTTTCCGCTGCGCTCCAGGTTTGTGATCGCCTGCTCAGGAACTCCGAATTGACGCAACCGCTCCGCTGCGGCTTGCAACAGCCAACCACTCTCGTGCGCCGCCATGCCATGCGCATCCTGCGAAAAGACCTGCTGGCTCTGCCGGGCCAGCAGATATTCCTGCTCACTGCTGACCAGATCTGGGCTGTAGACAGTGAACAAGCGCTGCCCTTTGCGCACAAACTGGTAGGTCGCATTGGCAAACACATCTTGAATCCATCCGGGGAAGCGGGTCTGTACATAGGAGAGATGCTCCTCGTTCAAATCAACATTGCCGGGCACGCTGAGTTGATCGTTCACGTTCTTCAATTCCACCGTTGCCAACGTCACGCCGATTTCCTGCATACGCTGTGGCGACAACTGCACCGCAGCCAACGTAGGCTCTGTTCCTGCAGGCACCGGGACATCGGATGTTGTCGGCTGGGGATCCCTGGCCGGGCCGCGTGCGACGACCGGGCTTTCTGCAGCTTGCGAAGCCCAGCGGTATCGAGGCAAAAGAACATGGACTAGCATGGCCGCAAGCAAAACGCAGACAGTCATGGACGACAAAAGAGCAATCTGATACGTGCGGGTCTTCATGGTTTCACCTCCAGTGTGGTGGTCGGGGCATCGTCGAGAGGCGTTCCCGTGGCCAGTTCGAGATCGGCGAGGCGCGAGTCGAAATCAGCAACCGCCTGGACCCAGGCAAGATCGATATCAATGACGGTCATCTGGCTGTCGAGTAAATCAAGGAAATTCGTTTTGCCGTTTTCATAAGCGATTACGCTGGACTGAAGTGTGGCTTCGGCCTGAGGTTGGAGCTGGTCGTGATACAGAAGCGCAAATTTCTGTGCGGCCTCTGCCTGTACCCGTGCTTCCTGTATCTGACCGAAGGCGGCATTGCGCAGCTCGGCGAGTTCGGCATCTTGCTCGCTGGCCTCGGCATTGGATTCGGAAATTTCCGCGTTGTGTTTGCGATGATTCAGCCAAGGCAGATTCATCGAACCTTCCACCATATAGTTGTTGCGTATCGGGATGCTGGGCGGCATGAGCATGTATCCGCCGGAAACTGTAAAGTCGGGGACATAAGCCTTCTTGGCCAGCGCCTGCTCTTTATGGCTGCGTGCAACGGCTACTTGGGCTGCGAGCAAATCGGGCCGAGAACGAAGCGCCAAGGTCTCCAGCGCCTGTTCGTCCGGCAGTGGCGCAAGTACGGCGTACTCTCCTTGCACGTTGAGCGGTGCTGCTGGGTCGCGCCCCAGCAGCGTGTTGAGGCGCGCGCGCGCGAGTTCGGCATCCCGATCGAAGCGAATCATGTGTTCCGCCAACTGTGTCAGCGCAACCTGCGCCTTCAAGATGTCTTGCTGCGGAACACTCCCTGTTGCGTACTGGATTCGCGCTGCTTCGATGGCCTGGCGTGCGATGGAGACATGCTGGTGGTGGACCCGCAATTCATCGCTGGCGAGCAGCATGGCATCAAACGCTTTGTGGACGCGCACGCGAACTTCCAGTCGCGTCTGCTGCAACTCCGCCTTCAATTCGGCCACGTCGGATTGCGCCACACTGGTGCGCAATCGGCGCTTGCCCGGTCCCGGCAGCGTCTCAGTGATGCTGAACATGTTCTGCGCGTCGTTAAAGTTCCAAGGCTGCTGCAGCGGCACTCCCCATCCGCGGTACATCGCGATGGGATCGTCGAGCGCTCCGGCGGCGGCAACGTGGGCTTCTGCAATGGCGACTCGTCGAACAGCGACTTCAATCTCTGGGTTATGGAGAAGGGCAATCCGTTCAACTTCGTCTAGCGTTAGTACCGGTCCGGAGGCCTGCGGAGCGTTACCCTCATCAAGCAACGCGGCGAAGGCACCCAACTCAGCGCCTTTGTCCGGCGTCTCTGCGCGAGAAACACCAGCGGGCACAATGGCAATCCAAACAAGAAATAGAGATACAAAAACTTTCATAACTCCCTCCAACGCGGATGCAGCTCGCGCCAGTTCGGGCGTTTGCGCTGCGCATAGACGCAGAACGACGCACGAAAGCGCAATTTCAGCCTGCGGACGCAGGAATCCTAGATACGGAGGATGGAGGTGTTAGCGGAGGGGAGAATCGACGGAATGGGTGCAAGAGCCTGCACACAGCGGGCGCTTTTCATGCCGGGCGCGGGCAAACGAACAGGGTGCGATACGAATGCGAACGGCTGCGCATGTTCGGAAAAATACGGAAGCGCAAGATGGATCGCCCGATTCTGGGGATTGACCTGGCAACAGGAGTTATCCGCATTCATTGTGGCTGGGGCGCAGGTCTGTGCCATGCTGTGGCAGCAGGCATGTTGCCCCGTCGGCTGCATCGCTTGCAAACAAGCAGATGCTGGAATCGCGATCCACAGGATCGTCATCGCCAGCATCAACCAAGCGCGTTGTCTGCCACTGCCCACCTGCATAGTGTAAACCCCAAGCTCTATTTGTCAACATGGAGCTTGGGGTGGGGCATCGCAGTGACCAGCATCACGTCACCACAATGCTCCCAGGAATCGACGGATGAGCATCGAATTAATTTCGTTGAACGCAAAGGCCCGTTCTTACTAGTTGAGATTGCGCTTACTTTTATGGAGACAAACGCATTCGTAAATGCTGACAGACTTTTCGTTACTGATACAGGCTTGGTGTTCGTAAAGCTCACAGAAGCGGGTAGCTGCAACTAAAATGGAAGGGGCAGTAGTTCACAAGAGTACCCGTAGGCGAGACATGCCATACCTTTTCAGCGAATGCGCGCCCGAGCTGCAACAAGCCATCCAGGCAGTTGAGAACCGTGCAGACGATTGCTATCGTCTAATACGGCTACTGAAGCAGCCTCGAAATCTGGCGACTTGGGCGCTCTTAAGCGCGATGGCCCTCGAACTAGAGACGTTTCAACAGCGTTTCGGAGCCTACAGCTTTCGTCATAGATTTGCGCTGATAAACCTTGAGCGTTATATGTGCGGCTTCTACTTCATTGCCGTTCACGGCAGGCCGGAATCTAAGCTCGTGAATGCCTACACGTTTCATGGAAGCCTCAAGGTCGATGCGACCTTCGCACTCAACGTCAGTGGAAAGTATACGAATTTTCTTAATATTTTTCCCTTGTGGCATCGAGACCATGAGCGCGCCGAACTAATGGCGAATGGAGCGGTACGTTTTTATATACCCCGTGATTCGGCGCGCCAGCGTCAGGTCCTCGCGTACCAGCAACTGTATCGCCCTGCTGAGGAAATAAGAAGGATCCCGAAAAAAAATGGGCGATCTCCAGAGTTGCAGCGCCTATTTAACGATCTCTTCCAGCAAGCTCGCCCGGCTGGCCTTCAAAAAAAATTTCACTATGAACCTTCAGATGAGTTGATCGAAGCTCTGCGACCGGAATATCAGGAGCGATTGGATGCCAATTTTCGGCACCCTGATTCCTTCCAACTAAACGGGTACTCACTTGCGGAGTTCAAAGCTGTTTATGTCGCGATCTTAATCCTGAGCGCGATTCACGAATACATCTGTTATCCGTGGGGCAATCAAGGACGACCCATCCCTGAATCCTCATTGGTCATGGTCAAAAAGCGATTCCAATGGATAAACAAATTGAGCAACATTTCAAGAGTGCCCAAGGCTACTTGCAATGCCATCGTCAAGGAATTGACACTTCGTCCAGAGAATCGTTCCTTCACTAGCCTCTGTATCACGCCCTTTGTGCCATTAGATAGCCGTGACAACACTCTCGCTGTCGCTCCGCAGTTTCCTCTCGCCAGTGCCGCTGATGAGAATGCACTACGCCAGTTCTCCTACACATATCCGGCGTTATTTTCAGGACAGAATACGCAGAAGGAAGAGGGTATGAGGGGCCTCCTGCGATCCGCGAACCCAGGATATAGGATTGATTTCACAATCCCACTCCCTGATGGTCCGACAGAGATTGATGCCCTTATCGAAGATGAGACGACCTCAACTGTAGTGCTTGCTGAGTTGAAATGGTTGCGAAAGCCTTACAAGCCTTTAGAACGGATAGAGCGGGAAAAGGACCTCGAAAAAGGGGTTTCGCAACTGGGGTTGATACGTGCGTATGGCAGGGCACATCCAAATTTTCTGCTCAAACGTGGTAAGCTCTCTCGCTCCTTAGCCGACTATAACAAGGTTCACCACATTCTCTTGGTACGCGATTATTGGCATTGGGTAGAGCCAGAAGATACTATTGCGATTCTTGACTTCGATGAATTTCTAGAGCAATTTCGTAAGAGCACTTCTTTGGATGGTCTAATGACCGAGCTTCTCTCGTATGGATGGCTTCCGATCGAAGGTCAAGACTTCTATGTTGACTACACAGCTACTTCGGTTAATAATGCAACGATCGAGTCGCTACTGTTCCATAATGGATTTCGATAGCTGTGGCTGGGCGGGCAACTACGACATGCGCTTTAAGTTTCGGACTTCGGGCAGACAACGCGGTGGCTCGCACTCCCGATGGTTTCCAAATTTTGGCAACGGTAAATGCACTTGACCCCGGGGAAGTTCTCAATTGATGTCAAATTGTCTTATCATCCGCGAAAATCAAATCGCGTAATTATGTATCGATATGGCATAATTACAAGGTATGGTTCCCAGGCTTGCCCAACCCAGATTGCGAAAGCTCCTGCAGCAGTTTCCTGCCGTGGCACTGCTTGGCCCAAGGCAGGTGGGCAAGACCACGCTCGCGCACTCGCTGGCGGAAGAACTTGGCACGCAGGCGATTTACCTCGACTTGGAGCTGCCTTCTGACCGCGCAAAGTTGGCCGAGCCAGAACTCTACCTCGCGCAGCACGCAGATCGGTTGGTCATCTTCGATGAAATCCATCGACTGCCCGACATCTTTGCAACTCTGCGGAGCCTGATCGACCAGCGGCGGCGCAAAGGCAAGCGCAATGGACAGTTTCTCCTGCTCGGCTCCGCGTCCATTGACCTCTTGCAGCAGTCTGCAGAAACGCTGGCCGGACGGATTGCCTACGAGGAACTGACTCCATTTTCCGTGGCTGAAGTTGCTGCCTCTGGAATCGGCACAGCTGACCAGCTTTGGAATCGCGGCGGCTTCCCGGACAGCTTTCTTGCCGCCAGTGACGAGGACAGCTTCGCGTGGCGCTCCGCCTTCATCCAGACGTATCTCGAACGCGATGTACCCGCGCTTGGCCCGCGCATCCCGGCGGAGACGCTGCGCCGCTACTGGCAGATGCTTGCTCACAACCAGGGGCAGATGCTCAACGCGGCGCAGCTCGCCAGCGGGCTCGGGGTCAGCGGGCATACCGTCGCGCGCTACCTCGACATCATGGTGGACCTGCTGCTTGTGCGCCGCTTGCAGCCCTGGGCCGCGAATGCGAAGA
>DAHWKP010000051.1:0-1617 GCA_027343585.1 Acidobacteriaceae bacterium
AGCCAGAGCCGGTGTGTCGTGGAAGAGTTCCCGACCATAAAGAATGCTGGCACCACGTTCGCCGCCGGGAATGTTTTGCACGCTGGGCAACTGCCATGCTTGCCAGACATTTGGCTGCGAACGATGCAAGTTGCGCAGCCAACGCCAGCCGCCCAAGCCTATCGCCAGCGTGAGCACGTAGAGCGCGGCGATTCCTGCCGCAATCGCAATCCAAGTTCGCATGCGCATCAGTGTTCCTTGGGCGCAGCGGGCGTGTAGGGCTGGAAGCCATAGCTGCGATAGATGGCCTGCGCCTGCTTCGATTGCAAATACTCGATCCACGCGTGGGCCGCTTGTGTGTGCGCCGCTCCTCGCACCGTGGCGGCTGCGTAGATCGCCGTGGTGTTCTGTGCTGCGGGGATGGCAATGCCGACGAGTGGATTGCCAATACTTTCTTGGAACTTTGCCTCCGAGGCCCAGACCACGCCAGCATCCGACTGGCCAGCCAGAATGCGCATCGGGGTTTCGCGGTGGTGGATGTGCGTCAAAAACGTTGCGCCGCTCTGCACCTTGGACTGGTAAACGCTTTGCTCCAGCGCTGCGCCGCCTGCCTTGCGCAGTGAGGCCTCGATCTGACGCGCAACGCCCTCCCACGCCGGGTTGGGCATGGACAAACGCACGTCCGCCCGGCCCAAATCACTCAGAGAGTGAATCCCTTTGGGATTGCCCGCGCGTACCAGAATAGCCAGATCATTGGTGGCATAGGCCACGGGTGTATTGACGAGCTGCTTCTGCTGCATGGCCTGCAGCGCGCGCAGGCCCGCTTCCATCACGTCGGGAGCGATTTGCAATGTGAAGTTGCCCAGCGTGAGTGTGTTGCCCGCCGCCATCTGCGCGCGCAGGATTCCCGGCGGCAGCGTCTCATAAAAAATATGTCCGCGCAGTTCCGGATGCTGCGCGGTAAATCCGGCGATCAACTGCGGCAGCACGAAGAATTGATTGCCGCCGATGAAGAGCACCAGTTTGGCATCCGCCGGATTGCCATGCAGGTCGGGGATGTTGTCGACCGCGGCCACAGAAAAGCTGTAGCCGCGCTCCACAGCGGGGTTGTTGTGCCCCTGGCTCCACGGCGGCGTGGCGGAGGGCGCCGGTGCAATTTTCTGTTGCGCAGACAGCTGCGCAGCCAACAACAAAGGCAGAGCCAGCAGTGCTGGCGCAAGATGAGACAATCGACGCATCGCACGCTCCTGTTGGCTAGATGGTGATGTAGGTGAAGTGGCCTTGGCTTTGCAATAGAGCAATCGCAGCCACCATCGACGGAACGATCAGAACGCCGGGCAGCGTGTGGCTTTGCAAGTCCTGCACCACCTCTTCCGGCTTTTGCGTCAGCTTGTTGTAGGTGATCAACGCGCGCGCCTGCGCTTCTGTGGCGGTGTGGCAGCTTAAAAAACGCACGCCGCGCCGCTGCAGTGCTTGAATGCTGGTGTCGTGGTAGGGCGAGGCCATGTCATTCGGGTCCTGCGATGCGTAGACGGGCGGATTGCCTGCCTTGCTGGCGTAGTAAATGTTGCGCGTGGCCGGCTTGCCCGTCTTGGGATCGTCGATCTTCAACCATGCGCCGATCTGGTACTTCTCCCA
>DAHWKP010000103.1:0-3751 GCA_027343585.1 Acidobacteriaceae bacterium
ACAGAGCTTCCATCAGTGGACGAGTATCTCACTTCAACATGCGAGCAAAGTACTTTATGATGACGCTCCAAATGCTGTGGATGCAGGTTCAAACGGTTCTGAACCGCGAAGAAGGTCAGGATCTGATCGAGTACGCCCTGCGGGTGGGTCTGATTTCGCTGGCTGCGGTTCCCGCGATCTTGGTTTCTGAGCAGTCGTAATGCATGGGCATCGTGTTTTGCTCAATGGCAAGATGATTGTGAGTACAATACGCTCAGCGCGGATGCCGCGCTCATGGGAACTGCCGTGCTGCTCTCGATTGTCATCCCGGTATTCAATGAGGAGCAGACTCTTCCCCTCACGCTTGTGCGTCTTCGGGATGTTCTGCGCGATACCTGCTGGGAAGTGATTTTTGTCGACGACGGAAGCGCGGATGCGACGGCCAGCCTGATCGAGGAGATCGCCCGCGCAGACGAGCGGGTACGGCTGATCCGCCTGAGCCGCAACTTTGGGCACCAGACCGCCATCACGGCGGGGCTGGACTTTGCGGATGGAGACGCCGTGGCAGTGATGGACGCGGACCTGCAGGATCCTCCCGAGCTGCTGCCGCGCATGCTGGAGCTTTGCGCGCAGGGGTACGACCTTGTATCTCCGCAGCGGGTGCTGCGGGAGAGCGACACGCCGTTCAAGCGCTGGAGCGCGGCCCTTTACTACCAGTTGATGGCCCGGATGGCGGACCAAAAACTGACGCCGCAGGTGGGCGACTTCCGGCTCTACAGCCGGAGGGCAGTGAAGGTGATGCGCAGCCTGCGTGAGCAGCACCGCTACATGCGCGGCCTTGCTGCCTGGTCAGGACTGAGGGAGATCGTGATTCCGTATGAGCGGCAGGCGCGCGCGGCAGGGCAGACCCACTACTCGCTGCTGCGCATGATTCGCTTTGCATGGACGGGGATTTCCTCGTTTTCGGCATTTCCGCTGCGCCTGAGCATTGCGGCGGGGTGCCTGTTGAGCCTGATTGGATTTTCATACCTGATTTTTGTGGTGGTGCTGGCCTTTACCGGTTCCAACCTGGTGCGCGGCTGGGCTTCGCTGATTGCGCTGGAATGCATTTTTTCCGGGATCATTCTGCTGGCGCTGGGCGCGATTGGGGATTACGTGGCGCGCGTGTATGAGGAATCCAAGGGCCGTCCGCTATATATCGTAGCGGAGACGCGTAACCTGCCGACACATCAGATAGCTGTGCCACGCGCGGTCATCCTTGATACGCCTGTCATTCTGACGTCGCAGGTAGCGGCTGGACAGATGTCGCGTTCGGATGAGCTTGAGGTTCGGGTTGGCGTGACAGCGGATGCCGGTAAAGAATGAGCCATCCCCGATTCGCCGAGAGACAGAGAAGGACATGACCCCAGGCAGTACCGTCACTCCCACAGTGCAGCGCTCGAGCGGAAACGAGAGCGGAGCCGAATCCTCTTCTGTGATGCTTGGCGGCTGGTTCGCGAGCTATCGCGACGTGCTGCTGTTCACCTGCTTTGCGGCTGCCTACATTCTGCCTTTTATGTGGCTGTTTTCTGCAGGGCTTCTGGAGTCCGACGCGGTCCGGGTACTGCACGGGCAGGTTTTTGGCCGCGATTTTTTCGAGGTGATGACGCCGGGAACCTTTTACTGGAACGCGGCGTTCATGAGGATTTTTGGGGTCGGGTTTCTGGGCGCCCGCGCATGCCTGTTTGTGACCTCGCTGGGTACCGCGGTGTGCATGTACCTGCTGGCGCGGCGCATTGCCCCCGCGTACCGGTGGCTGCCGCCGCTGGTGGTGGTGATCACGTTTTTTGGCCGGGGCTGGCCTTTTGCCAGTCACCACACGGACAGCAACTTCTTTGCGCTTCTGGCAGTGTATTGCGCGGTTTATGGATTCGATCGCCGCAGCCGCCTCGCGTGGTTTGGTGCAGGGCTGTTGACAGCAGTCACCGGCCTGACGCTGCAGCCGAAGGGTGCGCTTCTGCTTGCTGCCATCCTGCTGTGGATGGTGGTGATGAAGCTGCGGCACGAGATGCCGCTTTCCGCGATGGCCATCTTTGTTGGTGGCGTGTGCCTCGCGGGTGGAGCAGCGGTGTTGTACTTCTGGAGCCAGGGCGCGCTCTACGACGTTTACTACGCCAATTTTCTGTGGCCGCTGCGGCATTACTCCAAGGTGAATACAGTGCCCTACGGCGACGGCACGCTGGTCTACTGGACGCCGTGGTTCCATAGCGTTTCGGGAGTGCCCATCTTTGCGTGGCTGGCCCCGGTGACGGTTACACCGTTCCTGTTTGTCGATGGGCTGCCGCTGATTCTGGCTGGGCTGGCGGCGTTTCGCTGGAGGGAGAATTTCAAGCCGGTGATCCTGCTGTACTGGTTATGCGGAGCCGCGCTGTGGCTGGCCGAGATACACAGGAAAGAAATTGCGCACCTCGCCATCGGTTCCACGCTGTGGCTGATACTGGCCTGTTATTTCCTGGTGACTTACCGCGGGCGCTGGGCAACGTATGCGGTGAAAACCCTTGCGATTTGCAGCGTTGCCGTGGGCTCTTTCAATCTGCTGATGGTTGCTCATGGGCATCCTCTGAAGACGCGTGCCGGGACGGTTCTGACCGCGCTGCCGGTTCCGGGGCTCAAGTACCTGGACAAGCATACGCGACCGGGCGAGTATATCTTCGCGTATCCGTACATCCCGCAATATTATTTCCTGACCGAGACGCAGAACCCGACGCGCTACAGCCTGCTGATTTACAACTACAACACGGAGCGGCAGTTCAAGAAAGCGATCGAGGAGATACAGAAGCACAAGGTCAGATTCATTGTCTGGCAAACGGATATGAAACAGTGGCAGAAGCTTCTGCCAGGGTGTACGCGCAGGCCGCCGTATGGCTTCCTCATGGATGATTACATCCGGTCGCATTACAGGATGGTTGCGTCCTATCCCTATCATGGGTATGAGATATGGGAGCGGAATGGCGATGAGTGATTCCAGGTCAACAAACGGGGAGCCGGAGTTTGACCGGTACTCGGCTGCGTATGCTGAGTTGCTGGCCGACCCGATGCGGGAAAAGTTCGCGCGTGATCCGCTTTACTTTCACCGGCGCAAGGTGGAGGTGATCGCAGAGCTGCTGGAGGCGCACAGGCTGAATCCGGCGAGGATGAAGTGGCTGGATGTGGGCTGCGGGCAGGGAGATTTGCTGCGGCTGGGGCGCGGATTGTTTGCCGAAGCCGCGGGCTGCGACCCCGCCAGCACGATGCTGCCCGCAGGCGAAGAGATTCCGGTTCTTGTGCAGCCGTCGCCCGAGGAGTTGCCGTTCGAGGACAGGTCGATGGACTTCGTCACGGCGGTGTGCGTGTTTCACCACGTCCACGGGAGGGCGCGGACGGCGCTGGCGCGGGAGATCAAGCGGGTGCTGGCTCCGGGCGGGTGTTTCTGCATCATCGAACATAATCCGTGGAATCCGGTGACGCGCGGAATTGTGAAGCGGTGCCCGGTGGACGTGGATGCGGAACTGCTGACGGCTCCTGAATCTAGAAGGCTGATGTCCTCAGCAGGCATGACCGCGGTGCGGACGAGATATTTCCTGTTCTTGCCAGAGAAGTTGCGCGGGATTGCCGGGGTGGAGTCGTGGTTGGGAAGCGTACCGCTCGGCGGGCAGTACGCCATGCTGGGCCGCTGAAGTGGAGATTGGAGCATTTTCCCTGCAGGGGAAATGCTCTATCCGGCGCCTTATTTCGGCGACCGGGCGAGGAGAAC
>DAHWKP010000151.1:0-14089 GCA_027343585.1 Acidobacteriaceae bacterium
GGCCCCGGCGCAGCCGATCCCGATGGGCTGGAGTCGCGCGAGATTTACGTCGAACTGGGCGGCCCGGACAAGCCGCTGCTACTCGAGCGCAACGCGGAGCTGCTCTACTCCATCGAGCACATCGCGGCCAAAACTCTGCGCCTGGAAAATGAGGAGCACGATCGCGTCTCCTTTGACGCCGGCGGCTACAAGGCCATGCGCGCGCAAGAGCTGCGCCTACTGGCCAACACGGCTGCGGACAAGGTTCGCTCCACCGGCCAGCCCTATCAATTTTCGCCGATGAGTTCGCGCGAGCGTCGCCTGTTGCACTTGGCGCTGCGCTCCTTGGACGGCATCAAGAGCGAGAGCAGCGGCGAAGGCCGCGATCGCAGCGTGGCCGTCTACCCAGCAGACTGGAAAGGCCCACTGCTCGCGCCCGCTCCGCCGCGCCGCAGCTTTGGCCGCCGGTAGAACGCTAAATATTACAAGATTTTCTTGAATTTTTGAGTTGAATGGCAACGTTTTTGCGTCTAAAGTCATGTGTGCGCATTTTTTTGAACGTAGGAGGAAGTATGAAGCACGTAACCGCATCAGAAGTCGCCAAATATTTCATTGCTTCCTTTCAGAAGAAGGGCAAGAAAATCAGCAACTTGAAGCTGCAAAAGTTGCTGTACTATGCGCAGGCTTGGCACTTGGTGTTTTTCGACGCTCCACTCTTCGACGACAAAATTGAAGCTTGGGTGCATGGCCCAGTGGTGCGCAGCGTTTTCCAAGAATATAGAAAATTTGGCTGGAAGCCGGTCCAGACAAAAGATTCTGGAAGCATTACCTCCAAAACGATCACAGATCATTTGGATGAGGTGATGCATGCCTACGGAGAATTCGACGCGGTACTCTTAGAGCGGCAAACACACAGGGAATCTCCTTGGCGGGATGCTCGTGGAAATCTGGAACCTGATGAGCCATCGAATCGAGTGATCACACACGAAGCGATGAAGAAGTTCTATAGCGCACAAGTATGAAATGGAAGCGGAATAGAAGGAAAATCCCCACTCCGCGCCCATTGTCCGATGCAGCGCGATTGCAGTTTTCGTTCAAACATCTTGATGCCGATCATCCAAAATTTAGTTTGCTTCGCTGTAATGAGGAATTTTTTCGATCACTGCTGCTCACAATCAAGAAGTACTCGGAATATACAGAAGAGATGTTTACAGATGAAAACAACAAAGAGCGCAGACACAAAAATTTTTGGGATGACACGGACGAGCCAGATGGGTTTGGACATCTCGATCGAGCAATTCAAACGGAATATTCGTGGCAATTTGCCTTGGACTCCTCAAACAGCAATAACAGTTGGCGTGTTCATGGAATGCTGGCGGATAACGTTTTCTACATAGTCTGGTTAGATCCACTTCATCAATTGGGCGCAAAAAAGAGCCGGGATGTATCCACCCGTAAATCCACCGGAGCCAAATAGTCACCTGCTTTGACCCCCGACACCATCGTTGCCATTTCGACGCCGCCGGGCCGTGGCGGCATCGGCATTGTGCGCCTGAGCGGGCCACAAGCCAGCGCGATCGCTGCGCCGTTGCTGCGGCTGCGCCATGCGCTGGCCCCTGCGCAGGCGCGCTTTGCCGATCTGATCGACCCCACGACGGGTGAGCGACTCGACGAGGCTGTCGTCACCTGGTTTGCTGCGCCCCACTCTTACACCAGTGAGGATGTCGTCGAGATTGCCGCGCATGGCGCGCCGGTGATTTTGGAGTTCCTGGTGCGCGCCTGCATCGCCGCCGGTGCGCGGCTGGCGCGGCCCGGGGAGTTTACCGAGCGCGCCTTTCTTGCGGGCAGGCTGGACCTGACGCAGGCCGAAGCCGTGCGCGACCTCATCGACGCGCAGACGCTCTACCAAGCCAAGATTGCCAGTGAGCAACTGGGCGGCTCGCTCTCCCGCCGCATCCGGCCCATCAAGCAGACGCTGGTCGATCTGATCGCCGAACTCGAAGCCGGCATCGATTTCGCAGAAGACGACATTGATGTTCTCGCGGCGCCAGAGATTTTGCCGCGCATCGCAGCCGTTGCCGAGCCATTGCAGGCGCTGGCCGCCAGCTTTGCCTATGGGCGCGTGGTGCGCGATGGATTTTCCCTGGCCATCATTGGTCGGCCCAACACGGGCAAATCCTCGCTCTTCAACCGGCTGGTGCAGCGCGAGCGTGCCATTGTGACGGCCACGCCCGGCACCACGCGCGATCTGGTCACGGAGCGCGTCGCACTCGGCGGCATTCCTCTGAACCTGATCGACACCGCTGGCTTGCGCACCGCTACGGATGAGGCCGAGCGTCTGGGCATCGAAAAATCCCGCGAAGCCGCCGCAGATGCCGATGTCGTGCTGCTGGTGCTCGACGCCAGCGCCGGGCCGTTGGACGCCGAAGAACGCGCTCTGTTGCAGCAGCTGGAGAATCGGTGCGCGCTGGTGGTTTTGAACAAAGTGGATCTGCCGGTCTCCGCTGCGCCCACAATCGAGATTCCCGCCTCCGCGTTGCGCACCTCGGCGCGGACGGGGGAAGGCATCGCCGCATTGCAGGAAAAAATTTTAGAGCTGGTGCGCGGCGGCGGCGCGGAGAGCGAATCCGCACTGGTGACCAATCTGCGCCAGCAGCAGGCCGTGCAAGAGGCATTGGCCGCGCTGGCCGCGGCGCAGGCTGGCGTTGCAGCGCAGATTCCCCACGAGATGATCCTGCTCGATTTCTATGGAGCGCTGCGCGCGCTCGATGCGTTGACCGGCGAGACCACACTCGACGATATTTTGAACCAGATATTTTCCACCTTCTGCATTGGAAAATAGTTTGGGTGGCTTCGAAACGATCTAGACCTTTACGGTTGTACGCAGCAGCGGTGGCTCCACCAACGCGGCTTTCACCGCTTCGTCTTGCTGGCTCAGCTCCACCAGAGCACGCGTGACGGCCTCATCGGTCTCTGCGGCGCGACGCAAGAGCACCGGATAGCGCACCTTAAATTCCAACCCGCCTTCGACAAACTGCAAGCGCGATTCCATCTTGGGCCGCTCGGCTTCAATCTCCCAGTGCAGTTCCAAGCTGCCGTGCTGGCGTGCGATTTCCGACTCATACTGCTTGTACTGCTCGGCAACCAACGCGGTGATCTTCTGCGCAGCCCCTTTGTAATCGGCCTCTTCGCGCAGCTTCACCGCCACCTCGCGCCAGCCGTATTCCGTGCCGGGGATCTGCTTGTACAGAGGGGTGGTGGCCTGAAACAAAATTGCGTTGGAAAATACGGCCACGCGCCCGGTGGGATACAGATCAATGCCCGTACCGGCCAGCTCCATCACATACAAACGCACCAGACTGATGTCCATCACGTCGCCAGTGACGCCCGATACGCTGATGCGGTCGCCCACACGCACGCCGTAGCGGCCCACGATGAAAAAGTATGCGGCCACAGAGAGCAGCACCGTTTGCAGACCGACGGCAATGCCTGCTGTCAGAAATCCCGCAAAGGTGGCCAGAGAACTGAACTGCGAAACGAAGCCCAAAATCAGCACTCCGCCCATGCAAAAGCTGGTGACGAAGCGGCGCAGAATCAGCAACTGTCTGCGGCGGCGCATGTCGCGCACGTAGCGGATGGAGGTGCGCCGCCAGATTTCACTCAGCAACAGAATCAGTCCGATGCCCAGAGCAATTTCCAAGACACGCAGCAGCAACGCACGCAGCAGCCGATCGTATTCGCTGTCGATAGCGTCGCGCCACTGCAAAAGATTGGCATGGCTTTGGTCGAGCAGCAACAACTCCTGCGCCAGCGGCATGGATGCGGAGGAGAGCTGCCGAAACTCCGCGGTCAGATGCTCATAATCGGCAAGCGTCGGCGTGGGCTGCACCTGCGCTGGGCTGGTCACCGCAGCCTTGTTGTTGCCTGCGGGCAAAGCAGGAGCCGTCGCAGCACCCTGCGCCAAAACATTGCCCGCCTGCAGCGTCTTGCGCAGCAATGCGACCAACGGATCGTGCAAGGCAACCACACGCGCGCGTAAACGATCATTCTCTGCGATCCACAAATTCATCTGGTGCAGGCTGTTCAATTGCGCAAAGAGCGTCTCCGCCTGGCCCAGCACGCCTGCCTGCTCCGCAGCTTGGATGGATTGCCCCGCAAAGGACGGGCTTTTGCTCGATGCGGAGGTCGCGCTACCTGCAGCAGGGCTGCTCATCGGCGCGGAGAGTTCCAAGTGCGCAATCTCTGTGCTCAGCTTGGAGCTTCCGGTAGATTCGGCTTTGTCCATGGAGCTAAAGTGTTCGAGCACTTGCTGCATAGCCCGCTCCAAATCCAATTGGCCGCGCAAGCTGTCGTGCTCTGCCGTCAAGGCTTGTAGCCGCGCGCCGCTGGCCGTGGTCATTTGCCGCTCCGTAGTGGCTATCGCGTTTTGGATCTGCGCGATCTTGGCCGCTGTCGCAGCCTGCATGGCCTGCAAACGCTCTTGCTGCGCACTCCCCACGCTGTTGTTGCCTGGGTTGCTGTTCGCAGCCTGTGCCATCTCCGCATTCAGTAAGGGAGCCTCAGCCTTGGCCGAATCAAAGGCGAGCTGCGTGATCTGTGCGGCCAGGGATTCTTCTTGATCGTGGTAGAGCGCATCGCTGGGTTCGCCGGCATTTTGCTGAAATGCAGTGGCGGTGCGATGAAAGTGAATTGCCGCATTCAAATGCGTAAGAATCCGGTCGTCTGTGGTGGAATCGAACACCCAATCCAGCCCAGACGCAGGGCCGATCGTTGCCTGTGCCGGAACCGCAGCCTGTTCCGTTTGCGCCTGCACCTTGCGCAAGGTGGGTGCCACAAGTAGACCGAGGGCGCCCATTGCAAAGCAGGCCACCGTGTACCGATGTTGCCGCAAAAAAGTCTGGGAACGGATGAAGAAAGAAAAACGAACCGTACGCTGCATACTTCGCAGTGTATCGAATCCAGTGTGCGTGTTGATTACGCGCCGGATTGCGCTGCGTGCAACGCGCCCAGCCGTTGCACAGCGGCGCTGCGATTGCTGCCCGCGTCTTCGAGCGCATCCAGCAACGCTGCCAGGGTGTGGCCCAGCACAGGATGCACAAGGTTGGGCGCGATCTCCGCTGCGGGCGCAAGTACAAAACGCCTGCGGTGCATCTCCGGATGCGGCAGCGTCAGCGCTGGAGTTGCGAGAATCGTTGCGCCGTGCAGCAGCAAATCCAAGTCCAGCATGCGCGGCCCACCGCGTGGCTGCCCACTCGCCTCTTGCCCGCGCACGCGACCCAACCCACGTTCCACCTCCAGCATTCTTTGCAGCAACATTTCTGGCGCAAGCGAAGTGCGCAGCGTGAGTACCGCATTCAAAAATTCCGGCTGTTCCACCATGCCCACCGGCGCGGTTGCATACACGCTGGAGACGGCGAGCACCTCGCCGTGTGCTTGCAGGGCGCGCACGGCTGCGCGCAGCTGCTCCCAGCGATCGCCCAGGTTGGAGCCAAGCCCCAGCAGTGCGACCGAAGCCGCCCCACCTGCATTGAAATTGTCGATCCTCGCTGCACGCGCGCGCATCACGCAGAAAGAGCCACGGCAGCTTGCGGCGTTTCTTGTCGGGCGCTCACCGAGGGCAGATGCACCAGCTCCCACGCCGAGCGGTTGCCCAGCAGACGCGCCACCAGCGCCGTGTGCATGGCGTGTCCGGCGCGTTCGGCCACCACGCGCCCTTGAATTTGATGCCCAGCCAGCGCCAGGTCCCCGATCAGATCCAGCACCTTATGCCGGACAAACTCATCTGCAAAGCGCAACGGCCCGTTCACCACACCCGTGCGCGTCAGAATAATGGCATTCTCCTCCGACGCACCGCGAATCAGTCCCATGTCGCGCAAGGCCTGCTCATCCTCACGAAACCCAAAGGTGCGCGCTGCGGCAATCTCCGTCGCATAGGCTCCTGAGTCCAAGTCGAGCGTCAGGGATTGCTGCCCGATCGGCGTGGGAAAATCAATCCCGTAGCTGATGCTGTAGCCCTCGCCCGGGTAGATGCCGATGAACTTGCTGCCCTCGCGCACCTCAATGGCCTTGCGCACGCACAAGTATTCGCGGCGGCGGCGTTGCTGCACCAGCCCCACGGATTGGAAAGCGCGGATATAGGGCAACGCACTGCCGTCAAGGATCGGCAATTCGAGATTGTTCAATTCCACAATCACGTTGTCGATGCCGACGCCGATCAGTGCAGAGAGCAGGTGCTCCGTGGTGGAGATCAACACGCCTTGGCGCATCAGGCTGGTCGCGTAGCTGACCTTGGCCACGTTGCGGCCCGTGGCGGGAATCTCAAAATTGTCCAGATCCGTGCGGCGGAACAGGATGCCCGCACCCGCAGGCGCTGGCAGCAGACGCATCTCCACGGGCGCACCGCTATGGATGCCCACGCCGCGCAACTCCACCGCCGCAGCCAATGTCTGTTCGAATTGCAGCCTGCGCGCCAGACAAACTCCCAGAGAACTCTGGATCCTTGCTTAGAGAGCATACTGGAAAATGCCGCGCGCGCAATGTGGCAAATCTACAACACCCTGCAAACGACGCACAACTTCAAGTCGCTTCCTGTCAATGAATTACAGCTTGATCAGTCGCGTGCGATCTTTGCGTCAACTTTAGGCGTACTGCGCGGACAGCTTGGCGCGCATGCCCTCCAACAGGCTTTGGGTCAACGCCAGCGGCAGGCCGACAACGTTGAAGTAGCAACCGTGAATGCGGGGCACCCAGCGTCCGGCGCGGCCTTGAATGGCGTAGGCTCCGGCCTTGTCCACCGGCTCGCCCGTGGCGATGTAGTCGCGGATCTCTTGCTCGGTGAGTGTATGCAGCGTCACAGCGGTCGTCTCGACTGCGACATCGATGCCTGCCGCAGAGACGATGCTGACACCAGTAACCACCAGGTGCGTGCGACCAGAGAGCAACTGCAACATGCGCAGCGCCTCCTGCGGATCCGCCGGCTTGCCCAGCACTTGATCGTCACAAACCACGACCGTGTCTGCGCCCAGCACCAACAGTGGGTCTGTCGACGGGCTGGATGCAGTGCGCGGCGCGGCGCTTTCCGCATGAAAAACCATCTCAGCCTTGGCGCGCGCCAAGCGCTGCGTGTAGCGCACAGGGTCCTCCCCGGCGAGCCGGTCTTCTTGAACCGGCAGCGAGAGAACACGGAAGGAATAGCCCGCCTGGGTCAGCAGTTCCCGGCGGCGGGGGGAGGAAGAAGCCAGGATCAGCATGCCTTCATCTTACCCGCGATGTCGCTGCAAAATACACTCCGCGATGCTGCCGGAGCCATTTCCTAGGCGCTACGCGTATATCCATGCGTGCCGGGAGTGCCGACAAAAGCCAGCAGCGCTTATCGGAGCGCGATAGCCTCAATCTCCACCAGTACATCCTTGGGCAGGCGTGCCACCTCGACCGTCGAACGCGCCGGCGCGGGCGTCCCCCCCACTCCAAAATAGGTGGCGTACACGGCATTCATCGCGGCAAAGTCCTGCATGTTTTTCAGGTACACCGTTGTCTTCACCACGTGCGCCAGATCACTACCCGCCGCCTGCAAAACCGCGCGCAGGCTGTCGAGTACGCGCGCCGTCTGCTCCGCGATGCCCCCGGCAACAATCTGCCCCGTGGCCGGGTCCAGCGGAATCTGGCCGGAAGTAAAGATCCAATCCCCGCTCTGGATCGCCTGGGAGTATGGCCCCAGCGCCGCAGGAGCCTGCGCAGTTTCTATGGGTACTTGCATCGAGTCCACTTTCTGTACAGCGAAAAATTGCGCCGTCACAATCGCACCGTTCGGCTTGTTTCATTATGCCGCGAAACCAAAATACATTTGGACACGTATAAAGATGTGGATGGATGGCATGGCTTCACGCTGCGGATTTGCGCTGGCAACATCGCTGCTCGTTTGCGCCTGCGCGCCCGCACAAACGCATCCCGCCCGCGCCCCCAAACCCACGACACCCGCGCCCCCCGATCTGACTGCGCCATTGCCCAGCGCCTCGGTCATCCGGCAGCGCGTGCTCGATGGCTTGCGCGCCATGCGCGCCGAGCAGGAGCGTTACATCTGCCGCATCACCAGCACCAGCCAGCGCACCGATGCACAAGGCAACGTTCTCAAAACCCGCACACGCACCTTCGATATGTTCTACGTCAACGGACGCGAGATCGACCAACTCATCTCCAAGAATGGCGTGCCGCTCGACGCCAGTGCGCAGAAAAAGGAGTCCGAGCGCGTGCAAAAAGCCATTGCCGACGCCACCAACGCTGCCACGCTGGCCAAACAGCAAAGTGAGGATGAGCGCCAGATCGACACCCTGCTGCATGCGCTGCGCTACACCAACGGCCATCGCATTTTGCGCAACGGACGCACCACGCTGGTCTACGATTTAAGCGGCGATCCCAACTTCCATCCCAAAAATTTGCAGGAAAATTTCCTCCACTCCATGACAGGAACCCTGGAAATCGACGAGGCAACCGGGCAACTCGTCGATCTCAACGCTCACTTGGATCATGATGTGAAAATTGGCGGCGGCTTGTTGGCCAACGTACACAAAGGCCTTTGGATGCACGTACACCAAACCCGGCAAAGCGACGGCGTTTGGATCAATGATCTCAGCGAAGGCCAGGGAGACGCCCGCGCCGCACTCTTCTTTCATCCCTACTTCCGCTTTCGGCAGACCATCGGCTCCTGCCACCGCACCAGCGTCACCACACAAACCAAAGTCGCATCCGTGCCAACCCAGTAACGACGCACAACCTTCGGCTCCTGTTGTCCTCGGTGCCGCGTTTGCCGCCAGCATTGCTCCCGCCTGCGTCTTGCAGAAAAAATAGGGCGGTGGATGTTGACCACCGCCCGGAGTGCAACCTCAGATGCTCGCCGTCTAGTGGCAGCTCACGCTGACCGTCGGGCTGGGGTTGCTACCGCTGTAGTTGGCCGTAAAGCCGATGCCGCTCAGCGTGGCTCCTGCGCCAATCGAGCCGTTATAGCTCTCATTGGTCACCGTCACCGTCTCGCCACTTTGCGATGCCACGCCATTCCACAGGCCCGACAACTGTTGGTTGCCAGCGAAGGTCCAGGTCATCGTCCAGCTGGAGGTGGCCGCGCTGCCGTGGTTGGTGATGGTCAACGCAGCCTGGAAGCCCGTGCCCCAGTCGTTGGTGTTGGCGTAGGTAGCCGTGCAAGCTCCACCGCTGCCACCCCCACCACTGGCTGCGGCTTGTGTGGTTGCGCTGGCCGTGTTGGAGGCAGTCGTTCCCCCCGCATCGACCGCATCGACAACGTAGCTGTATGCCGTGCTCGCGGTCAGCCCCGTGTCCGAATACGACGTTGTGGTCAGCTTGCTCGCAATCGTCGTTCCATTGCGAACAACGGAATACGTCACGCCAGAGGTCGTGCTGGCCGTCCAAGTCAAATTGATCTGGCTCGATGAGGTTGCGCTCGCCGTCAGACCCGTCGGTGCTGCCGGGGCTGTGCTGCCACCGCCGCCGCCCGTACCACCGCCACCATTCAGCGAAAACTGAATCGAGGCCAGCAGTTGTTGCTTCAACGCACTGACGGGGGTTGGATCATAGTTGCTATCCAAAAGCGCATAGCTGTCCTCGCCATTCAGCGCCCAATAGTTCCAGTTGATCTGGGGCGTGTTTTGCAGGAAGGTAACGAGACTTTGGAACCACTGGCCTTGCGAGCCGGGCGTGGTGTTTTCAATATCTGTCGACGTATTGTCGGTACCAAACTCGCCCACCCATACCGGAGCCACGTCATTCAGGCTGAGATAGGCCCAGAATTTGGTCCAATTCGCCACCAAGCTCGAATACGTCGTACTGCTGTTAAACCAGGTTTGTTGAAATAGCGCCGGGCCGTATTCATGTGCCGAGTAGACCAGTTGGTTGGCAGTATTGAGTTGCACCGGGTAGGTTGCCGCTCCTTCTAAATTTCCGCCCCACCAGTCACAATCTCCATTGTAGCAATCGGTGCCTTCCACAAAAATCAGCAAGTGCGGATTGATGCCCTGCACCTCATTGCCCGCGCGCTCGGCAGCCAGACGCCAGTCGTTGGTCAGGGTTCCGCAGCCCCAGCAAGAGCCACCCGATGTCGCATTGTGGGGTTCATTGCGCAGGTCCACACCGATCACCGTGGGGTTGCCGCTGGCATCCGTAAAGCCTTGGTAGCGATTCACCATGGTGGACCAGTCGTTGAGCCATGCGCTTTCCGGATAGGCGCTGGTGTACCACAGGCCGCTTTGTTCGGCGCTATTGCCGGCCTCGGAGCGATGATTGTCAAGAATCACGCGAAGCCCGATCGACCCGGCATAGCCAACAATCTTATCCATGATCTGCAGCGAGTTCAGTCCTGCAAGATCGCTGTTCATCCCGTTGCCATAGTTGATGGATCCGGGAATCTGCGGCGATTCCACCACCTGATTGGAAAACGGCAGGCGAATCACGTTATAGCCGTTGTCTTTGATCGTGTTCAGAATGGACTTGTAATCCTGTGCCCACAGGCCATTGGCAACGTAGTTGGTAGTCTCAAAGCCATACCAATTGATTCCAGCAATACGAACCGGCTCATTGTTGGAATCTAAAATTTGATTGCCGCTGGTATGCCAGTACCCTGCACCTTGGGCCAACAAATGTGTGCTGCCGAGGGAAGAGAGCGCGAGGACAAAGGCCAGGCATCTCCATCCTTGATTTTTCAGTATGCGCCGGGCTGTGAAGATCGACCGTAGCGATGACGACAGGAATTTTGTACGCATAACGACTGCTTCTCCATTGCGATAAATTTGGGGCCGGATTCCACCAAATTTTGCAAACACAAAAGCATGGATGCTCCGGCCCCCACAATACTGATGGCAGCGAAGCAGAATCCAAAGTTAGGCTAGGTTAGTCTGCGTTAAGCTAACAGGAGCAACTACTCGTGTTGCACCTCTATTGCGTTAACGACAGCAGCATTTTGTACGGGGACAAAATTTAGGTTCAATTTTCCCAGGGCATTGGCCCGCAGATGATGGAACACAACCGTGACGATGCCCGTGGTTGGACTGGCGCGAAGAATATCAAAGTGTTGCAACAGACGCACGCCGTTGCAATCCACATCAAAGACGCGACTGCCCACGCCACCAACCCCAGAGTTGCCTGCGCCCCAATAGCGCTCCGCCATCCAAAGCGTTACGGTGTAGCTGGCTTGCTGCGCGGCGGGAATCGCGTAGTTAAAGTTGCCATAGCGCTCCCGCGTCAAAACGGGGGATGCGTCTTGGAACCGATGCGTGGAAGAAAATGGATGGTCCAGATTTCTGCCGCCGGAATAATACTGGTCCGGCTGCCAGCGATTGCCCGCTCCATCCGTGATCGCCTGCAATTGCGTGGATACAAGCAACGGCGGCGCAGCCCCGTTTTTCTCTGGGAGAATCTCAATGGCATTCAGGAAAGCATCCCGCGTCCAAAAATTCAGATGAATCTTGCCATCGGAGCTGGGAACAACATGGGAATAAATTTTTTCCGTGGCTGTATTGGGACTGCCCGCATCAATCACTACATCCAATTTTTGCTCCAGCGTCGCCACTCCCGGCTTGCCGGGTACCCGCACCCCTGCGATCGTAAAGGAATCATCGCGCATCCCATCGAAGATTCCCGGCTGCGTTTCCGCAAAAAGCAGGTGTACCTCGTACTCCCCGGCAGCTACGGGAATGTCATATTGAAATTGGTTCTGGCGACCCGTCGAGTAGATTTGCGGATCCAATGCGCGCGCAATGGTTGCAACCGTACGCCGAAAGGCATCCCCGCCATTGAAATATTGATCGGGCAGCCAAAGATTGCCTTCCCGGTCTGTGTAGGTGCCTGCACTGTTGCCGCAGCGGATTCGAATGGGCTTGCGATGGGATACCGGCACGGTCTCCGGCGGCTGCCAGCCGGGAATCACAGTTTCGTTAACGGGCATTAACGGGAGCACTGGCGACGGTACGCCATAGAAACGCCCCGTAACTCGACTTTCTGCACGCGCCCAGACGATGCGCACGACCAGCGCCCCCAGTGCGATGCCCAAGAAGAGGAAGAGCGCCCGACTCAAAAAGCCATTGGAGCCAAACCTCTGCAGCCAAAAGACACGCCAGCGCGACAGCCAACTGCGGCGCGCAAACACAGCTTCCAATTCCGACGCGGACGGATGCAGCGCCTTGGCATCCGAAGCGACATCCATGCCGCGCGCCCGCGCCTCTGGCTGCGGGGGCTGCTCGTTTCCCTTGTGGATAAATTCAGGAGCGTAGGAACCAACCGGCAGCTGGATGTGGATGGCGTGGTTTTTCCCTTCGGTCTCGTAGTACTTTTGCAGCCGCTTGCGCAGGTGATAGAGATCGACGCGCACAATGGCGTTCGATTGCGGATCAAAGTCGGGCTTGCGCCCCAAGGCCTCCACCGCAATCGTGTATTCCTTCACCTCCGCGCTGCGCCCTTCAAAATACATCTGGCTCAGATAGCGCAGAACCTGCGAGATGCCAGCGGCACGCTGAAACAAGGGAGAGGCCAGCACCACCGATACTTCCGCCATTTCCTCCGCGCGCGTGTTCGCTACGGGCAAATCCAGCACTGCAGACACTTCCGAGACCGCCATCGTTAACTCCAGAAAACCAATGCAGGAGGAATGGGCCACACTTTGTGTCGAAAATCACAGAGTATCGAACTGGGGAGTTCCACCTGTGGGACGAGATGGTAGCACTTGTCCCCACAATGTTCTAGTTACAGAAGTAGGCTGCGCCTGGCAAAAATCAGAGTCTTCGAAGTAATGCGATTTACCTCCATCGTCACTTGTCTAGACAGAGCCTTGCAAGAGTTGTGCAGTGTCCGGGGAAATCCATTCCAAGGCATCGGTGCAGCAGCGGAGATTCGCAGCATTTACGGAGGGAGAAGCGGGAGGGTTTTAGAATGCTGCGCACAAAAAACTGCCGGAGCCTTTGCGCACGCAAAAGCTCCGGCAGGGTTGTACGTCCCTATTGCAGGGTTGTGGACTGGTGCAGCGGCAGGCTCTGGCTGGAGCCGCCCACGGCAAAGGTATAGGCTCCCGGAACCCGCTTCCACGCATTCGCCGTCTCGTCAAAGACCAGCAGATACTGCGGATCAATGTTGACGGTGACCTGCTGACTTTGTCCGGGCTTCAACTCCACTCGGGCCCAGCCCACCAAGCGCTTCGGCGGCTCGTTGGCCGCTGCAGGCAGCATGGCGTAAACCTCGGCAATCTCCGCACCGGCGCGGCTGCCCGTGTTCTTCACGGTAAAGCGCACGCTGCTGGCATTCGGAGCCACCGACAAGCCGGAGTAGCTATATGTGGTGTACGACAGGCCAAAGCCGAAGGGAAAGAGCACCGGCTTCTTTTCCGCGTCATACCACTTGTAGCCGACCTTCAGCCCCTCGTCGTAGGTGACGGAGTATTTGGATTGCACATGTGCAGCACCGTTGACTGCGCCGTTGCCCTGACCCATGTCTTCCGCCGAAAGCGCAGGAATCGTGCGGTGCGGCAGATCCGCATCGCTGATTGGGAAGGTGATGGCGAGCTTGCCCGTGGGGTTCACCTTGCCCAGCAGCACATTGGCCAGCGCGATATGGCCGCGCGTGCCGGCATACCAAGCCTCGACCACTCCGCGCACCTGGCCAATCCACGGCATAGTGACCGGGCTGCCATTTTCCAGCACGACAATCGTGTTCGGGTTGGCGGCAGCCACTTGCGCGATCAGCGCATTTTGATTGCCCTGTAGCGCGAGTGTGGGCAGGTCCATGCCTTCGGACTCCCACTGATGCGCGAAGACAATCGCCACATCCGCATTTTTGGCGAAAGCAGCCGCAGCGGCTGGATCATCGCCAGAGTTGTACTCCACATGCACGTTGGGCAGATCGGCCTGCAGCGCCTTCATCGGAGAAGTGGGGAACCAGATATGCTCCTGCCAGTGCGTAGCCCCCTGGCCGGGCGGCAGAATGGCGTTGCCGCCGATGGGATCGACCTGTGCCGAGCCTCCGCCAGAGAGCATGCCCACATCCGCGTGGCCGCCGATGAGCGCCACGCGATGCAGCGCGGCAGCGCGCAGCGGCAGAATTCCGCCCTGGTTCTTGAGCA
>DAHWKP010000153.1:0-2447 GCA_027343585.1 Acidobacteriaceae bacterium
ATCAGCGCAATCTTGCGCGCCAGACGCTTGTAGACGCTGGTCTCCGCCGGGCCAGCCACACCCAGAAAGATGAGGGCCGAACCCACCGGATTGATGAGCGGAAAGAGCGTGCTGAATCCGATGGAAAAATAGCTGAAAAAATTTTGCATTTTGATCCATGCCGGAAGCTGAGCCGGTCGCGAAGATACTTCTCCACCATGATAGCGAATCCTGAACCGCGAATCTTGCCGACCTCTCCATTCCACATTTATCCGCCCCAAAGCACAGCACAATTTTGGCCGCTTGTTTCTTGGTATGCTGGCAGCACCAACGGATACACGGCCGATTCCGCCGCGAAATGAATGGAGCACTTTGATGCAAATTCTGGATGTTCTCTTTGGCCGTCCGCTGGCCTCCTCTGAAGATCGCGCGGAGCACGTTGGCCCCATCGCTGGCATCCCTATCTTCGGCCTGGATGCGCTCAGCTCCGCCGCCTACGGCCCGGAAGCAGCGCTGACGCTGCTGCTGCCCCTGGGGCTTCTGGGCGTGCACTACATTGTTCCCATCACCGCCATCATTCTGCTGCTGCTAACGATTGTGTACTTCTCCTATCGGCAGACCATTGAGGCCTATCCCAACGGCGGCGGATCGTACACCGTGGCGACGGAAAATCTTGGCGCAGGTGCGGGCCTGCTGGCCGCCTCCGCACTCATGATCGATTACGTGCTGACGGCCGCCGTGGGCATCTCCGCAGGAGTTGGCGCGCTGGTCTCGGCTGTTCCCGCGCTTCAGCCGCATACGCTGGGCCTGTGCCTGGGAATTCTGGTGCTGCTCACTCTGGTGAACCTGCGCGGCGTGCATGACACGGGCGTGGCATTTTTGCTGCCAACATATTTATTTGTGGGCACACTGTTCACGGTGATCGCCGTTGGCCTGGCGCGCGCACTGGCCAGCGGCGGCCATCCAGTGGCCGTGCTGGCACCAGCCACGCTGCCTCCGGCCACCGCTGCGATCAGCCTATGGCTGCTGCTCAAAGTCTTTGCCAGCGGCTGCACCGCGATGACCGGCGTGGAAGCCGTCAGCAATGGAGTGACAGCCTTCCGCGATCCCACAACGAAAAACGCCAAGCAAACTCTGACGGTCATCATTGCCCTGTTGACCGTTCTGCTGGCGGGCATCGCGCTGCTGTGCCGCGCCTACAACATTGGAGCCACGGATCCAACCGGCGGACACTACCAAAGCGTGCTTTCACAATTGACGCTGGCGGTGATGGGCCGTGGAATTTTTTACTACACGACGATTGGCTCCATCCTGCTGGTGCTGGCGCTTTCTGCCAACACGGCTTTTGCAGACTTTCCCCGGCTCACACGCGCCATTGCCCTCAACAACTATCTGCCGCATGTTTTTGTGCTGCGCGGCAGACGATTGCTCTACTCCTTCGGCATCTTCGCACTGGTCTTCTTAACAGGATTTTTGCTGATCCTTTTTGGCGGCATCACCGACCGGCTGATTCCGCTCTATGCAATCGGCGCGTTCCTGGCCTTCACGCTTTCCCAGACTGGCATGGTGATGCACTGGCGCAAGCATCGCGGCCCGGGCAGCCAGAAACGCATGATCGTCAACGGCATCGGCGCGCTAGCCACCGGCATCACCACGGTGGTGGTGCTGATCGCAAAGTTTATGGATGGCGCGTGGGTCACAGCGCTCCTGATTCCCTTGCTGATCGTGCTCATGCAGATGGTTCACCGCCATTACAAGCGTGTCGCCCGGCTCACGGAATATCGCGCGCCACTCACTCTCAGTGATGAGGAGCCGCCCATTGTGGTGATCCCCATCGATCATTGGAGCCGCATCACGGAAAATGGAATGCAATTTGCACTCTCGATTTCGCCGGAGATTTACGCCGTACATGTTGCCACCGACGAAGACGAGACGACGCTGAACCGGGAGTGGGAGCGCATCGTTGCAGCGCCGCTGCGAGCGGCGCAGCAGCCCGTGCCCAAACTGACCTTGCTGCGGTCACCTTACCGCTTCATCATTGCGCCCATCGTGCAATTTGTCTTTGATTTGGAGGCGAAGTATCCGTCGCGCACCATCGCCGTGTTGATTCCAGAGCTGGTGGTGCGCCGCTGGTATCAAAATCTTCTGCACAATCAGCGCGCGGAGTTGCTAAAGGTCGCTCTACTGCTCAAGGGCGATGGAAGAATTCTGGTTATCAACATTCCCTGGTATCTGGATCCGCCCGATGCCCGTCCTGCACAATGGAAGGGTAGCGCATAATCGGCTTCGCTACGCAAATTCATGGATGGAACAGCCTTCGATCGTCTGCGTGTGGTGCTGGTGGCACCACGCAATCCACTCAACATTGGCGCTGCCGCGCGCGCGATGAGTAACTTCGGCTGCGCGGATCTGCGGCTGGTCAATCCTTACGACCCATCCTTCCGCGAGGCGCGCTCCGCCGTGGGCGC
>DAHWKP010000198.1:0-10745 GCA_027343585.1 Acidobacteriaceae bacterium
CGCGTCTCCTCTGGAGTATCAGGATTGATCTATCCCTGCTCGATCGCCTGTGCCACGCGCAAAATCGTTGCTTCGTCAAAGTGCTTGCCGAGCACCTGTGCGCCAATCGGCAGCCCGGCTTTGGAGTTGCCACAGGGCACGGAAATCCCACAGATGCCCGCCAGATTCGCCGTCACCGTGTAGATGTCGGCCAGATACATGGCCACGGGATCGTCCGTCTTTTCTCCTAGGAGAAAGGCCGGAGTGGGGGCGGTGGGCGTCAACAATACATCCACTTCGCCAAAAGCGGTCAGGTAGTCGCGCGTCAGCAGCGTGCGTACCTGCTGCGCTTTGCGATAGTAGGCATCGTAGTAGCCCGCGCTCAACACGTAGGTGCCGAGCAGAATGCGCCGCTTTACCTCTGCACCAAAACCGCCATCGCGCGTGCGACGATACATTGCGCCCAAAGAATCGGCCTGCGGTGTGCGATAGCCGTAGCGGACGCCGTCAAAGCGGGCCAGATTGGCGCTGGCCTCTGCCGTCGCCAGCACATAATAAGTAGGGATTGCGTACTGCGTATGCGGCAGCGAAACATTGTGTAGCGTACACCCGGCGGCACGCAGCTTGTCCATGGTTTTTTCGATCGACGCGCGCACCTCGGCATCCAGCCCTTCGGCAAAATACTCCTTGGGAATGCCGACGCGCAGGCCCTTCACAGGCTTATCCAGCTCCGCCGTGTACTCCGCCACAGGGGCATGTGTACTGGTGGCATCCAGTGGATCGTGCCCCGCTATCACGTTCAGCAGAATCGCTGCATCGCGGACCGTATGCGTAAACGGCCCCACACGATCCAGCGACGAGGCAAAGGCAATCAGACCATAGCGCGAGACGCGCCCATAGGTCGGCAGCAGACCCACCACGCCACAAAACGAAGCTGGCTGGCGAATCGATCCTCCCGTATCTGTGCCCAGCGTGGCCACAGCCATATCCGCAGCTACCGCTGCCGCCGAGCCACCACTGGATCCTCCGGGTACGCGATCCAGCGCGCGCGGATTGTGTACCGGCCCATACGCGGAGTTTTCATTTGACGAACCCATTGCGAACTCGTCGCAATTCAATTTACCCAACAGCACGGCACCGGCTGCTTCCAGGCGCGCAACGGTCGTGGCGTCATACGGCGGCAGATAGCCTTCCAGAATCTTCGACCCCGCCGTCGTCGGAGCGCCCTGCATGGTCAGAACATCCTTGATGCCAATGGGCACGCCCGCCAAGGGCGGCAACGTCTCGCCCTTCGCCACAAGCGCATCGATGCGTGCAGCCTGCGTCAGCGCCCGCTCCTTGCTCAGCGACAGCCAGGCGTTGATCTTGGGATCTTCCGCTGCAATGGTCTGATAGAAGGATTCCGCCAGAGCCGTTGCCTGGGTCTTGCCGCTGGCCAGGGCCGCGCGCGTTGCATCAATCGTCAAAGGGGTCTGCGTGCTGGGAGCTGCCGTCATCCTTGTCTCCATGGTTGCTAGCTGGGAACTGCGCTGGTACGAGAGGGTGGTTAGCGCTCAATTACTTTGGGAACTTTGAAGCAGGCACCATCGGACTCCGGCGCGGTCGCCATCACAACTGCTCGATCCAGCGAAGGCCGCGCAACATCCGCGCGCAAAAACTCTGCACCCGTCCAAGCGCTCTTCTGCGCCGCCGCAGCGAGAACCTCGCTCACCTGCGTCATGGGCGGCACATCCGTTGTGTCCAGTTGATTCAACTGCTCCACGTGGCCCAGAATCGCGCCCAAATCACGCACCATGCGCGGCTCTTCTTCTACTGTCAGTTCCAAGCTGGCAAGCTCTGCCACGCGCCGCACATCTTCCAAGGTGATCGTTTTCGATGCGTTCATTTCCGGTGTCCTTAATCGCGGTTCAGAATCGAGAGAACAAATTGGGCGCAAACTTCTCTAGCGCTGTTGGGTTCCACAAAGAACAGTATATCGGCCACAGCCACTCCGGTCAGGCGGGTCGGGTGCATCCGCAGTTCGGGACGCGGCGAAGCGAACTGCTGCTGCCAGGCTTTGTCGGGAACAACTACAGCCTCGCTGCCGCAGATGGGAGGCTGCCTGTGGGCTGCGGGCTACATGATAAACTTTTTCCGATACTCACTTCGCATTGCATCCAAAGGAAACGATTCATGAAGAGCATCCGCTTCTGCGGCATAGGACTGCTGTTGTTGTGTGGGGCCAGCATGGCCTTCGCACAAAAATACTCTACGAAATCATGGGACCAAAATGATGGCTACGTAAACCTTCTGGTAGGCGGGAATCTCGGCGGCCCCGTGGCCGGGGGTTCCGTGACGGCCACGGGCGGCGGAAGCTCCACTTCCTTCTCTCTTTCTGGCCTGACTGCGAAAAAAGGCCTGGCTGGTGGCATCGAAGCCGACTGGTACCAAAGCACCTTCGGCGTGGAGATCGAAGACATGCTGGTGAAGGATGGGCTGGCTTCCGGCAACGTCACCCTGAGCAGCAGTTTGCTTGGAGGAAGCGCGAGCGGCACGCTGGATTCGTTCAATGCCACACAGAATTTCCTGCTCGCCAACGGCCTGCTGCGCTTTTTCAAGCAGGACAGCACCTGGGGACTGTGGTACCCCTATATCGGTGCCGGGGGTGGCTTTGTCTCCGGATCCGTCCGCGATGCCACCACGGGGACCTCGGGCTATTCCCTCCAATCGAGTCCAGCGGGGGACATCAAATTTGGCGTTGCCGGCACGTGGGATAACGGATTCGGCCTCTCTGCCGAGTATCAGATTCTCATCTCGGGATACAACATGGTTTTACCGCCAGCCACATCCAATGGCCTATCCCTTTCCGGAACCTTGTCGGGAACTGCCATCAATTCTGTATTGAATGCTGGCATCAGCTATCACTTCCATCTGTAAATACTGTGCCTGGGCGGTTCGAACCGCCCAGGCTGCAGCAACGATCCCGCCAAGAACCCGGTAGCTGTGGCGCACGGCATGTAATCCTTCTATGCTTGCAGTACAGCGCTGTTACGCCTGCCCCAGCCATGTCGCAAACTGGACGTGAATCCGTTTTCCATCGCACTTCCCTGCGGAAGCCTGCCCCGGGGAATGCTTTTCCTGCCAACCTACGCATCCTGATCACCGGTGCAGGAGGATGGATTGGCTCCGCTTTGGCGCGCGCTGTTTGCTCGGCTCCGCAGAGCGCACAGCCCGCATCGCTGGTATTGCTCGATGCGAGCGAGGGCAATCTCTACGCGATCGATGCCGCGCTGGGCGCAACCCCGCACACGGCCATCCTGGGCAGCGTGACGGATTCGATACTGCTCAACGAAATCCTCACCGTGCATCGTCCGCAGATTGTCTTCCACGCTGCCGCCTGCAAACATGTGCCGCTCTTGGAGTCGAATCCCTTCGCCGCGCTCGCCGTCAATGCGCTCGGCACACACCTGCTTGCCGAAGCCGCAGCTCGCTCCGGCGTGGAGACCTTCGTGCTGCTCTCCACCGACAAGGCCGCCGACCCCTGCGGCATCATGGGTGCATCCAAACGCATCGCGGAACTGGCCGTGCTGGCTCACGCTCCCCATGCTGCCATGCAGACAAAAATCGCGCGTCTGGTCAACGTACTCGGCTCTCCCGGCAGCGTACTGCCGGTCTTTGCGCAGCAAATCGCCAGCGGCGGCCCCGTCACAGTCACCCACCCGCAGGCCGAGCGCTACTTCCTTTCCTTGGAAGAGGCCGTCTCGCTGCTGCTCTCCATCGCGGATCCCCTGGTTCCCCGTGGACTTTATGTTCCCCGCGTTGCCGCTCCGGTCAACATTCTGGATCTCGCCCGGCAATGCCTGGCGCAACAGAAATCTGCGGCGGAGATTGTCTTTAGCGGTCTCCGTCCCGGAGAAAAATTAACAGAGTCGCTGCTGGCCACTCAGGAACGCTATGCCAACGAGACCGATGCGCTCGCAACAGACACGGCATCGGCGCTTCTGCGTCGCGTGCAAACTCCGACTCCGCCACGCAGTGACCTCGCCAGGATTCTATCCTCGCTGCAAGAGGCCGTTGCCCGCAGAGACCTGCCTGCCGCACTGGCCTGCGTGCGCCTGCTTGTGCCGGAATACACGTCCCCATCGAGCCTTGTCGACGTGTCCGTGCAGGCGCCAGTCGCAACGGGAGTACGAGAATGAACGCACCGCAATCCTCGACGCGCCGCATCGCCGTGGTCACCACTTCGCGTGCGGATTACAGCCATCTCTACTGGCCGCTGCGCGCTTTGGCGGAGCATCCTGACGTGGATCTGCGCCTGATCGTTTTGGGCGCGCATTTGTCGCCAGAGTTTGGCCACACAGTGCAGGAGATTGAGCGCGACGGCATTCCCATCCACGCACGCATCGAATGCCTGCTCTCCTCGGACAGCGATGTGGGCATGGCCAAAACCATTGGCGTGGCCGCGCTCGGCCTGGCCGATACGCTCAGCAGTCTGCGCCCGGATTTGCTGCTGCTCATCGCCGACCGCTATGAGATGCTCGCGCCCGCGTCGGTGGCGCTGGCGCTGCGCATTCCCATTGCGCACATTGAAGGGGGCGAGATCAGCGAGGGCGCTATCGACAACGCTGTGCGCAATGCGCTGACGATGATGGCGCATGTACACTTCACCTCTACAGAAGAAGGACGGCGGCGCGTGATCGCCTTGGGCGAAGAGCCGTGGCGCGTGCATCGAGCCGGTGCGCCCTCCATCGATCATCTGCGCCGCAGTACGCTGCTGCCGCGCACGGAGCTGGAGGCAAAGCTGCGCATCGCATTGCCGCAAAGGGGCAGTGCATCGCGCCTGGCTGCGGAGCGCATCCTCGTGCTTGCCTATCATCCGGTCACGCTGGCCCAGGACACAACGCGCGAGGCCGATGCGCTCTTTGCCGCGCTGGAGACAACCGAAGGCTGCTTGCTCTTTTGCTATCCCAATGCCGATGCGGGCGGGCGTGCATTGATTCGCCGCACGGAAGAATTTCTGGCGCGGCGCGGTCGGGGCCATCTCTTCGTCAATCTCGATGCAGTCACCTATTGGAGCCTGCTGCGCGAGGCCGATCTGTTCGTGGGCAACTCCAGCAGCGGCATCATGGAGACGGCCTCCTTCGCGCTGCCGACGATCAATGTCGGTCTGCGCCAACAGGGGCGCGAGCGCCCAGCGAATGTGCTGGACGCCGCTGCAGAACCTACCGCAATCCTTGCTGCCCTTCGCAAAGCAGACAGCCCTGAGTTCCGCCAAAGCATCCAAGGAATGCGCAATCCCTACGGCGAAGGCCACGCATCGGAGAAGATTGTCTCTGTGCTCACCACACTGCCCCCCGCTGCAACGCTGCTGCTCAAGCGCGCGCAACCGATTGCAGCATCTCTGCCGGAGTTTGTGCCCGCGTGAGCGCGCCCCAGCCCAATGCGCTGCAAATTCCACTCTCCGCGCCCGACATTGGCGCAGCGGAGATGGAGGCCGTCGCCTCCGTGTTGCGCAGTGGGCGCTTGAGCCTTGGCCCCAAGTTGGAGGAGTTCGAACATTCCATCGCAACCTATATAGGTGTGCCGCACGCCGTCGCCGTCAGTTCGGGCACGGCGGGCCTGCATCTGTGTCTGCTGGCCCTGGGCATCGGCGCAGGCGATGCGGTGCTCCTTCCCTCCTTCACCTTTATCGCCGCAGCGAACGCGATTCGCTTTGTCGGAGCGACGCCGGTCTTTGTGGATATTGATCCGGTTACGCTGAACATCGATCCGGAAAAAATCGCTGCCGCCATCACACCGCGCACACGCGCGATTCTTGTCGTGCATACCTTCGGCGTTCCTGCGGAGATGGAGCCAATTCTCGCGCTGGCGCGCAAGCACAATTTGCTGGTGGTGGAAGATGCCTGCGAAGCGCTCGGTGCGGAGTATGCCGGGCAGCGCGTCGGCAGCTTCGGCGATGCCAGCGTCTTTGCCTTCTATCCCAACAAGCAGATCACCACCGGCGAAGGCGGCATGATCGTCACACGCGATGCCCAACTGGCCGCGCGGCTGCGTGCCCTGCGCAATCAGGGGCGCAGCGGCGGCGATTGGTTCGATCATCAGGAGCTGGGCTACAACTATCGACTTTCGGAGTTGGCCTGCGCTCTCGGCATCGCGCAAATGCAGCGCCTCGATGCCATTCTCGCCCAGCGCGAACGCGTTGCGCGCTCCTATGACGAGGCCTTGCGTGAGCAAGCGCATTGGCTGCTGCCGCCGCTCAACCTGCCTACGCGGCGTGTGAGTTGGTTTGTCTACGTCCTGCGCCTGCATGCAGAGTTTTCCCAGCGCGACCGCGATGCACTGCTTGTCGCCATGGCCAGGCGCGGCATCGCCTGCGGGCGCTACTTTGCCCCCATTCACCAACAACCTTGCTATGCGGAGTGGCGGCATCTCCAATCGCTCCCCGTCACCGAATTCCAGGCTGCGCGCACCTTGGCGCTGCCCTTTTTTACCAACCTCGCACAGGTGCAAATCGATGCTGTAGCCTCTGCCCTGCGCACAACGTTGGCCACTTTTGCCGCTCACTCCACAGGAGAATTGCATGCAACATCCCTTCCATAAGAAGGCTTTGCGTCTCGGCGCAGCCCCCCGTAATTTTGCTTCCCTTGCGGCGCATGGGATTTTTCTCGCGGGACTCTTGGCGGCTGCACACTGCGCAGCAGCAGCATCCACGCCCCCAGCCGCGCGTGCTGAGGCAATCCGGCTGAATAATCTGGGCACCGCGCGCATGAACCAACAACGTTACGACGATGCCGCGCAAGAGTTCGCCGCTGCACTGCAAGCCGATCCTTCATTGATAACGGCACAGGTGAATGATGGCATCGCGCTGCTCTACGCCGGCAAAGAGGATGCCTCTGCTGCTGCGCTGCACCAGGCCATCACCGGCGATGCCAACAATCCCCGCGCATGGTATTGCCTGGGCCTGCTGGATCTTCGCACAGGCAAAACTGCGCAGGCTGCTGAAGAACTGGCGCGCGCGGCCACGCTCGCTCCCAACGATGCGGATGCTCGTTACATGAGTGGACGCGCGCAATTACAGTTGGGCAATTACTCCGGCGCAGAAGAGCAATTCGAAGCCGCTCTGCATCGGAACGCCAACGATGCCTCAGCGGAGTACGGCTTGGCCTCAGCGCTGGAACACCAAGGCAAGCGAGCGGAGGCGCACGAGCACCTGGGTCGCTTCCATGAACTGACCGAGAAAAAGATTTCCGCACCCTTTTCTGGAACCTATGGGGAGTCGGGCCACTTTGCACTGGTGCAAAGCATTCACAATGGAGATGAATCTGCGCCCGCGATGATCCCCGTCACATTCACTGCGCAGCCGCAGCCCGGAGTGGTGGAGCGAAATTTCTCCCCGACGGGAGCACTGTGCATGATCGATCTGCAACAGCCAGGTGCGATGGATGTCGTCGCGCTTGGCTCTGGTGCGCAGCCGATTCGCATGTACAAAAATGATGGCCGCGGAAATCTGACGCTCCTCGATGCAGCACAGACCGGCCTGAACGCCAGTGGCACTGCCGTTGCCTGCGCCGTCGGCGATTACAACCATGACGGTTTGGACGATCTGGCCATCGCCTTCACGGATCACGTCGCGCTCTACAAAAATCTCGGCAAGGATACATTTGCCGACGTGACGCAGGCCTCTGGCTTGGCCCCACGCAATCACCCCTCCGCGCTGACCTTTGTCGACTATGACCATGACGGCGATCTCGACCTGTTGGTAACCGGCACCGCCAGCCAGAAAAATGGCACGAACAACGTGCTCTGGCGCAACAACGGCGATGGCACCTTCACCGAATGGACACCGCAGACCGGCCTTGGCGGCGTACAGCCCACGCACGGCGTTGTGCTGTCCGACATCAACAATGATCGTGCCGTCGATCTGTTGACCACGGGAGATGCGCCCGCACCCACGCTGTATCGGAATCCACGCGATGGCGTCTTTCCCTCGCAGCCACTTTTCACCGGAGAAAATCTTCCGCCGACGCGCGGCATCGCCATCTTTGACTTCAACAAAGATGGTTGGATGGATGTGGCCGTTACTCACGCCGGGGCGCCCGGCATCACGCTCTGGCGCAATGTGGATGGCAAGCGCTTTGAACGCGTGCCCCTGCCGATTCACGATGCCACGGAAGGCTGGGGTTTGACGCCCATCGACATCGACAATGATGGATGGGTGGATCTGGCCGTGCTGGTAAACACAGAACACGGTCCGCAGTTGCGTGTGTTGCGCAATCTCGGTGCAGCAGGATTTGCCGACGTTACGAAAGCCATCCATTTGGATCCAATCCAACTCCATGCACCGCGCACATTGATCGCCGCCGATTTGGACCAGGATGGAGCAGCCGATCTCCTCGTTGGACAGCAGAACGCTGCGCCGCTGCTGCTGCGCAATGTGGGCGGCAATAAAAATCATGCGCTGCGCATTGATCTGCGTGGGGCTGCGGACAACACCTCCGCCCTGGGCACCAAGGTCGAAGTCTTTGCGGGCACGCTCTGGCAAAAGTGGGAGGTTGCAGGTGCGTCCGGCTATCTGGGCCAAGGCCCGTCAGAGATTCTCGCTGGCATCGGCCAAAACACGCAAGCCGACATTGTGCGTCTGTTGTGGCCGACGGGCGTGCCTCAGGATGAAATTTCCGTGGCTGCGGACAAGCCTGAGCTGATGAAGGAACTCGATCGCCGTGGCAGCTCCTGCCCCACACTCTTCGCTTGGGATGGACAGGAGTATCAATTTGTTTCGGATGTTATCGGTGCCGCTGTTATTGGCCATTGGATCTCTCCCGCGCAGCGCAACACCCCCGACCCCGATGAGTGGATCAAAATCGATGGCAACCAGTTGCACGCCTTCGATGGCCGCTTCAGTCTGCGTTTTGGCGAGCCAATGGAGGAAGTCAACTACATCGATCAGGTGCGCTTGATCGCCGTCGATCATCCGCTGGGCACGCGCGTCAACGCCGACGAAAAATTCTTGAGTGAGCCACCGTTTGCTTCGGGAGAGATTCTGCTCAGCGCGCACGCGCATCCACTGGCTGGAGCCTGGGATAGCGCGGGCCACAACGTGCTGCCGCTGCTGCGCGCGCGCGATCATCAATATGTCAGCGACTTTACGCCGCTGCATTATGACGGTTTCGCCAACCTGCATGCGCTCACGCTGGACGTAGGCCCATGGTCTGCGAATCTGCCGCTGCGTCTGCTGCTGCACGGCCACGTCAACTACTTCTCCGCCAGCTCGATGTACGCTGCGTGGCAAGCGGGGCTGCATCCGATTCCACCATATGTGGAAGCGCAGATGCCCGATGGCCACTGGCAGCGCGTGATTCGCGACATGGGTTTCCCAGCCGGGTTGCCGCGCACCATTGTGGCCGACCTTACCGGCAAGCTGCCGCCGGGGACACAGCGCATCCGCATCGTCACCAATCTGCAAATCTACTGGGATCAGATTTTGGTGGATAACGAAGCCAACGATCCGCACGCGATGCACACAACCGAGTTGCCGCTGGACGCCGCCTCGCTGGCCTTTCGCGGTTATCCGCAGCAGATCGAAGGCGCTTCGCCCGGCGACCTCACCTACAACTACAACCGCATCAGCCGCACCGGACCCTTTGTGCGTCAGCGTGGCCAATACACGCGCTACGGCAATGTCACCCCACTCTTACAGCACGTCGATGATCGCTTTGTCATCTTCGGCAGTGGAGAGGACATGGACTTGGAGTTCCGCGCTGACACCCTGCCCGCGCTGCCCCACGGTTGGACGCGCGATTATTTCTTTTACGCCAACGGCTATGTGAAAGACATGGACTTTTACGAGGCCAGCCCCTTCACCGTTACAGATCTGCCCTATCATGCGATGCGCAACTATCCGTATGCGCGCACGCAAGGCACACCCGCAGCCCCCGAACGCACCGGCTATCAAATCAACTGGAACAGCCGCTATGAATCGGGACAGCATCCACGGCCCTATCTCTTTGACTACCAGCCCAGCGTGCAGCATCCGCCTGCGCCCAGCGCAGATACGAAGGCGCAGCAGCCGTGAGCGCGAGCTCAAATTCCGTCGCGCTGCACTCTGCCGTGGAGCAGTTGGCGCTGTTGCGTGCAAAAAAAATCTCTCCGCTGGAGCTGACCGAAGAACACATTGCGCGCATCGAGCGTCTGAACCCCACGCTGAACGCCTTCGTGGACTTTGACGCCGAACGCGTGCGTGTAGCCGCGCGGGCATTGCCGGATGCAGCTACAGCGCAGCATCCTTTGCTGGGCCTGCCGATCAGCATCAAATCTTCCATCGCCGTGGCTGGCATGCGCTGCGAAAATGGCAGCCAGCTTGAACGCGGCCAGACGCCCAGCGAAGACGCTGTTTCGGTTGCGCATCTGCGGCAGGCAGGCGCGGTGGTTCTGGGCACAACCAACTGTCCGGAATTTTTGATGGCGTATGAGACGGACAATCGCCTCTATGGGCGCACTGCAAATCCATGGGAGATCACACACACCGCAGGTGGCTCCAGCGGCGGCGAAGCGGCGGCGATTGCCACAGGCCTGTCGGCTGCGGGCCTCGGCAGCGACAGTGGCGGCTCCGTGCGCCAGCCCGCACATTGCACCGGCATCTGCTCGCTAAAACCCACGCCGGGGCGACTCTCCAGTTGGGGGCACATTCTGCCGTGCGTGGGACCGTTCGCCTCGCTTGGCTCCATCGGCCCTATGGCGCGCACCGTGGGCGATGTTGCGCTGCTCTTCGATCTTCTCGCTGGCGTGGA
>DAHWKP010000214.1:0-1817 GCA_027343585.1 Acidobacteriaceae bacterium
CTGCGCGATGCCGGCATTGCCGCACAGAATCTGGTGCGCGTCTCCTCAATCTTTCCGCCCCAGGCCAAGCTGATTACCCGCAAGGAAGGCTTGAAGTTTCTGCATCCGGGCGAAGTGGTCTTTGCCGTCGTGGCTGAAAACTCCACGCGCGAGCCGCACCGCTTGGTCGCCTCCAGCATTGGCGTGGCCATTCCCAGCGACCGCAACACCTACGGCTACCTGAGCGAACACCACAGCTTTGGCGAAACCGAAGACCAGGCGGGCGACTACGCCGAAGAGCTGGCCGCGGAGATGCTCGCCACCACGCTGAATGTCGACTTCAACCCCGACACAAGCTGGGACGAGAAAAAGGAAATCTACCGCATCTCGAATAAGATTGTGCGCACGGCCAACGTTACGCAGTCCGCCGTGGGCGACAAGCGCGGCCTGTGGACGACGACCATCGCCGCCGCCATTCTCATCTTCGAGTAAGCGTGCAACCCCACCCGCAGCAGGACAAAACTCCATGAGCCGTGCAGCAACCCGCGACCGCAACAGCGAAAACTTTCGCGTCGCCTTGGTGCAGATGTCCTGCTCGCCCGACCCGGAAGCCAATCTGGACAAGGCCGCCGACCGCGTGCGTGAAGCTGCGCGCATGGGCGCGCGCGTGGTCTGCCTGCCAGAGCTGTTCCAGACGCAATACTTCTGCCAGCGTGAAGAACACGCGCTCTTTGACTTGGCCGAGTCCATCCCCGGCCCCGGCTCTGCGCGCATGGCCGCCGTCGCACGCGAGGAAAAAGTCGCTGTGGTCGCCTCGCTCTTTGAGCGGCGCGCACCGGGCCTGTACCACAACACCGCCGCCATTTTGGAAGACGATGGTTCGCTGGCGGGCATCTACCGCAAGATGCACATCCCGGACGATCCGCTTTACTACGAAAAGTTTTACTTCGCGCCGGGCGACACCGGCTTCTGCAGCTTTGGCCTGCATGCGGGCACCATAGGCGTGCTCGTCTGTTGGGATCAGTGGTATCCAGAGGGCGCGCGCCTGACCGCGCTGCAGGGCGCGAACGTTCTCTTTTACCCAACGGCCATCGGCTGGCATCCGTCAGAAAAGGCCGAGTTTGGCGAGGCGCAATACTCCGCATGGCAGACCATGCAGCGCTCGCACGCCATCGCCAATGGCGTCTTCGTCGCCGCCGTCAATCGCGTGGGCCACGAACACGGCGACATCCGCGGCAACCGCGTCCCCGGCGATGGGCTAGAGTTTTGGGGCGGATCCTTTTTGGCCGATCCCTTTGGCCGCGTGCTGGCCCAGGCTGCGCATGACCGGGAAGAGATTCTCATCGGCGAAGTCGATCTACATCTGATCGAAGAGACGCGCCGCAACTGGCCCTTTCTGCGCGACCGTCGCATCGACGCTTACGCGCCTATCACGCAGCGCTTTCTCGGCGAAAACAAATAACGCAATGCCCAAGAAAAATTCCCCCTCCGCATCGCTGCTCCCAACCACGCCCGCAGCCACGCCGCGCGCGCTGGGCTACCACATGCCCGCCGAGTGGCACACGCACTCTGCCACCTGGATCGCCTGGCCACACAACGCCAGCGATTGGCCGGGCAAGTTCCAGCCCATCCCCTGGGTCTATGCCGAGATCATCCGCCACTTGGCGCGCGTCGAGGCCGTACACATCCTCGTCAGCGATGCGGCAGAGCAGCAGCGTGCGCAAAAATTTCTCACCCGCAATGGCGTCGCTCTGGGGCCAATCCACTTTCACCGCTGGCCCACCAACCGGGTTTGGACGCGCGACTCTGGCCCGATTTTTCTGCGCCGCGACCCAGCC
>DAHWKP010000245.1:0-4342 GCA_027343585.1 Acidobacteriaceae bacterium
GCGCACGGCTATGACATGGCCTATGGCATCGAGCAGCAAAAGAACGCAGTGCTCTCCGGATACTGGCCGCTGATGCGCTACAACCCAGCCCTGCGCGCGGAAGGCAAAAATCCCTTCCAACTGGATTCGCGCGCGCCCTCGATGGCGCTCAAGGACTACGCCTACCACGAGGCCCGCTACACCATGCTGGCGCGCAGCCATCCCGAAACCGCCAAGCAACTACTGCAACAGGCGCAGGATGACGTCGAGCGCGAGTGGCGCGTCTACTCCGCGCGCGCCTCCATGCCGGGCCGCGGCACCACGCCCAACGTTGCGCCGCCCGAGCGCGAGGGTGAAGTTGCACCACTCGGCAAGAAAGGACAAGAACAATGAACGGAACTGATGCAGAACCGATGCTGGACACCGAACCTGTTCTGCGCACCGACTACCTGGGGCTGCACCTGAAAAGCCCGCTGGTCGCCGCAGCCTCGGCTCTGGGCGAATCGCTGGACAACATTCTGCGCTTGGAAGATGCCGGAGCCGCAGCCATCGTGCTGCCGTCGATCTTCGAGGAGCAAATCCTGCTGGAAAATGCTGCGCTGGAAAACGACCTGACGCGCGGCACGGAGTCCTTCGCCGAGTCGCTCGACTACTTCCCGGGCACGCCCAGCCTGCACCACGAGATGGAGCACTACCTGAACCTGATCCGCGCGGCGAAAAATCGCTGCGAAATTCCCATTCTGGCCAGCCTGAACGGCGCAACCCCCGGCGGCTGGGTGAGCTTTGCGCAACAGATCGAACAGGCCGGAGCCGATGCTCTGGAACTGAACACCTACGCGCTGGCCACAGGCTTTTTGAAAACCAGCGCCATCATCGAAGACGGTCTGGTCGATCTCGTCCATCGCGTTCGCCAGAGCGTGCAACTGCGGCTGGCCGTCAAGCTCTCGCCCTACTTCACCAGCATCCCGCACCTAGCCCGCCAGATGGACGACGCCGGTGCCGATGCACTCGTGCTCTTCAACCGCTTCTATCAACCCGATTTCGACATTGAAAATCTCGCAGTAGTTCCCAAGCTCACGCTCAGCCGCCCGGAGGAGTTGCTGCTACGCCTGCATTGGGTCGCCATCCTTTATGGCCATCTGCGCGCGGAGCTGGCCGTCACCGGCGGCGTGCATGGCGTTGAGGATGTGCTGAAATCCATCATGGCCGGAGCGCAGGTGGTGCAGCTTGCCTCCGCGCTGCTGCGCCACGGCGTGGGCCACATCGACACGCTACACTCTGGCCTGTTGCGCTGGATGCGCGAGCATGAGTACGCATCCATCCGCCAGATGCGCGGCAGCCTGAGCCGCCGCTCCGCGCCCGATCCATCGGCCTTTGAGCGCGGCAACTACATCCGCACGCTCAGCAGTTACACGCTGCGCTATAAAAACCTGCAACAGTATTGAGGGGGATGGAACCCGACCCGGCGGTAACCCGCGCAGGCAACATTGCATCGACAATCCAGAACGCATCTGGAATACAATGGAATGTGACGCAACGGATCGTGTACCTTCGCCCTAGCTCACACGGCAGCCAATCGAATCCACGGAAGGGACGCTTTTTTCAATGACCACCAGCGGTCTCGCGGTGCAGGGCCAGCCTGCATCGGGCCTCGTCACAAAGGGAAAGCACATCGTCAACGACTTTTCCATTCAAATTGCCACCGTCAACGGTTCCGGGTCGCAATCCGCCAACAGCGTATTGCTGCGCAGCATCTTCCGCATGGGCGTGCCCGTTTCCGGCAAAAATCTTTTTCCGTCCAACATCGCCGGACTGCCCACCTGGTACACCATCCGCGTCAGCAAGCATGGCTGGATCGCCCGCAAGGCCTCCAACGACATTCTGATCGCCATGAATACGGAGACGGCCCAGCAGGATGTGCTCGCGCTCGAAGCCGGAGCTGTCGTCATCTACGACGAATCGCAAAAGCTCAACGAGCTGCGCAGCGACCTCACCTTTTACCCCGTGCCCTTTGACCAGATCACCGCCGCCACCGGCGCAGAGGCCAAGGTGCGCAAGCTGGTCAAGAACATGGTCTACGTCGGCATCGCCGCGCAACTGTTCTCGATCGACATGGAAAAGATTGAGCAGTCCGTGCGCAAGCAGTTCTCCAAAAAAGTGAAGGCCGCCGAGCTGAATCTGAGCGCCGTCCGCGCCGGATTTGACTTCGCCGCCAGCACCCTCACCAAACAGGACCCCTACGTCGTCGAGCCAATGCACGCCACCGATGGCAAGATCATCATCGACGGCAACGCCGCCACGGCCATTGGAGCCATGTTTGCCGGCGTCAGCGTCGTCACCTGGTATCCGATCACGCCGTCGTCCTCTGTGGTGGAGCAACTCATCGACTACATGAAGCGCCATCGCATCGAGGCAGACGGCAAGGCCAGCTTCGCCATTGTTCAGGCGGAAGATGAGCTGGCGGCCATCGGCATGGTACTCGGCGCAGGCTGGGCTGGCGCTCGCTCCATGACGGCCACCTCCGGCCCCGGCATCTCGCTGATGGCGGAGTTTGCCGGCCTTGCTTACTTCACAGAAATCCCCGGCGTCATCGTCGATGTGCAGCGCACCGGTCCCTCCACGGGCATGCCCACGCGCACCTCACAAGGCGATCTCACCTTCATCGCTGGCCTCTCGCACGGCGACACCAAACACGTCCTGCTGCTGCCCGCCTCGGTGAAAGAATGCTATGAGTTCGCCATCGAAGCCTTCGATCTGGCCGAGCAGTTGCAGACGCTGATCTTCGTGCTTTCCGATCTCGACCTCGGCATGAACAACTGGATGTCCGAGCCGTTTGCTTATCCTGAAAAGCCGATCAACCGCGGCAAGGTGCTCAACGCACAGCAACTGGAAGAGCGCGGCGGCTTTGCCCGCTATAAGGATGTGGACGGCGACGGCATCCCCTACCGCACGCTGCCCGGCACCGACCATCCCGCTGCCGCTTACTTCACGCGCGGCTCCGGCCACAATGAAAAGGCTCTGTACTCCGAGCGTCCCGACGAATACGAAAACAACATGCTGCGCCTGGCGCGGAAGTTTGAAACCGCACGCACGCTGGTTCCCAAACCAGTGCTCGAAGCCAGCAGCAACAGTAAGGTCGGCATCCTCGCCTTCGGCACCAGCCACTGGGCCGTGCTGGAGAGCCGCGACCAACTGGACCGCGAATCGCACATCGCAACCGACTACATGCGTCTGCGCGCCTATCCCTTCTCGCGCGAGGTGCATGAGTTTGTCGCCAGCCATGAGCGCGTCTACGTCGTCGAGCAGAACCGCGACGCGCAGATGCTGCAATTGCTCAAGCTCGATCTACCCACGGAGCAAACCAGCAAGCTGCGCTCTGTACTCCACTTCAATGGATTGCCCATCGACGCGCGCTCCATCTCACGCGCCATCGTCGCCCAGGAAGGAGCAGGAAAATAACCATGGCTACCCCTGCAACCGCACCCAAGCCCGTCAAGACCAACCGCATTGGACTCCAGATTCTGGACTACCGCGGCGGTAAAACCACGCTCTGCGCCGGATGCGGCCACAACGCCATCTCCGAGCGCATCACGGAAGCCTTTTATGAAATGGGTATCGCACCCGAACGTGTGATGAAGCTCAGCGGCATCGGATGTTCATCCAAGTCGCCAGCCTATTTCATGTCGCGCTCCTTCAGCTTCAACTCCGTGCATGGACGTATGCCGTCCGTGGCCACCGGCGCGCTGCTGGCCAACAAGACCATGCAGGCTATCGGCGTCAGCGGTGACGGCGACACGGCCTCCATCGGCATGGGCCAGTTTGTGCACCTGCTGCGCCGCAACGTGCCGATGATCTACATCATCGAAGACAACGGCGTCTACGGCCTCACCAAAGGCCAGTTCTCGGCCACCGCCGACATCGGCTCCAAGTTGAAGACCGGCGTCATCAACGATCTGCCAGCCATCGACACCTGCGCGCTGGCCATTCAACTGGGCGCAACCTTCGTAGGCCGCTCCTTCTCTGGCGATAAAAAGCAGCTCTCCGCCATGTTGAAAGCCGCCGTGGCGCATCGCGGCACCGTGATGCTGGACGTCATCTCGCCCTGCGTCACCTTCAATGACCATGAAGGCTCCACGAAAAGCTACAAATACATGCAGGAGCACGAAGAGGCCATCAGCGAAGTCGGCTTCGTCCCCCACTTTGAGGACATCGCCGTCGACTACGACGCCAACACCACCATCGACGTGCGTATGCACGATGGCAGCCACCTGCGCCTGCGCAAACTCCACGAAAACTACAACCCCACCGACAGAGCCGGGGCCGTCAAAATGCTCATGGAGTCGCACGCCAAGGGTGAAGTGCT
>DAHWKP010000257.1:0-6939 GCA_027343585.1 Acidobacteriaceae bacterium
TTCAGTGCGCGCGTGCGATCCATTTGCGCCGTGGCATCCTGCCCAGACTTTTTCAGTTGCGCAACCTGTTCGGAGATTTGATTGCGCTCGGCCTTCAGCTTTTCCACCTGCGTGATGGCGCTGCGGCGGCGCAGATCGAGCGCCTCAAAACCAGAGAGCAGCGCCTCGGCGTCCACGCCGCGCTGCGAGAGTTTTTCCTGAACCAGCGCAAGATTTGCGCGCACAAATGCCAGATCGAGCATGGCCTTATTGTACGGGATGGAGCGGGGCGCAGGTGCGGCTACTGCGCCAGCGATTTGTAGTGGACCACGCGCTGCTCGACAATCTCTTCCGAGCTTTTTCCGTCGCCATTGCTGGGATGATGCACCAGCAATTTCCCGGTCAAAATGTAGTAGCCTTCCTCATCGCGCTCCTGCACATCGCCGCGCAGAATGACGCCGTCAAAGGAATACCACAGGCCGTGAACGACCTTGGTGGCAAACTGCAATTGATTGCCGTGGATCGCGGTGTGGTCAAAAAAATAGGTGAGCGGCGATTCCTTGTCGGTTTCTGCGTCGCCGAGCCGGGCAATGTAGCCCTTGAGCTTGCCGCGATGAATGTCAATTTCGATGGATTCATTTCTATGGTCGAAGGCATACGAGCCGGAGACATCTTGAGAAAGAGCAACGGCACCGGGCTGCGGCGGCAAGGGCGCGGTGCTAGCCATTGCCTCCGCTGCGGGCTGCTGGGTTGGGGTTGCGAGCAACGTGCGCTGCGCCGTGGACGGCGCAGGCAAGGCCTGCGCGCGTGCAAGCGGTGGCATCCCAACCAGAATGCTCAGCACTATGACCCATCGGAACATGCGCGCGCCACAGAAAAACGCCGGAGGCCTTGTTCCTGTATGGACGCCGTCGGTTTGGCTCATCCTGCGCTCCCCTCACTCCCGGCCATCTTCCATGGCAACATTCCGCCGCGGCCCCAAGGGCGTTGGCGTTGGCCCCATGGGCTGCGTGGGCAGTGCATCCTCTTCCGCCATTCCATCCAGCGGGCGCACCAAAATTTGCAGGCGCATGAGAATTTTGCGCGTAAGTCCGGTCAAAGGCAAGCTCTGCAGTTGAATGCCGTTGGCCCAACAAACTTCTCTGCCGGCGGCATGGGGTTCCGCCGGGGCCACGCCCAGATCATATACGGAGACAGCGTAGCGGGTTTTGGTAATCGCATGTTTGGTATTCCAAACAGGTCTGTATTGCTGCAGCGTTGCTGGCGTGGCCATGGGCAGCTCCCACATGCCCGGCATGTGTGCCGCATCCAGTGGCCGCCGCAGCAATAAAATCTCCACGGGATTTTTAGCGCTGCGCCGCAGCACTTGATACGCAACCGGCACGCTGAGCGGCTTGGGTCGCGGCGGGACAGGATGTTCATTTTGTGTCCGGCAATACTCCTGCACAGGACAGCGAACGCAGAGCGGCAGACGCGGTGTGCAGAGCAGCGCACCGAGTTCCATCATGGCTTGGTTGAAGGTGCCTGCATGGTGCGGGTCCAGCAGCTTTTGGGCCGTGGCTTCAATGCGTTTGCGTGTGGGCAGTTTGCCCCCGGTTGCACCCAGAACGCGGGTCAGCACGCGCTCCACGTTGCCATCGACCACGGCGACTGGCTCTTCAAAGGCGATGCTGGCCACGGCGGCGGCGGTGTATTGGCCTACGCCGGGCAGTTTGAGTAGCTCCGCGTAGCTGTGGGGCATCTTGCCGCCGTAGGAGTGCAGCAGCAACCGCGCCGCCTGATGCAAATGGCGGGCGCGTTTGTAGTAGCCCAGGCCGCTCCATTGGGCAAGAATTTCCTCTTCGCTGGCCAAGGCCAACGCGGGGATCGTCGGATAGCTGCCCACAAAAGAACGATAGATGGGGATGACAGCCGCCACGCGCGTCTGTTGCAGCATAATCTCCGAAACCCAAATTTTGTAGGGATCGCGCGTGCGCCGCCAAGGTAGATCGCGGGCGTGGATGGAGTACCACCACAAGAGCGCCTTGCGAAAGTTCAACAAGTGCACGCCCGTCAACGGCTGGGCTTTCATAGATTGATTTTATTCGTATTGGCCAAACACTGCCGCCAACGCCCCGTTCTCTCCATGCTCGTTCGCGGCCAGGGTGGGGGAGTCGATCGCTTCCCCCACCCTCTTGCCGCTCTACGCGAACAGGCGCTAGTCGCCCATCACCGGCTCTTCCATCTTGCGTTCCGCCGGAACGGCAGGCCGCAGTGCGTTGAGCGCAACAAAATTTTCCATCGGCTTCTCTCCCAGCACGTGCTGGCGATACAACGCAGCCATGCGGGCATTCTCCGCCTCCTGCTTCAGCTTGGCGTCGCGGGCCAGAATCTTCTCTTGTCGCGCGTTTTTGGCGATGCCCAGCTTGTCGAGCGTGTCGTTGGCCGCGGCATGTACATGCTCCTCGTTCAGGTGGAGCTTGTGGTGGACTTCGCCAATCTGCACCTGCTTGCCACCGGCGAAGATTTCATGGCGTCCATGCTCCTCATACCACTTGGTGAGCGTGGCCGTCATGTGCATCTTCTCGATGATGTTGCGCCAGCCGATGCCGGTGTTGTAGGCGCAGAAGCTGATCTCGCCTTCCTGCGTGGCATAGGGGATAATGCACTGTTCAGTACGGCGGAAGTCGTAGTTGAACAGATCCTGGAACCACATACCAGCGATGAACAGGAAGTTCCAGCGGTCGGCGCGGCGCTTCTGAATGTCAGCCATCGTGCGGTCGCCCTTCACCGAGCCGTAGTCGCGGCCGGTTGCGCCGAAGCTCTTGTCAAACTTCTCCAGCATGGCTTTGATGGTGAAGTGCTGGGGAGCCTTAAAGGGATTGTAGTTGCGCATCAGGGCTAGGGCCACGCCGACCACAGAGAGAAATTTGCCGCGGGCAGCGTCGTTGATCTTGGCCACATCCTTGGCAAGGCGATCGACGTTTAAGAATGCAGAAACAGGAACCGCCTCTTTGGTCTCTTTGTCAATCATGACAGCCATGCCGATGCCGCAATTGGGATGGCAACCGCAGGAGAGCTGTCCCCAATCATGATTTGGCCCATGCACCAGATCGGCCCAATCGGAAAAAGTGCTCATAAAGCTGATAGGGAACCAGTCGCGCGTGGGTTCGCCCAGGCCGGTCTGGCTTTTGATGTCGTGCGCCATGTGGCTGAGCGTGTAGCGCTGTGCGGCGCGGCGCTCATCGGTGACGGCCTCATCGCGGCCCGTAAAGGAGACCGGCTGGAAGCTGAGGAAGTTGATGGTCTTCGGGTTGTCGAGCGCGAACTGAATGATGCGGCCCACCTGCTCATTGTTGATGCCATTAACGATGGTGGTGACGGGAACGATGTCCACGCCGGCCTCATGCAGATTGTGAATCGCCTGCAACTTCACATCAAAAAGATTGCCGACCTTGCGATGGGAGTTGGCAGCGTTGCCGATGCCGTCAAATTGCAGGTAGGCATAGCGCAGCCCGGCCTTGGCAGCGGCCTGGCAAAACTCCTTGCTCTTGGCGAACTCGATGCCATTCGTGGCCGCCTGCACGGAGTTGTACCCCACCTTGCGCGCGTAGGCGACGGCCTCTAAAAAGTGGGGCGATAGCGTCGGCTCGCCACCGGAGAATTGCACGGACATTTGACGCCGCGGCTTGATGGAGATGGCGTTGTCGAGCAGCGTCTTGATCTCTTCCCACGACAGCTCATGCACGAAGCCAACCTGGTTGGCGTCCATGAAGCAGGGGTCGCACATCATGTTGCAGCGGTTGGTCAGGTCAATAGTCAGCACTGAGCCACGGCCATGCGTGATGGTGGAGGAGCCGTGCTTGTGCAGTTTTTCGTCATTGTGCGCGCGAATGTCGCGGCCCGGAAAAACCTCTTCCAAATGCTTAAAGAAGGCCGGGTCGATCGACATGACATCTTCAAAGTGGCCGTGGATGGGGCAATCCTTCACCATCAGGATTTTGCCGTCGCGCTCAACAATCTGCGCTGGAATCTCGCCGACCTTTTCGTTCAAAAGAATCTCGTGCGGCAGCTTGCCGTCGAGAATCTGCTGGCGCATCTCTGGCACACACTTTGGGCACAAAGAGTCCGTGGTGCGCGGCCAGCCAAGTGGCGGCTTTTCTTTCTGGTACGACTTCAGCAGTGGCTTGTCGGACCACTTGGGCGTAAAGGATGGGTTAGGGTGAATGCTATTGAGTTTGTCAAAAACCGTCCAACCAGCCTGGGCGGCAACCGTAACAGCTTTTTCCAGATATTTTACGGCCTTTGCCATATGCTTCGTTCTCCTCAACGTTAGCTAGGGCAGCCCTCCAAAACCATTATTTAGCAGCTTTTATGACGATGCAACTCATGCTTGCCGGGATGAAAGACTGCTGCGTTTCGTCTCACTTCGTGTCGCAGTACAACCTAACTGCGGCTATAGATGCACGGACCCAGTATTTAGACGCAGCTAAGGGAGAATTTTTTGCACGGGTGGGACTGTGCCATTTGTCACAGCTCGTCACAGAAAAATTTCTGGGCCGCACCCATGCAGGATGCGGCCCCCCAAGGAGAACGTACTTGCCCTGTTCGCAACTCAATATGCGGTTGCGCTGAAGTAGTTCACGTTGATGCCACCATTTTGCCCATTGCTCTGGATGATCTCGGCTCCAAATTCCGTATTGAGTTCATACCATTGCTGGCTGAGCCAATTGTGGCTAAAAGCCACATAGTAAATAAATGGCTGCAGGTTGCCGCTGAAACTGTTGGTCTGTGCTGTCCGAACAAAGGACCACACCGGCCAGCCCACATTGCCAGCCCATACATCCCAAGTACCCGACATGCCGCCGAGGGCGACCGACGAAGCGATCTTCTGCCCAGCAGGCTGGTTGCCAGAATAACTGAGCCAAACCATCAACTCCGCAGAAGGGGAGCCGGGATTGGTGCTCGGACTAAAGAAAAGATCGTAGGCTGCATCATATTGGTTGTTGCCCGGCATGGAAAAGCTGACCGAAGTCGCAAGCGGCGCATTGGCCCCGACCTGCACCGGAAAGCCGTTGTGGTTCGGCGACCAGGCACCATACTGCCAACCACTGACGATGCTGGGATAGGCCTTGATGGAGCCGTTCCCATAGGGCCACCACCATTGGGAACTCCAGCTGTTGTCGGAGGCGTTTCCCGTGCAAATCTGCTGCCATCCTGCACCATTCTGCAGGCCCCACTCGTCGTTTTGCAGCAGGTAATTTCCCTGCGTCAACTGGCCCCATTGTGTGTCCGTGCATTGTGCCTGCGCAGATGGCAGCGCACAGGCAAGCAAACCAACGGAGAGTACGGGTAGAAAAATCTTGCGGATGCAAAAAAATCGTGACATGAGAACTCCTTTTGTGATTTCGCCCAAGTGCAGGCGAGTTCATCGAAGGAGACGGCCAAGGTTGAAACAGCCGCGACCCTCTCCTTCGAGCAACAGGAGCATTTATTCGCCTCGATCCACGATCCACGCAAGGTGCCTTACGGTACGGCACTTCGCAATGCGTGCAAAGACGAGCAAAACCAATGGATTCGGAGTGGATGCTACCCCAGGTAAGGCACCCCGAGGGCAGCCGCAGGGCACACGCGCGCGCGACAGACAGCCGCACTACCAGGTGCAGGAGGCCACCACGCGGGGCGGCCCCGGCTTTCCATCAATGACCTGCGTGGCGATGACAGCCTCAAAGTTTTGATAATTTCGCGGAAGGCGCGCGTTTCGCGATAGCTCCGAAAAATACTTGCCGTTGGTAAGCATCTGGCTGGCAGCGATGGTGCCATTCTCCCCAATGCCAGCGGCCACAACGACCATCTGATCCGTAATGGGATCGTGAAAACGAGCAACAATGCCGTAGTCGAGAGAGACTTTCAAAAACGGAGTGAGCGTATTGACGGCCCAAGTGTGGTGCGCGGGATCCGTTCGATCCTGAATGGCAAATACATCCACGGCAGGGCGGAGAAAATGAAACCGCAAGGGTTCCGTAATCCGCATCGTCCAAGGATTGTCGAAGCCGGAAATGTATACGGTTGGTGTGCGTTGCAGGTCCGAGAAGCTTGTCTCCGCCGCGGACTGAATGATGCTGGCGCGAGCGTGGCTGGAGATGAATTGCTGGAGCGTGGCGATGGCAATCGCATCCGAGATGGAAATCGGATTGGAGTAGAGTGGATGCCCCCCAACGCTAGCCATGCTGATGGCAGAGGTGGGAGGCGGCACCAGCGCCATCACCGAGCCTACACAAATAAGTCTTGGGCCGGGATCGCGCAGAAATGGCTTCCACAGATGATCCAGCGCTGCGGTACTCCCGTGGACGACGATCCAGACTGCGGCCAACGCCCCCACAAGCAAGCCCGCTCCCAACATGCGATACCGGAAGCGCAGCCGCGCAAAGGGAAAATGGATTGCCGTTGCAGCGCGTGGCGGCTGCAATCCGGTCCGAGCAGCAGCATCGGAATTCCAAGAATTCTCTACAGCAGCCAATTTGAATTCTGGAATATAGGAGCCTGAATGCAGCTCAATCCGAAGCTCGTCTCGATGCTCCGGCTCGTAATAGTACTGCACCAACCGCTTGCGAACATCGCCAGCAACAGCGCGAACGATGGGATCGGCATGCAGATCATAATCCGGCGGACGGTTGAAAACCTCCATGCCGATCGTTCGTTCTTTGAGCTGATCCGAAAAGCCTGTGGCGGTTTTGCGCACCACATAATTCAGAAAGTTGATGCAACGCAAGCTGTGCTTGAAATGTGGGCTGGCTTGGAGCCGCTGCAACTGCGCCTCAATCTCGCTGAGCGTGGGAACACCCCCAACCGGAATCGACTTCGGAGAAACCATCGACGGAGATTGCGTGGACTTGGACATCGAGGAGAATCGCGGTGCGTACTATCGTTGGCAACAATTGCTTCCGCCCACAACGTATCACAGGTGGGGCCGGACTGTTT